>CAYMHO010000089.1:13510-22421 GCA_964390195.1 uncultured Fimbriiglobus sp. | reverse complement strand
GGCCGGGGGGTGAGGTCTCTTCACTCCGTCACGGCCGGGACGTGACCTTCCACACGTGCAACCTCGCCTCGCTCGCCGGCACACCCTCCGGCCAGTGCTTCACCAGCGTGGCGTCCGGCCGTTTGGTCAGGTCTCTCGCCCACCCCAGCAGCGGCATCGGCGACTCGGGGGTGGAGGTGGTGTTCTCCAGCACGACGTAGCTGACCGGCGGCAGCCCGCGTGAGTGGTCGCTCAGGTGCGTGCGGGTGCGGCCGGCGTACCACTCGGCCAGCGTGTACGGGTCGACGATCGCGTCGGCCGGGTCGGCGTGTTCGGCCAGCCACAGCCCGGCCTGTTTGTGAACCTCTCCCCGACTGCGGGATTCCGGCTTCAAGGCGAACGGCAGCGCGGACACTACCATCAGCGCCAACAACACCGCCGCCGTCACCCGCGGACCGATCCGACCGACCGGCGGGATGACGCGGGCGATGAGCCCCGCCCACGCGGGCAGCACCGCCGCCGCGAACTGACACGCCAGCAGCGTGAGCAGCATGGCGTGCCGCTCGGAGATGTACCCGCGGCGGACGGCGAGGAACACAAGCAACCCCAGGCAACAGGCGAAGGTCAGGGCCGTCACCCACCAGCCCGGGTCGCGGGCGAACCGCCGCCACAGCACCCCCACTCCCACCACGGCCAGCACGCCGACGCCGTAGTGCGTGGCCTTCAGCACCTCCGTCGGCACCGCCTTCGCCGCGAACGCCGCCCGAGACTCGTTGGGGCCGGCCCACGCGGCGAACAGCGGGCCGCCGTGAACCGCCGCCACCGGCGACTGCAGTTGCACCCCCGTCGGCTTGTTCGTCAGCCGGCCGATGGCGACCATGTACGGTCCTGCGAACACCGCCACCCCCGCCGCCAGTACCAACACCCGCAGCACTCCCGGTACCACCTTCACCCGCCCGCGAACAACGCCCCACAGCACCACCAGCACGGGGGCGAGGGCCGTCATCAGCCCTTCCGGGCGGACGAGGTAGCTCGCCCCGGCGGCCAACCCGCACGCCACGAACCAGACCAGCAAATGCGACTTCACCGCCCGCACCCCGCACGCCACGGAAGTGGATGCGAGCAGCAGGAACAGCCCTTCGCTGAGGGCGTCACTGGTCACATGAGCGGGCACCGGCAGCACCTGGAACAGCAGGGCGGCGGCGAACCCGACGTTCCTCCCGAACAGTTGCCGGCCGATGAAATGGCACGGGACGACGAGCAAAACCCCGGCGAGGGCGTTGGCCATCTGGGCGGCCCGCAGGTATCCGTCGGGGGAGGTCTGGCCGGTGAGTTTGGCGACGGCGGAGACGGCGAGCGGGTAGCCGGGCGGGTGTTCGGCCGAGCGGACGACGTCGAGCGGGGTTTCGGTCTGGCTGGCGAAACTGGCGTCGAGGCGGCAGGCGTAGCGGGCGAACACCACCCCGTCGCGGGCGGGCACGGCGGTCTGCGACACCAGCCAGGCGTGAACGCCGACCGCGACGGCGACCAGAACCGCCAGCCGCCAGCCGTCCGCGGCCAGTTTCGCCCACACCTCCGACATCGCATTTCCCCAGCCAATTGAAGGGCGAACAGATACCAGAACGTGTCGGCGTGTCAAGACGAGGGCACGAAGGTGCGGCCCGCCAACTTGACACAACCGCCGGCCGTAGCTAAAGCTGAGTGCATACCGACCCCCCCCCCTTCTCACCTGCCCCGGAGATCGGAGTTCATGGCTCACATCGTCACCGCCAACTGCAACGACTGCAAATACACCGACTGCTGTGTCGTCTGCCCGGTGGAGTGCTTCTACCAGGACGACACGATGCTGTACATCGACCCGGCCGACTGCATCGACTGCGAGGCGTGCGTGCCCGAGTGCCCGGTCGAGGCCATCTACGCCGAGGCCAACACCCCCGCCCAGTGGACCAGCTACATCCAACTGAACGCGGACAAGGCGGCCGCCCTGAAGGCGGCCGGCGGGGACGCCCACATCACCGAGAAGATGGATCCGAAGGAAGGGCCGGACTGCAAGAAGGCGTAGGCCGACAGTGGCCGACGCGAAACGACCAGGGGCGGCCGGGATCATCCCCGCCGCTCCTGGGATTGGTCCGGCTCGCTCGCCGGGGTTGGCTCTCCGACATCTCGGGAGACAACGGGAGGCGGCCTGAACCGCGAGTGCGGAGAGGCGCGGCCCGAGAACCGCTTTCACGTCAACTGCGTCGCTGAGTCGCGGGTCAGTTTCACGCCGCTCGTGTTCGTCGTCTCAGTCGAGTCGCCCGTATTCACCTGCGCCCGCTTCGTCGGGGTGCCGATTCGCTGTAAGTGCTTGCCCGGCATGGGACGTTTCGCCAGCGGGTGATGATTTCGCGCGGGGGTGGGGGGGAGTGCGACGAAACCATCCCTCACCGCCCGGTCACATTTTTTCCCACCCCCGCGGATAAACTGCCCGTCGGCGGGCAATACACCCGTGTTCGCACCCCACCGCACAACGGAGGCGGCCGTGGTCGATTCGGCACCCCGGTCCGGGGTCGGCTGGCTGTGGTCGGCGTTCGCCGCCGTCCGCGAGCGGGCAGACTCCGACGGCGACCTCGTCCGCCGGTTCGCCCTGCACCGCGACGAGCAGGCGTTCGCCGAACTGGTTCGTCGGCTCGGGCCGACGGTGTACGGCGTGTGTCGTCGCATCCTCGGCAACACGGCCGATGCCGACGACGCCTTCCAGGTCGCCTTCCTGGTGCTCAGCCGCAAGGCGGGCACCGTTCACCCGCCCGGCCGGGTGGCGGCGTGGGTGTACGGGGTGGCCAACCTGTCCGCCCGCAAGCTCCGCCTCAGCCGCCTCCGCCGTCAACTCCGCGAGCGGGCCGTGGACCCGCTCCCCGACCCGGCCGCCACGGAGACGGAGATGGATTCCACCCTCCTGCCGGCCGTGGACGAGGAACTCGCCCGCCTGCCGGACAAGTTCCGCCTGCCCATCGTCCTGTGCGGGGTGCGGGGGCTGACCACCGCCGCGGCCGCCGCCGAGTTGGGCTGGCCGGTCGGCACGGTGGCCAGCCGGCTGAGCCGCGGGCGGGCGGAGTTGGCGAAGCGGCTGGCCAGGCGGGGCATCGCCCTCGGGGTGCTGGCCGGCGGGTGCGAACTGGCGGCGGCCGTCCCGCCGCGTCTGATCGAACGTACGCTGGCGGCCGCCGCCGGGGGCGCGTTGCCCCCCGCGGTCGCCGCCCTCTCTTCGGAGGTGATGACCGCCATGACCTGGACTCCCGTCCGCCGGCTGACCGCCGGCCTGCTGTGTGCCTCGGTCGTCGGCCTGGCCGGCGGCGGGGCGCTGCTGTCGCCGAGCACCGCAGCCCCCATCCCGACGGCCACCGCCGACCCGAAACCGACCCTCGACCGGCTGAAGCTGGGTGACGTGAGCGGCCTGCTACGGCAGGAGAGCGTGCGGAAGGAGGTCGGCCTGAGCGACGACGACTACAAGACGCTGTCCGACTTCCGCGAGGGCAAGCAGGGCGAAATCCAGAAGGCCATGCAGGCGGACATCCAGGCCCAGATCCAGGCCCAGGGGGGCGGGCGGGGCGGGGCCATCTCGATCCGGTCGAACGCCGAACTGAACGCCCGGTTGACCGGCGAGATGAACGCCGAGTACGTGAAGAAGGTGGGCGAGGTGCTCAAGCCGGACGGGGTGAAGCGGCTGAAGCAGGCGGTGCTGCAACAGGACGGCCCGCGGGCGCTGCTCAACCGGCTGGTCATCCGCGAACTGCAACTGACGGCCGAGCAGGAGGACAAACTGGACGCGCTGCTCAAGCCGCTGACCGCCGACGTGATCGCCAACGACCGGGTGGAGAAGGCGGCCGAGGACCGCGACGCCGAGATGGCCGCCGCGGTGAAGGCGCTCACCCCCGAACAGAAGAAGAAGTGGGACGTGCTGGTGGGCAAGGCGTTCCCCACCGCCGACATGGTGAAGGCCCACCCGCTGTCCGAGGAGTCGATGCAGGAGCAGATGAAGGGGTTCCGGCTCGGGGGCGGGGTGATCCGGGCGGTCCCCGGCGTGCCCCTCCTCCCACCGGCCCCGCCCCTGCCGCCGCTCGCCGATCGGTCTAGAAGTCCAGGTTGAGCACCTTCCCGTCGTTCCGGCAGCCGAGCCACTTCACCACCGCCGGGTTGGCCCCGTTCCGCACGAACCGGATCGACCCGTCCCCGAACCCGAAGTACGCGCCGCCGGGGTGGCGGCTGCCGAACGCCTGCGGGGCGGTGCCGTTGATCTGGGCGGAGTTGTCGTCCAGGTGCCACATCACGTCCGAGATCCGCACCCCGCCGCCGTACAGGCCGGTGTGCCCGGCCCAGATGGCCGCCCACTTGTTCACCCCCGGCTTGTCGTCGAAGATGCACTCGCCCACCACCACCGTGTTGGACGTGCCGTCGGTGATGGCGGTGAACGCCACCCGGCTGTTCTGGAAGAGCACCCCGTTGCGGTCCTCGTTCACCCGGAAGGCGCCGTCGCTGTCGGTCCCACAGATGGCCCGGTAGTTGGACGTGGCGAACGACCCGTCGGCCGGCAGCAGGCGGAACGGGTTCAGGTCCGGGCCGGTGTCGGACGGGCAGCGGTACACCTTCAGCCGGGTCTGCGTCAGGGCGTTCGGGCGGGCGAACTGGTTGCTCGGCGGCAGCCCGCCGAACGTGCGGCTGTCCGGGTCGAGCAGGCGGTAGAGCGGGTCCTGCTCGACGTACGGCAGGATGAACGTGCCCCACCCCCAGCCGGGGAAGTAGTCGCCGCTGTTCGTGCGGGCGGTGTTGCGGAAGGCCGGCGGGAACGCCCCCAGCACGTCGGCGTAGTTGTGCATGGCCAGCCCGATCTGCTTCTGGTTGTTCGCGCACGCGATGCGGGCGGCGGCCTCCCGCACCTTCTGCACGGCCGGCAGGAGCAGGCCGATCAGGACGGCGATGATGGCGATCACCACCAGCAACTCGATGAGCGTGAAAGCGAGCCGGCGGGACCGGACCATGACACGACCTCGGGGGAGCGGACGGCGGGCGCGGCCGGACGACGGGAAATGCCCGAGTGTGTCCGCCCCGGCGGAGACGGTCAAGCGAGAAATGAGGAAAAGATGAGCGACCCGCGGCTGGCTCACTTCGCCGGCAGCACCCGCCTCCGCAGGGCGTCCGCGTCGTCCTTCGTCGGCAGTTTCGCCTCGGCCAACGTCCGCAGGTCGTCCGCGTCGGCGGCCGGGTACAGGTTGCGGAAGTGCACCACCAGCACGTCGCGGCGGGCGACCTGAGCGGTCACCCATACGGCTCGCTCGCGGGCGGCCAACTGGGCGGCGTGCTTCGCCCGCGTCCGCTGGGCGTCCGGGTCGTCGCCGTCGATGCGGAACTTCATCACCCCCGGCAACTCCGGCTTCTCGTCCGGCAGTTCCTGAGCCAACAACTCCAGATACCCCGTCAGCAGCCACCCGGCGGCCCGCCGCCGGCGGTCGGCGAACTCGCCCTGGCCCACCTCCTCGCAGCTCGCCAAGTATCTGTACAGATGCCCACGATCGAGCGGGTCGCGGCTGACCTTCAGGCACCGCTCGGCGTACTTCCGCACCCGGTCGGCGTGCTTGCGGATGGCGCTCTGCCCGGCGACGTGGGCGACCGTGTACCAGATGCGGACCTGGTCGTGGTCGGTGTACTCCTTCGCCAACTCCTCCGCCCGCTTCTCCAACTCGGCGAACTTCTCCTCGCTCCCGTGCCGGTACGTCGAATCCCACCCGGCCAGTTCCTTCGCCAACTCTGGCGGGGCGTCCGGGACGCGGTCGAGCTTCGGCGGCAGCTTCGCCTTGAGCGGCGGCACCGGGGCCTTGATCGGCTCCTTGACCGGCGGCTTGGCCTTCGGGTCGGTCAGCTTCGGGTCGGTCAGCTTCGGGTCGGCCCACTCGACGTCCATCACCGAGTCGTCGGCGAACTCGCACACGGTGCGGGCGTTCTCGCCGGTCGCGTCCATGACGGTGAGCGTCTTCACCCGCGCTCCGCCGCCCGGCCCGCCCCCGCCCGGCAGCCCGCCGCCGCCCTTCTTCCCCGCCCCCACCCACAGCACCGCCACCCGCTTGCCGTCGGGCGCCCACATCACCCGCCCGTTGAACAGCCCCTCCGTCATCTCCTTGCCCACTGCCACCTTTTCGACCTTGCCCGACGCCACGTCGGCCACGAACAGGCCGAGGTCTTTCGACCGGCTGAAGGCGACCCGCGTGCCGACCACCTTCGTCCCGTCCGGCGACAGGCGGGCGCGGTCGAACCCGTCCTCCTCGTCGCCGATCCGTTTCGGCTTGAGGGTGTCGAGCGGGACGAGGTAGTTCGTCCGGGCGACCACCTGCGGGTGCCACACGAGCGTGCCGGTGAGGAGTGCCTTTCCGTCGGCCGAGGCGTCGAGCACGACGTGCCCGTCGGGCAGCTTCACCGCCGCCTCCTTGTTGGTGGTCACGTCGTACCGCACCGTCTCCTTCGGGATGAGCTTGCCCTTCACCACCTCCTGGTCCATGTCGGTGCCGGCCGGCACGCGGGAGACGAACAGGCTCTTGCCGTCGGCCGCCCACGCCACGCTCGGCTCCAGCAGCCCCTTCATGACCGGCTCTTTCGGCGGGGCGGTGACGGGCAGATCGACCACATACACCTCGTTCACCGGGTAGGAGTACTGCGGGTTGCCCTTCGGCCCACTCATCGGCACGAACCGGACGAACGCCAGCCGCTTGCCGTCCGGCGACACCCGCGCCTGTTGCACGTTGTGCAACTCGCCCAGGTTCAGGTGCCCGCCGCTCTTGCCGTCGGTGCCGACCACCTCGATCAGTTCGTTCTTCCCGGTCATCCGCGACACCAAGAACACCCCCTCCGGCGGGTCGGCCTTCGCCGGCACCGGCGCCTTGATCGGCTCCTTCGCCGGCGGTTTGGCCTTCGGGTCGGCCTGTTTCTCGGGGGCGGTCAGTTGCGGGTTAGCCCATTCGAGTTGGTAGTAGAACACGCCGGAGTCGAACGTGCGGGCCGTCTCGGCGTTCTTGCCGCTCACGTCCGTGACGATCAGGTGTTGGGTGTCGGTGGGGAAGCCGAAATCGCCGTTCCCTTTCCCGCCCCCACCGCCGCCGGGGGCGTTCCCCCCGCCCGCCGGCCCCACCCACAGCACCGCCGCCCGCTTGCCGTCCGGCGCCCACACCGCCGACACCACCCGGTGCAGGTGGACGTCCTTCGGCAGCGGCACCGCCGTCACGTCCCCGGACTTCACATCGGCCACGAACACGCCGAGTTCCTTCGGCTTGTCCCACGTCTCGCGGACGCCGAGCAGGCGGCTGCCGTCGGGCGAAAACCGGGCCGACGCGAACCCCTCCTCGTCGTTCCCGATCCGGTTCGGCTTGAGGGTGTCGAGGGGCACCAGGTAGGTCGTGTGGCAGTCGCTGGACTCGTGGACGAACGTCTTTGTGCGGGTGAGCAGCGTCTTCCCGTCCGGGGACAGGTCCTGCACGGTGTGGAAGTCGGGCAGTTTGACCGCCTCCTCCTTCCCGGTGGCCGGGTCGAGCCGCACCGTCTCCTGCGGCACGGGTTTGCCTTTCACGGTGCCGACCCGCAGGTCGGTGCCGGCCGGCACGCGGGAGAGGAACAGCGTCTTGCCGTCCGCCGCCCACACGAATCTCGGGTCGATCAGGTTCTTCAGCAGCGGCTCCTTGGGCGGCCCGGCGAGCGGCAGATCGACCACATACAGGCTCTCCTCGAAGTTGAACAGCGCCGGCGTGTCGGCCGCCTTGCGATAGCGTTGGGTGGTGAACGCCAACCTGCTGCCGTCCGGCGACAGCCTCATGCGGTGGACGTTCCTCAACTCCCCCAGTTTCAGTTGGTCGCGGGATTTGCCGGACGGGTCGAACACCTCCACCAGCTTGTCCGGCTCCGTGCGGTTGAACCGGCAGGCGAACAGCAAGCCGTCCGGCGCCTGCTTGGGCGCCGGGGCGGCGGCGGTCTGGTTCGCCCCCCACGGGCCGACCCCGCCGGCGGACAGCAGCAGGAACAGCACGGCCACGGCGGTCAGCTTCAGCTTGGAGAACAGGGTCATCGCGGAGGCTCCGTCGGCCAGGGAAACGACGACCGAACTGAGGGAACTCCCGGTGGCGGCGCCGACCGCCGCGGACGCCAATTCGGGCGACACCACGGCGGCGCCGGCGAGGGCGGCGGACAGCACCACCCCGCGGGCTTGCAGTTTGGCCGCGAGTGCCTTCCGGGCCGACGCCAGCCGGCTGCTGAGCGTGCCCTCGGCGATGCCCAGTTTGGCCGCGGCTTCCCGCCGGCTCAGCCCTTGCAACTCGCACAGGATGACGGCGTCGCGGGCGGCCGGCGGCAACTTGGCGATCTCCTCGTCGAGCACCGCCGTGGCGTCGTCGATGGCGGGTGAACTGCGGGGCGTGTCCGGCACGGCCGCGGCCAGGGTCTCCCGCTTCCGCCGCTTGCCGAGCATGGTGCGTGCCCTCAGCGCCACCCGGTGTGCCACGCCGTAGAGCCACGGCCCCAGCGGGCGGGTGGGGTCGATGCCCCTGGCCCGCCGGGCGAGCACCACGAACGCGGCCTGGAAGGCGTCGTCGGCCAGGTGGCGGTCCGGTACCACACGCCGGCAGACGCCGAGTACGAGCGGACCGTGCCGTCGCACCAGGGCGGCGAACGCGGCCTCGCTGCGGTTGCCGGCGAATTGCCGGAGCAGATCGGAGTCAGACGGGTCGGGCGCGCAGGTGAAGGCGGTCATCGCCCGGCGGAGTGCGGCCGTGGCCATGGGTTCCCTCGGTCGTCACTTCTTACTCACCCGGACGCGGGCGGCGCGTCGGCGGATTTTTCGCGGCCGTCCGAATCCGGTGTGCGGGGTTGGGCGTAGGGAGGTCAAGAAGGCGAGCCGAGCGGCGTGAGCCGCCGGTTCGTC
>CAYMHO010000089.1:927-13500 GCA_964390195.1 uncultured Fimbriiglobus sp. | reverse complement strand
TAGAACGCGGTCGCGCGGGGGGGGGGGGCGGGGGTGTGGCTGCTTCCCGCGGGGGCCCGCGCCCGATCGGCTCGCCGAGACTCATTATGCTCAAGTTCCTCGCCCTCGGTCATCTACTGGTCGGCAAAACGGCCGTCGCCCTCGGCCTGCGGCCCAAACCGGACGGCTGGCGGCGGATCGCCGGCGTGGGTCTGCGGGCCGAGCACGCCAAGTTCGGGCTGAGTGCGATCGGCCTGATCCCGCCGCCGGAAGAAGGGGCAGTGGCGGCCCTCGCGCGGTTCCTACGGACCGAACCCGACGCCCTCTTCCTGCTCGAACACACCCGCTGGCTTACTTCGCGGCATCGCACCGATGCCCTGGATGTCGTGGAACTGGTCTTCACCCCCGACGGCATCCTCGCCGGGCTGAACCCACACCTCGACCCCGTCCGCCCGACACCCGCCACCGCCGCGGTCGAACACGCCACGGCGGCCGTCATTGTCGCCTACAACCAGACCCGACACCTGCCCGAAGCGACGCGGCCGATGGAACTGAAACGGCTGGCGGGCGACAATCCGTTCGCCCTGCGGTTGCTGGACGCCGTGGGCGTGTGCGTGGAAGCGGCCGACCCGCCGAGCCGGTTCACCCCGCCCGACACCCGCACCCGCCGCGGGCTGGGCGGCAGCCACCTCACGTTCATTCTGCGGCCAAATGGCGAGGCCGTGGACGTGTGGGTGGTCGCCCACCACACCGGCATCGACGGCATGGCGTTGCAGGAGATGCTGACCCGACTCGAACGGGCGTGGGGGGCCGAGGAAGCGCGGTTCCCCACGCCGGACGAGTTCACCGACATCCCGCGGGCGTGCCACATCAGCGGCGAACGCGAGGTGTACGAGACCGTCTCGTTCCACGACTTCACCGAGCTGCTGGCCCTTCGACGGAGGCTGAGCGACGAACACGGCCAGTCGATCCCGCTCGTCACCCTACTGCTGTGGCTGCTCGGCCAGGAGCCGGAGTTCCGCGGGGCGAAGTTCAGCAGCACGGTGGACGTGCCGGCGGGCGGACGCTCCGAGCGCGACGTGGACCTGATCGCCCTGCGGCCAACCGAGTTCGCCGACCTGCCGACCTACGCCCGCACGTTCACCGCCGCCATCGACGCCAGCCGCGTCCGCACCGGCCCCACCCGCCGAGCCATGTGTGACACCGAACTGCTCCCGCCGTGGTTGCACCGCAAGCTGCTGGAAACGAACCCGAAGGGTGTGGCCGAGACGTTCGGCACCGTGGGCGTGTCGGTGGTGAAGGGGGCGAAGGTGATCGTCGCCCCGCTGTCGGACGTCGGCTTCCCCGGCGGGTTCATCTCGGTCGGCTCGGCGGATTTGCCGGCGACCGACGGCGGGCGGGTGGTGGCGGTCACGGTGAAGGGGACGCGGGAGCAGGCGGCGACTTATCCGGCGATACTGCGGCGGGCGCTGGCGAAGCTTCGGATCCCGGCGGCGGTGGGGTGACAAAGTGCTCCGCACCCGGCGGGTGCGGTGGTGATCGAACCGTACCCGGCGGGTGCGGAGTCCATTCTACCCTACTTGGGTCGCCACGCCGGGCGGCCGCCCTCCGCCGTGGTGAAGTCCTTCAGGATGGCTTTCGGGTTCTTGCCGTCGGCGTCGGCCAGGATCAACTCCGCCTTCTCCCCCGGCTTGTACTGCACGAACGCCAACTTCTTGCCGTCCGGGCTGAACGCCGGGTGCACGCTGTACCCGCCGAAGGTGGTCAGCCTGGCCGGGTTCTTGCCGTCGGCATCGACCGCGTGAATCTCAGTCGCTTCGCCTTCGGTGAGACTGAACGCGATGGTCTTCCCGTCCGGCTTCCAGCACGGGTGTCCGAACTGTGTTGCGTTGCCGTCGGTGTTCACCTTGGCGACTTTGGACCCATCAGCGGCCATGGTGTACAGCATTAACAGCCCAGAGTTGTCGCGGAACGACACGAACGCTAACCGGCTCCAGTCCGGGCTGAACGCCGCCTCCCAGGCGTCGCCGTCGCCGATCACGGTCGGGTTCTTGCCGTCGGCCGCGTCCCCCGCCACCACCTCCGACCCGCCGAACTGCCCCGGCCGGCAGTACGCGACCCGCTTCCCGTCCGGACTCCACGTCGGCACGCGGGCCGAGAGGGGTTCGGTCGTCAGTGGCTTCACGTTCGACCCGTCGGCGTCCATCACGAACACCTGCCACGCCCCCTTCTCGCGGTCCGAGCTGAACGCGATCTTCTTGCCGTCCGGACTCCACGTCGGGTACGAGGCGCTGCTCTTGGTGTCGGTCAGTTCTTTCGGGTTCTGTCCGTCGGCGTCGATCAGCACCAGTTGCGACTTGCCCGACTTGGCATCGGCGGTGACGACCAGCAGTTGCGATTTGGCCGCCTTCGGCACCGGGGCGGCGACCGCAACGGAGGTGGCGAACAGAAGGGCGGTGAGCCGAAGCATTGGAGGCACTCCGGGGCGAAGGGCGAACCGATTGTACCTCAGTGCCCCCGCCCCTTCCGCGCCGCCCGCACGCACTCGGGGAACAGTTCCTCCTGCTTCAGCGAGCCGAACTCGTCGAACGGCAGCGGGCGGGGGTCGCTGACGATTTCCATGTGCGGCGTGCCGGCCAGTTCGTTCGCCAGCGGGGCGCTCACCCACAGGTCGGCCACTTCGAGCGTATTCGGGACCACCGCAAATCGGATGGCGTCGAAGTTCGGCTGCCAGCAGGTGTCCACCCCGGCGGCGATGCACTCGCGGTCGGTGCCGAACCCGATGGGCAGTTTGCTCCGCCACAGGAAGCGGGCGGTCAGGTTGTTCATCTCGAACGGCCGGCTCCAGATGGCTTTCAGCGCCCGACTGGTGGTCAAGTCGGCGATGCCGATGCCGGTGCCGTTGCCGTCACTGTCCGGGGAGATATCGAGCACGCACATGCGGGTGATGCTCGGGTCGTTGGTTTCCAGGTGCGGGTGCGCTTCAATCAGCAGCCGGCCGACCACGTTCGGGTCGATGCCCGCCCCGCTGTAGTTCTTCCCGCACTCGCCCACCACCAGGCAGTCGATCTGCTTGAACGGCAACCGGCCCATCAGGGCGAACGCCTCCTTCAACAGCGCCGGCTCGCGGGTGAACAACTGGTCGCGGTCCACCACTTCGAGCTTCGCCGTCTGCTCCTTCGCGTTCTCCAGGATGGCCAGCCCGCCGAGGAACTTGGTGTTCGCCATCAGCACCTTCGCCGTCTCGGGCATCATGTCTCGCAACCCGCGGACGCCATAGCGGTGGTGCTGGTCGGCCCCGTGCCGCTTGCCCAGGCCAATGACCAACATCTTGAGGATGCCGCTCTCGAAATCGCCGCGGAAGTCGGTGTGCGGCTTGATACGGCTGACGGTGACGACGCCGTCGGCTCCGAGCGCGTTACGGTCCCACCACACCGGCTCGCCCCAACTGTTCGCGCCCACTCGCTCGACGTCCATGTCCGTCTTCACCGGCACGCCGAGGCGCGTCTCGTCGATCTGATAGTGGGCGAGCAGGCTTCGCTGGCCGTCGGGGGTGGCCCCGCCGTGCGAACCCATCGCGGCCACCACGAACGGCTTCGCCCCCAATTCTAACAGCGCGTCCACCGTCGCCTTCGCAAGCACGCCGTGGTGCTTGATGCCACGGCTGCCGCACCCGACAGCGATGTTCATGCCCGGCTTGATGCGGGCGGCGAGGGACGACTCCTTCCAGGCGCGGCGGGCCTCGACGTACACGTCGGCGACGTGCGGCTGCGGGAGCGACTGGCGGACGAGTTGCACGTGGGGAATGTTCATACCAGATGTTGTATTGGCACGCGGATGACGCGGACGAGGCGCGGATGAACGCAGATTGAAGACAGAAACGACCTGTTCTGATCCGCGTCCTCCGCGCTGAAATCCGCGTCATCCGCGTGCCAATTCACTCCTCACCCGTTCTCCTCTTCCACCCGGCGGACGAACGCCAGTGCCTCGTCCACCGTGCCGACGGTCGCCCCCGGCACCCGCCCGCCGGCGTCGCACGCCTGCAGCGCCAACAGGTCGTCGAAGTGTTCGCTCGCCTCCAGCCGCTTCTTCGCCCGCGCGCCGAGCGTGCCGGCCCGGTACTCGTGCGCCAGCATGTGGTGTTCGATGAGCCACGCGGTGCGGTCGGTGATGAGGCCGTCGAGCGACTGCAACGCGGCGGTCACGTGGTCGAGCGGGTCGATGGCTTTCCCGATGTCGTGCAGCAGCGCGGCGAGCAGGAACTCGGAGTCGTACTCGGTGTGGTCCTTCGCCCGCTCGAACACCTGCAAGCTGTGGTACAGGGCGTCCCCTTCGGGGTGGTATTTCGCGTGCTGCTTCACGTTCTCCAGCGGCAGGAGCAGCACGCGGAACACCTGGTACGGGTCCAGCCCCTCGGCCTCCGCCTCCAACTCCTCCTCCCAGCCGGGGTACTCGGCCGTCAGCAGTTGCTCCAGCTCCGCGATGCTCGCCCTCTCGATCGCCTTGCCGGTGATGCTGCTGGTGAACACGTGGTGGGCCATCTTCTCGGCGTACACGGTCAACTCGAACGTGAACTCGCCCTGCACGTGGACGTGGGTGAACACCCGGCTCTCGCCGGCCTTGGTGATCTGCTTCCGCTCCACCTCGAACTTGTACCCGTCGGAGGTGAGGATGTCTTCGATCCCCTCGGTGCCGTCGGCGAACAGGTGCAGGTCGATGTCCGACCCCTGCCGCACGTGGCCGGTGAAGGTGCTGCCGATGAGCTTCGGGCGGTAGCGGGCGAGGCGTCGCATCATGTCGAGGGCGAGCAGCCGCATCCGCTTCAGGTTGGCGGTGCGGCGGTCGCCCTCGTAGGTGCGGGCGAAGTGCTGGACGAGATCGCGGATCTCGGCGTTGCTGGGCAGGTCGGCCGGCTTCACGTACCCGCGGCAGAGCCGCTTGGCGGCCTTCAGCTTGGCGGTGAAGTATTCGGACTCGGCCCGGTCGTACATCAGGCGGGCGGCTTCGAACGCGATCGCGTGCCGCAGTTTGGCGTCGGCCATGAAGTGAGGTGCGGCGGATAGTTTTTCACGAGCCTGTCCGGTGCCGCCGCGAGGCTCACGGGAATGATACGCGGGAGGGGAAGGAGGTTCACACGTTACCTGGTTTGCCGCGACCCGGAGGGGAGCGCGCGGGTCGCGCTCCCCTCCGGGTCGCGGCAAACCACAAGCACGTTGCTCACGTGGACAAGAAGACGCACAACGCCGCCAGGATTTGCCTCCGGGTCGCAGCAAACCACAAACACGTTGCTCACCCCACGCCCAGCACCTTCAGGAACTCGGCGTTCGTCTTCTGCTTGCCCATGTGCTTGAGCAGCAGCTCCATCGCCTCCACCGGGTGCATGTCGGACAGCACCTTGTGCAGCACGTGAACCATCCGAAGTTCTTCCTCGCTCCGCAGCAGTTCCTCCTTGCGGGTGCCGCTGGCGTTCACGTCCACGCACGGGAACACCCGCCGGTCCATCAGTCGGCGGTCGAGCACCACCTCCATGTTCCCGGTGCCCTTGAACTCCTCGAAGATGACGTCGTCCAACTTGCTGCCGGTGTCGATCAGGGCCGTGGCCAGGATGGTCAGGCTGCCGCCCTCGATGAGATTCCGGGCGGCCCCGAAGAACCGCTTCGGCTTCTGCACCGATTCGGCGTCCAGACCACCGGACAGCAGTTTGCCGTTGCTCGGCGCCTCGTTGTTGTACGCGCGGGCCAACCGCGTGATGGAGTCGAGGAAGATGACCACGTCGTTCCCGTACTCGACCAGCCGCTTGGCCTTCTCGGCCACCATCTCGGCGACGGTGATGTGCCGGGCGGTCGGCTCGTCGAACGTGCTGCTCACCACCTCCACCCGCGGGCCTTTCACCGTCCGGCTCATCTCCGTCACCTCTTCCGGCCGCTCGTCGATCAGCAGCACGATGACGTAGCACTCCGGGTGGTTGGCGATGACCGCGTTGGCCATCTGCTGGAGGAGTACCGTCTTGCCGGTGCGGGGCGGGGCGACGATCAGCCCGCGCTGCCCTTTCCCGACGGGAGTGATCAGGTCGATCACCCGCATGCTGGTCGGCCCGCCGGGCGTCTCCAGGTGCAGCCGGCCGGACGGGTGCTGCGGGGTCAGGTCGGCGAACACCGCCTTCTGCTGCTGCTGCTCCGGGTCGGTGTAGTTGACCGCCTCCACCCGTAGCAGGGCGAAGTACCGCTCGGCCTCCTTCGGCGGGCGGACCGTGCCGGCCACCACGCACCCGGTCCGCAACCCGAACCGTCGGATCTGGCTGGGCGAGATGTAGATGTCGTCCGGGCACGGCAGGTAGTTGTAGTCCGGACTACGCAGGAACCCGAACCCGTCGGGCAGCACCTCCAGGGTGCCCTCGCCGAGCATCAGCCCGTTCTGCTTCACCCGCTCCTTCAGAATGCGGTAGATCAGGTCCTGCTTCTTCAGCCCGACCCACTCCTCGCGGTCGATGCCGTCCTCGCGGGCCATCTTCTGCAACTGGGCCAGGCTCATCTGCTGCAGGTCGGTGATGTACGTCTTCCCCTTCTTCACCTCCTCGTACCGGCTGTTCGTGTCGGCGGTGAACCCCCGCTCGTTCGGGTCAGCGGGCGGCGGTTCGACCGCCACCCCCGCGTCGCCCAACCCGCTCGCGTCGAACCCGTTGGCGTCCGCCGGCGGGTCGGCCGGCGGCTTCGCCCGCCCCCGCGGCTTGCGGGACGGTTTCAGTTCGGTTTGCTCGTCGGCCATGTCAACTCCCCCCGATCCAATCCGATAAGACGTGATCGATGCGGTCCTGTAACTGCTCGCGACTGCCGTCGTTCACAACGACGGCGTCGGCGTGGCGTTTCTTCATCTCGGCCGGCCACTGGGCGGCCTCGCGGCTGATCAACTCCTGGCTGACCCACCCGCTGCGGGCGACCAGTCGCTTCAGCCGGACGTCCCGAGGCGCGTCGATGTACAGCACCTTGTCGCAGCGGTCCTTCCACCCGGCTTCGAGCAGGACGGCGGCGTCGAGCACGCTGAACCGAGCGGCCGGATCGGCATCCGCCGTACGCAGCCGCTCGTCCGCCAGCCGGCCGATCGCCGGGAACACCACGCCTTCCAGCCACTCCCGCTCGGCCGGGGTGCCGAACACGACGCCCGCCACCGCCCGCCGGCTGACCGTGCCGTCAGCATTGAACACCGCCTCGCCCCACCGCGCTCGCAGTTTCTCTTTCACTTCGGGTAACTCAAGGGCGACGTGCCCGAGTTTGTCGCAGTCGATGACGAACCCGCCCCGCGCGGCCAGGTGCGCCGAAGCGGTGGACTTCCCCGCCCCGATCCCGCCGATCAGCCCGAACACGGGTTTCCGGGGGGCGTTCACGCCACATCCTCCACGTCGAGCCAGTTCGGGCCGGCGGCCACGTCTACTTGCAGGGGCACGCCGAACGTCATCGCGGTGGTCATCTCGTGCCGCACCAGCTTCGCCACGTCCGCCAGCTCCGCCTCCGGCACCTCGAACACCAGTTCGTCGTGGACGCTCAGGATCATCAGCGACTCCCACCCCTCCGCCTTCAGCCGGCGGTGGATGTTCAGCATCGCCACCTTCAGCAGATCGGCCGCGGACCCCTGGATTTCCAGGTTGATCGCCTCCCGCTCGGCCTGGTTCCGCTGGTCGTAGGTGCTCCGGGGGCGGATGGCGGTGGGATCGAACCGCCGCCGCCGGCCGAGGACGGTGCCGACGTACCCGGTCTCGCGTGCCCGCTTCAGTACCCCTTCCTGGTAAGCCAGCACGGTGGGGTAACGGGCGAAGTAGTCGTCGATGAACTTGGCCGCCTGCTTCTTGTCGATGGTCAACCGCATGGACAGGCCGACCGCGCTCATGCCGTACAGCACGCCGAAGTTGACCATCTTGGCGACGCCCCGCTGCTCCTTGCTCACCTCCTTCTCCGACACCTTGAACACCTCCGCCGCCACGCGGGTGTGGATGTCGGTGCCCTCGGCGAAGGCCGACTTCAGCACCGGGTCGTCGCAGAAGTGTGCCAGTAAACGTAACTCGATCTGGGAGTAATCGGCTGTCAGGATCTTCCACCCCGGCCGGGCGACGAACGCCTGCCGGATCTCGCGGCCCTGCTCCGTCCGCATCGGGATGTTTTGCAGGTTGGGGTCGGACGAACTCAGCCGGCCGGTGGTTGTGACGGTTTGGTTGAACGACGTGTGAACGCGGCCGGTCGCCTTGTTCACGAGCGTCGGCAGGGCATCGACGTAGGTGCTCTTCAACTTCGTCACCTTGCGGTGGGCGAGCAGCGTCTTCGGCAGTTCGTGCCCCATCGCGGCCAGCTTCTCCAGCACCTCGGAGTCGGTGCTCGGCTCACCCTTGATGCCCGTCTTCTTCAGCACCGGCAGTTTCAAATCCGTGAATAGCACCTGCTGCAGTTGCTTCAGCGAGCCGATGTTGAACGGCTTGCCGGCCAGTTCGTGGATCTTCGCCTCCAACCCCGCTGCCTGGTGGCCCATGCTCTCGCCGAGCCGGGCGAGCAGCGGCAAATCCAGCAGCACGCCGTTGAACTCCAACTCGGCCAGCACGTCGATCAGCGGGATCTCCACCTCGTCGTACAGTTTCCGCAACCCTTCCTTTTCCACCTCCGGCTCCAGCACCTCGGCCAGCCGCCACGCGGCGTCGGCGTCTTCCCCCGCATATTGCGCCGCCTTCTCCGTCGGCACCTCGGCCATCGTGATCTGCTTCTTCCCCTTGCCGATCAGTTCGGTGATGGAGATGTTCTCGTGCCCGAAATACGCACTGGTGAGGGCGTCGAGGCCGTGCGTGCGGTCGCCGCTGTGCAGCAGGTAGTGGGCGACCATCGAGTCGCCGGCGATGCCCGCGAGGTTCACCCCGTTCGCCCGCAGCACCAGCAGGTCGTACTTGATGTTGTGGTTCACCTTCGCCACCGCCGGGTCTTCCAGGATCGGCTTCAGGGCGGTGAGCGTCTTGTCCGGGTCGAGCAGTTGCTCGCCCTTGCCCCGCACGGCGAGGTAGTACCCCTTCCCGACTTCCCAACTGATCGCGTACCCGACGATCCACGCCCCCACCGGCTCCAGGCCGGTCGTCTCCAGGTCGATGGCGAACCGCTTCTGCTGCTTCAACTCCTTCAGGAACGTCTTGAACGCCGCTTCCGTGTCGATGAGCGTGTAGGTGGCGTTCCAGTTGTCTGCCCGCGGGGGGGGCGGTTCGCCTCCGTTTGCGTCGATGTCGTCGAACAGGCTCGGCTGGCCGGGCCGGGGTTTTTTCGGCTTCTTCTCCTCCCCTTCCCCCTCACCCCTGACCCCTCTCCCGCCAGGGGAGAGGGGTACCTGCGCGATCGCCAGCACCTCGTCGTTCTTCTTCGCCCCGCTCTTGGCCAGTGTCGTCCGCACCCGGGCGGCAAAGCTGTGGAACCCGAACTCATGGAACAGTTCCAACAGCCGCTGGCCGTCCCAGTCCTTCCGACGCCAGCCCTCCCAGTCCATTTCCATCGGCACGTCCGTCCGCAACTTCACCAGCGTCTTGCTCTGAGCCAACGCCCCGCTCGCCACCGCCGCCTTGAACGCATCCCGCAGCTTCGGCCCGCCCAGCTTGTCCGCGTTGGCGATGATGTTGTCGAGCGTGCCGTACTCCTTCAGCCACTTGGCCGCAGTCTTCGGCCCGCACCCCGGCACCCCCGGCACGTTGTCCACGCTGTCGCCGACCAGCGCCTGGAAGTCCACCACCTGGTCCGGCCGCACGCCCCAGTCGGCCATCAGCCCGGCCGCGTCGAGCGTCTCCCCCTTCCGCAGGTTCCGGATGCTCACGCGGTCGGTGAGCAACTGCCGGCAGTCCTTGTCCGAGGTACACAGCACCACGTCGTGCCCGCGCTCGGCGGCCTCGCTCGCCACCGTCGCCATGATGTCGTCGGCCTCCCACCCCGGCGCCCGCAGCACCGGGATCCGCATGGCGTTCAGGACCTGGTCGATCATCGGCTCCTGAATGACCAGATCGTCCGGCGGGGGCGGGCGGTGGGCCTTGTAGTCGGCGGAGACCGTCACCCGGAACGTCGGTTCGGGCGTGTCGAACGTGGCCAGCAGGTACTCGGCCCCTTGGTCGTACAGGGTCATGATGGCCCGCGTGACGCCGAACACGGCGTTCGTCGGCCGCCCGTCCGGGGCGTTCATCGGGCCGATGCCGTGGAACATCTGGAACACCATCCCGTGGGTGTCCAACACATACACGGCGGAGCGTGGGGCGGGGTCCGGCGTCACGGGGCAAGCCCGGCGGGGTGGGGGGTGGGCGGGGGATCAACGCGGCCGGCCGAGGCGACCCGAGCGGATGGTGGGAGTGCGATCCGGGGGGTCGGGGGCGGGGTCACGTTCCGGGCCGAGGCACGCGGGGTGTGGCGGGGAACGGACGGGGTCGGCGAGCCGATGTAGATAATGACGTCGGCTATGCTACGGACGGGGGCCGCCGGGAGTCAAGAGCGACGGTAAGATGCTTCTCGCGCCGCCGGTATCATTGTCGACCGAACGACCCGGAGGTGATGCCGTGCTTCCCACCACGCCCACGCTCCTCGGCACCGACCCGACGGTCGCGGCCGTGCGGCGGGCCGTCGCCCAGGTCGCACCGACAGACGCCACGGTTCTCCTCCTCGGCGAAACCGGCACCGGCAAGGAACTGGTCGCCCGGTCGGTTCATGCCCAGAGCCGGCGGGCGGGCAAGGCGTTCGTGCCGGTCAGCGGGGTGGCCCTGTCGCCGGGGCTGATCGTCAGCGAGTTGTTCGGGCACGAGGCCGGGGCGTTCACCGGGGCGAACCGTCGGCGGGTGGGCCGGTTCGAGCAGGCCGACGGCGGGACGCTGTTCCTGGACGAGATCGGCGAACTCCCGGTTGACGCTCAGGCGGTGCTGCTGCGGGCACTGCAAGAGCGGGTGATCGACCGCGTCGGCGGCGGGCCGGTAGCGGTGGACGTGCGGGTGATCGCCGCCACCAACCGCAACCTGCAAGCCGAGGCCGACGCCGGCCGCTTCCGAACCGACCTGTTCTTCCGCCTGAACGTGTTCCCGATCACCGTGCCCCCGCTCCGCCAGCGACCCGCGGACATCCCGCAGTTGGCCGAACACTTCGTGAAGGTGTTCGCCGACCGCCACGGCCGCGACGTGACCCGCATTCCCCCGCGGGTGCTGGCGATGCTGGCCGCCCACCCGTGGCCGGGCAACGTCCGCGAGTTGCAGAACGTGATCGAGCGGGCGGTGATCGTGAGCGACGGCCCGGAACTGGCGTTCGACGCGGGGTGGTTGGTGGGGGCGAGCATCGCCGAGACGGCGAAGACGTGGGCCGAGCAGGAGAAGCAGCGAATCCTCGACGCACTGCGGGCGGCCGGCGGGCGGGTGTACGGCCCCGGCGGGTCGGCCCACCGGCTGGGGCTGAACCCGACCACCCTGTACGGCAAGATGCGGAAGCACGGCATCCGCAAGAACGGCACGGAGTGGGGATGACCGCCCGGAGGTGGTACACTCGTGTTCGGCTCCGGTCCTCGTCCGGGGGCGGGTCATGTCTGGCAACTGTCGGGTGGTGTGCGGGATCACGGGGGCGGCATGGCTGCTCGCAGTGGTGTTGGTGAATTACTGCAGCAATGCCCAACCCTACAGCGACATGTACCCGTTTGGCACCTGCCCTGAGCCGTACAGCACCGTCTTCGGCTACTTGGTGTCGGCCGTCAGCTTCTACCTGATCGGGGAGGGGGTGCTCGGCGACCGACTCCGCTCCCGCCGTCTGGTCGCCTGCCTCGTCGTCGCCGCCCTCGTCTTCGCATCCCTGCTGGTGACCGGCATGCATTTGTACTGGGCGCTGGTCCCGCGCAGCGACTTTTGCGAACCGTAGCGCGGCGGGAAGTGGCGGAACAGCCGGCCCTGAAAGGGCCGATTCAGTCAGCCCAGGCCGAAGGCCTGGGTAGAGGAGCCGGAAGGGGATCGGCCCTGTAGGGGCCGGTTCAAGTTGATTCCGCCCTTTCAGGGCGAGGTGGATGGCAACCCCAACCCAGGCCTTCGGCCTGGGCTGACTGAACCCGCCCCTTCGGGGCGAAGCACGCAACCACTTGTCGTCACCCGACCACATTTCGCCATCATTTCCGGCGTTAACCCCTGATTTTTCAGGCGTTTTCCTCCGGCACGCGGGGTGCGTTGGACGCCGCGGGGAGTCCCCCTACCGGAGCAACGCCGATGGCCCACGTCGTGACCGAACCGTGCGTGAACTGCAAGTACACCGACTGCGTGGTGGTCTGCCCGATGGAGTGCTTCTACGCCGACGAGCGGCAGTTGTACATCGACCCGGACGACTGCATCGACTGCGGGGCGTGCGTGCCCGAGTGTCCGGTGGGAGCGATCTACCAGGACGTGGACGTGCCGCCGCACTTCACCGTGTTCATCCAACTGAACGCCGACAGGGTGAAAGAACTGAAGCCGCACGGCCGGGTGACGGAGAAGCAGGCGAGGTGAGGTGGTTGGTTCCGTGGGGGGGGGGGCCCCCCCCCCACCCCCCCCCCCACAGCCCGCCGCCCCACCCACCGCGAAGGGGGGGGGGGGTGGGAGCG
>CAYMHO010000089.1:0-917 GCA_964390195.1 uncultured Fimbriiglobus sp. | reverse complement strand
GGTTCCGTCCCCCTCACCCCCAGCCCCTCTCCCACAAGGGGAAAGGGGAGCCGACCTCACCGCTGGTAGATGGGCAGGTAGTCCGTCGGCACGCTGAGGATGAGCACCGCGATGGCCGTCTGGTAGGCCGGGCCGACGCCGCTCTCGCGGACGTCCCGCCAGCTGCCGTTGCTGTTCTGGATGGCCAGCAGGTTCTTCTTCATCTTGCCGTAGTACTCCTCCCACGCCTTGCCCCCCACCTGGTGCCAGGCGTGGGCGGCGTAGTAGTGCCCGTACCAGTAGTGGCTGCGGTCGTCGGCCGTCTTCTCCATGTACGCCAGCGCAGTCTTCATCCGCTCCTGGTACTCCTCCAGCTTCTTCTTCACCTGCTCCCGCTTCTCCCCCTTCTCGCTCGCCACCTCCTCCTCCATCTTCTGGATCACCCCGGTGAGCTGGATGACGCACACCCCGGCGGCGGTGCGGGCGAACCCGGGCGGGCCGCCGCCCGGCTGGTAACGGTACCCGCCGCTGCGGGGGTCGTGGCACTTGCGGATGTACTCGAGGGCGTTCTCCATGGTCGCGTTCGGCACCTGCAGGCCGCTGTCCTTCGCCCCGCGGAGGGCCATCACCATCATGATGGTGACGGAGATGTCGGCCCCGGTCGGCTGCGGCTCGTACCTCCACCCGCCCTCGTGGTTCTGCGACTTGACCATCAGGTCGATGGCCTTCTTGAGCGTCTTCTTCACCTCCTCGTCGCCGGTCATCCCCCACACCTGCGAGAGGGCGAGGGTGGCCATCCCGTGGCTGTACATGTTGCCCCCCCCGGGGCCGACCAGGTAGCCGTCGTCGCGGGCGCCGGCGAGCAGGTTCTTCACCCCCTTGGCCACCTCCGGGCCGTACTTCCCCTGGCCGGGCAGGTGCCCCTGGCTCATGAACGC
>CAYMHO010000088.1:0-22472 GCA_964390195.1 uncultured Fimbriiglobus sp. | reverse complement strand
TGGTCCGGCTTCTGGTCCCACAGGTCGATGGTGGTCGGCCCGCCGCCCATCCACAGGATGATCAGACTCTTGTTCTTCTTCTTCAACTCGGCCGCCTGGGCGGACAGGTTGGACAGGAAGCTCATCCCCGGGACGGCGACGGCGGCGCCGGCGGCGGCGTGCTTCAGGAAGTGCCGACGGTCGGTGATCCCGAACATGGTCTGACCCCTAATTTCCGGTGTGGTGGTCCGGTGACGGTAGGCGGGTCGAGCGGGTTGACCCGCCCCGGCCGGTGGGCGATCCGGCCGAGGCGAGCCGCTGGCTCGGGGTCCGTGGGAGGTTGTGTGGGCGAGTGTAGCACACTCGGATGCGAATCGATCAGCCGTAATGATAAGTTGTTATGGCTGAGGGCGGGTGGTTCGTCCACCCCGATCCGCGGGCGTAGTGGTGTGACGCACCCACCCCCACCGAGTTCCACAATTCCCCGCCCGATTGTCGTTGACCGCCCGGAATTCCGTCGATATCGCCCCGGACACGAGAAGTGTGGCCGGGTCGTGACCGGATCGCGGAGAGGCGACAGATGACCCGACCAACGTTCTGGACGCCGCAAACCGCCGCCTGGAGTCTGGCCCTGGCCGGGGCGTTCGTGGTGTTCGTCAGTGGCGGGTGCGGGCTGATCCAGAAGGCCGTCCGCAACGCCCGCGAGTCCCGCCGCCCGGTCGAGCTGCCACCGATGAACGCCACCCCACCGACCTCCCACCTGGCACAACCGGCAAAGCCGTAGCCGGCGGAGCCACCCGCCGCCTTGTCCCGTACACTCCCCTCGGCCCCGTTCCCCTCCCGCCGAGGTCCGTCATGCGTTCTCTTTCCCTGCTCGCCGCGTTCGCCGTCGCCGCCATCGCCCCCGCCGCCGACCCGAAGCCGGTGGAGCCGTTCAACGGCAAAGACCTGAGCGGGTGGAAGCTGAAGGGGGACGACACCAAGAAGAGCCAGTGGCGGGCGGCGGTGGTGCTGCTGGACGAGTCCGCCCCGACCGGGTTCACCACCCCGAAGGTGGGAGCGGACGCCAAGATGGAGTTGGCGAACATGAAGTCCGGCGGGGTGGACATCTTCACCGAGGAGAAGTTCGGCGACTGCACCATCGAGTTGGAGTTCATGGTGCCGAAGGGGTCGAACAGCGGCATCTACGTGATGGGCGAGTACGAGGTGCAGGTGCTGGACAGCTTCGGCAAGGCGGACGACAAGTTGACCGAGGGCGACCTGGGGGCCATCTACTCGGCCGCCAAGCCGAAGAAGAACCTGGCCAAGAAGCCGGGCGAGTGGCAGTCGTTCAAGATCGAGTTCCAGGCGCCGAAGTTCGACGGCGGGAAGAAGACGGCGAACGCCAAGTTCGTGAAGGTGACGCTGAACGGCGAGGTGCTGCACGAGAACGTGGAGATGAAGCAGCAGACGCCCGGCGGGCTGACCGGCAAAGAAGCCGCGACCGGTCCGCTCATGTTCCAGGGCGACCACGGCCCGGTGGCGTTCCGGAACATCAAGGTGACGCCGAAGAAATAGCGATTGTTCCCCTGTCCCCCAGCGGGCAGAGGGGTTCGGGGTGAGGGGAAGGTTGCCCCCACCCCCTCACCGCTAGCCCCTCTCCCCTGGGGGAGAGGGGGGACCAGGTCACTTCTTCTTGAACAGCTTGTCCAGCCCCTTCTTCACCGCGTCGTCGAGTAACTCCTGCCCCTTGTCCTTGACCACGTCTTTCGCCGCCCCGGCCAGTGCCGCCTGCACCTGCTTCTGCATGCCGTCGAGGTCGAGTTGAGGCTTGGTCAGCGTGCCCTTCACCTTGATCGCCAGCAGTTGCCTGGCGATTGCCTTCTGTGCCGCCGGCTGACCCGGGATCACCTTCTCGGCGAGCGTCATGCCGATCGGCACCGACACCGTCAGGTCGAGGGTGCCGTCGGTGCCGACACTGCCGCTGGTGCTCACCGTCGTGCCGCCCACCACCAGCCCGAAGTTCGAGTGCGTCACCCGCCCGTTCTTCAACTCGACCGGCACGGCGGACCCCTTCGCCAGTTGGACGGTCGGCGTGCTGACACCCAGGACGTTCAGAACCTCCGTGACCACCGGCCCCGGCGACACCGCCCCTTCGTGGATGGTCAGCGTGCCTTTGAAGCTGCCGGCAGCGGGGTCTGTCAGCGGGAAGGAGTTGTCCCCCAGGTCGAACGACACCACGCCGTCGGCCTGGGCGGCGTTGGCGATCGCCGGGAGAGCGTAGCCCAGAGCTTCGGCGCACACGGCGGGTGTGAGCTTCGCCTTGTCGACCACTTTGCCCGGCTTGAAGCTCAGGTCGTACGCTCCGGGCGACATCTTGAGCGTCGGCTCGGCCGTCACCGTGCCCCCGCCGAAGGTGGCGCGGACGGGCGTGGCCGTCACCCGCCCGCGGTCGGCGGTGGCCGTCAGTTCCCCGCTGCCCACGTCGAACCCGTAGGCCCGCAGGCTGGTCCAGCCCAGCCCGGCGTTCCCGCTCAGCTTGCTCGGCTCCACGGTCACCGGCTTACCGGCCAGCACCCCGCCGGTCGCCTTGAACGGCTTCGTGTCCTTACCGCTCGCGGCGGCGGTTTTGCCCAGGTACTGCTTCAGCACCGGCTCCACCTTGGCGAGGTCGTACCCGAGCGTGCCGCTCACATCGAGAACCGCCTCGGTGGTGACTTTGGCGATGGCGCCGGTGCCGCTCAGGGTGAGACCGTCTCGTTCCACCACGGCGTTGGTCAGGGTCAACGTGTCATTCGAGAACTGGTACGCCACGCCCCCCTTCACCTTCGCCCACGGCTCGGCCCATGTCGGCTTGGCCGGCGGGCCGAACTCGAACTTGTCCACCGCCAGATCGACGGTGAAGGCCATGCGGTCGAAGGTGGGGGCGACCACTTCCACCGGCCCGGTCGCGGTCCCGCGGAACTGGTCGGACAGGTCCTTCGCGGACTGGAGTTGTAGGGTCTTCTGCACGCGATCGAGCCGGGCGACGACGTTCGCCTTGCCGGTCATGCCGTACTCGCCTTTGGCGTTCGCGGTGAAATCGAGCTTCGCCACCGCCCCGCTGATCGTCTGGCACGCCACCGAGGTGCGGGTGAACGTGACCGCCCCGCTCTTCGGGTCGAAGGTGATTATCCCGTCCGGTTCGACGGTGTGGACCCGCAGCGTCGGCTCGTCGATGGCCAGCCCGACCCCGCGGAAGTGGCCGTCGGTCACGCTCACCTTCACCTGTTCGGCGGTGATGACCTTGCCGAGCGACACCACCCCTGTCGCCTCCGTTGCGGTGCCGCCGATGGCCCAGTCGTTCGGCCAACTCACCAGTCTGCCGACACGGCCTCGCCAGCGGTTCAGGTCGCCGGTGAGGGCGACGCTCGCCCTGCCCGTCTGGAACTGTTTGACATCGGTGACGGGTTCGAGCAGCGTCAGCGAACACGTGTCCGTGCCGGCGGTGACGCTCGCCGTGCCGGAGGCGATCCGGACCGTGCCGCCCTTGATGTCGCCGTCGGCCTTCGCATCCAGCACCAGTTTCGGGTCGGACACGAGGACGCCCGAGCTGTCGCGGACGACCAGGTTCGTCACCGTCCCGCCGGCGGTGAGGGTGAACCCGCCGCCCGCCGTCGGCCGCACCTGCACCAGCAGGTTGTTGGCGAACCCCTGCATTTTCAGCCCGTTCAGGTCGAGCAGTTCCTCCAGGTGCCGGCTCAGTTTGTCCAGGTCGATGTTGGCGATGGCGTCGAACTCCTCCGGTTCGCCACGGGCCTGGGCGCCGATGAAGTCCGACTGCACCACCAGCTTGTCGAACGCCGGCAGGCCGTCGGGTCGCACCCGGCCGGCGAACGTGACCGACAGCGGCTGATCCCACGTCAGCGTCTTCCCGTCCCGTTTGCCTTCGATGCTCGACGCCAGCACCGACCCGCCCCAGGTGACGCCGCGGTCGCCCTTCGTGCTGGTCACGTTCGCCGTCACCCGCCCGCGGGTCAGTTCGGTGCCGGGCTTCAGCCGCAGCAGGCCGGGGGCGACCCCACCGAGTTTGGCGAGGTCGATGTCGGCGGCGAAGGTGAGGCCGGTCTGGTTCAGCAGGGCTTCCGGGGTGGCGGAGGTGTCGTACTCGCCGGCGAAGCCGACGGTGCCGACATCGCAGGTGACGTTCAGTTTGGAGACTTTGAGCGTCTGGCCGTCGAAGGTCGCGGACACCGGCATGTCGGCGGACGCCAGCCGCACGGGCTTGTCGCCGAGCGGCGGGGCGGACAGCGAGACGTCGGACAGTGTCACGTCGCCGTCGAGGGTGAACGCCGGCAGCCCGCGTTCCTTCGGACTCCAGGTGGCGACCAGCTTCGACCGCAGCTTGCCGCCGGCGGCCACGTCCGGGGCGAAGTGCCGCACCGCCGGGGCGAGACTGCTCAGGTCGAACCCCTCCGCGTCGAGTGACACCTTGTTGTCACTGCCAACTTGCCCTTCGGCCGACACCGGCCCGCCGGCGGTGGCCGTCAGGGTGAACGTGATCGGCTGATCGCCCGCCGGCAGGCCGACGGTGCCGTTCACGCCGGTCAGTTCGGTCGCCCCTCTCGCGTCGGTCAGCCGCACGGTGCCGTCCACCAACTCGACCGCCACCGCCGGCCGGGCGGGCTTCGCCTCGGCCTTCACGTCCAGGTACTTGGCGAACGCCTGCTGCACGTTGGTGCTGCCGGCGGCGAACGTGATTTCGGCCCGCGGCTGTTCCACCCGCAGGGTGCCCAGGTCGGAGCGGTCGAGCAGGAGGGAGAGGAGCGTCTTCGAGGTGCTGACTTTCTTCGCCGACAGGACCGCGTTCCCGCTCGTGTCGGTCACACACAGGTCGAAGGCCGTCACCGGGTGCAGCCAGTTGAGCGACACCTCGCCGACCGTCACCGTGCCGTTCACGTCGCCCGTCAATTCGGCGACGAACTGATCTTTGTACGCCGTCTTCGCCAGCACTCCGGGGGCGAGCCACAGCCCGACGAGCAGCAACACGAACAGCCCTATCAGCACCCAGCGGAGCCGACGGCGCTTTTTCCTGACGGGCAGGGAGGTCGGTGCGAGCGGGATGGGGGCGGCCATGGCGTCTTCCTGACGGGGGCCGGATTGTAGACCGCCGGGACCACGGGGGGAACCCGGATTGGAACTGAGGTGTGGATTCGGATTTTGGGCACCCCACCCCCGCCGTCCGCGCTCCGCGGGACGGCGACCCCTCCCCAGCGGGGGGGGGGGCGGGCTTGGTTGGCCTTCTCGAAATGTGCCACCACTCCACCCCTCCCCGCTGGGGAGGGGTCGCCGAGGGAACGCAGTTCCCCGGCGTGGGTGGGGATTGATCCCCGGAGCAGGAGACTCCCTCACCCCTCAACTGTCTTCCAGGTAGAACAGCACGTCCGACAGCTCGGTGCAGGCGGACTGCACGTCCGCCCACCGCTTCTCGGCGACGGCCGTCCGCACCTTGCCGGTCAGCTTGTCCAGCTCGGCCTGGTCCTCGGCCGACGCCTTCGCCCGGATGCGGTCCACCTTCGCCAGCAGCGAATCGGCCTGGGCGGTCTCGCGGCTGCCTTCCGTCACGGCGGCGGTGGCCGGCGGCGGGGTGAGGGCGGTGATCCGCGAGTGCGGCTGTGGCACCTGCTCGGACGGCTCCGGGTGCAGGGGCATGTCCTCCAGGTCGTCTGCGTCGTCCTCGTCCACCGGATACAGGTCGTCGTCGTCGTCGTCGTCGTCGTCACCGCCGAACGGGATGTCGTCGCCGAACAGGGCGTCCGCCTCGTCGTCCAGTTCCACCTCGTCGCTCAGCAGGTCGGACACGCTCATCGACCCGTCGTTCTCTTCCTCCTCCTCCCCCCACGACGGGTTCGCCCACATGCGCTCCAGCCGCTGCTGGGCGGCCTCCCGCTCCTCCACCGCGAACCGGGCCATCGCGTTCTCGATCGTCACCTGCCGCACCAGCCCGGTCGCCTTCTCGCGGGCGCTCACCTTCAGCGTGCCGTCGAGGGTCAGGTCCATCTGCACCACCAGTTGGTTGCCGGCCGGCACGCGGGCCAGGCCTTCCACCAGGAACTTGCCCACCCGGTGGTTCCGCCGCACGTCCCCGCTCTCCCCTTGAAAGACGTCGATCTCGACCGTCGGCTGGTTGTCCGAGACGGTGCAGAACACCTCGCTGCGGGAGGCCGGCAGCGGGGTGTTGCGGGTGATGATGGGGGTGAACTTCCACTCGTTCGGGTGCAGGGAGAACGACTGCGGGATCTCGAGCGACTTGATGCCCAGGCTGTGCGGGGTGATGTCCACCAGCACGGCCCCGACGCTCTCGCCGGCGATGATGCCCGCCTGCACGGCCGCCCCGAGGGCGACGCACAGGTCCGGGTGAACCTCGCGGTGGGCCGGCTGGCCGAGCCGCTCCTCGAGCAGCCGCCCGATCACGGGAATCCGCGTGCTCCCGCCGACGAGCACCACCTGCTTGATTTGAGCCGCCGTCAGTTTGGCGTCGTCGAGCGCCTTCTGCACGCACTGCATGGTGCGGTCGATGAGCGGGGCGATGAGGCTCTCGAACTCACTCCGCCCGACCTCTTGTGAGAGGTGCAGCGGGACGCCGTCCTTCTCGGCGATGAACTCCTCCTCGATCTTGGCGAAGGCGTGATCCGACAGGTGCTTCTTCGCGTTCTCGACCGCCCGCAGCAGCCGCGCCCGCGTCGACTTGTTCGCCCGCAGGTCGACGCCGAACAGCTTCTCGAACTCGTCCGCCACGCTGTTCAGGAACAACTCGTCGAAGTCGTCCCCGCCGAGTTGCGTGTCGCCGTGGCTGCTCAGCACCTCGAAGACGCCGCCCTCCGCACTCAGCACGCTCACGTCGAACGTGCCGCCGCCCAGGTCGTACACCAGGAACTTCTCGTTCCCCTCCGGGTCGGGGGTGTACGTGAGCGCCGCCGCGGTCGGCTCGTTGATGATCCGCACCACCTCCAGCCCGGCCAACTGCCCGGCCTCGCGGGTGGCCTGCCGCTGGGTGTCGTTGAAGTACGCCGGCACGGTGATGACGGCTTTCGTGACCGGCTTGCCCAGGTCCTTCTCGGCCGCCTCCTTCAGCCGGCGGAGGATCATGGCCGAGATTTCTTGCGGGCGGAACTGCTGGTCGCCGACGGGCACCTTCACGTCCTGCCCCATCTTCCGCTTGATCGACTTCACCGTCCGGTCCGGGGCGAGGACGTACTGGTTGCGGGCCGGCTTACCCACAAGCAACTTGCCGTCCTCGGCCAGCCCGACGACCGACGGCAGAATGGGGTCGCCGTCCACGCTGATGACCCGCGGGCGGCCGTTCTCCACCACCGCCACCTCGCTGTTGGTGGTGCCGAGGTCGATGCCGACGATCACGTCTGCCATGGGGGTCACCACCGGGGAACGCGCTCACTGGTCTGAGGGGAATTGTACGCAGGCCTCACGAGCCGCGACCGCGAGGGGGCGGGTGTTTTCCCCCCGCCCCCTCGCGGTCGCGGCTCGTTATCTCGCCACCTTCACCAGGGCGAACCGCACCACGCTGCCGTTGCGGGTGTACCCGCGGCGGACCTCCTCCGCCACCAGCCCGCTGGTGCCGCCGCTGACCACTTCGACCACCTCCATCAGTTCCGGGTCGAAGGCCCGCCCCGCTGTGGGGATCGCCACCAGCCCGGCCGCCTCCAGCGCCTTCTCCACCCGCCGCAGGCTCATGGTGTACCCGTCGGCCATCCCCGCCAGCAGGGGAGATAGTTTGGCGGTCGCTTCCGCGGCGGTCGATGTGCGTTGGGCGTCGGCCGTCGTCACGTCCTTCGCCCAGGTCGCCATCGCGCCATCCCCGCCGCCGAACAGCCGCCCCAGGAACCCCGGCCGTGCCGCGACGGGTGGCTCCGGGATCGACGGTGCCGACAGCTTCGCCAGGAGTGGCTCCAGGCCGGTCCGCACCGATTCGATCTGCCGATGAGACGCGGCCAGGGCGTCGAAGATTTCGATCAGCCCCCTCACCAGCGGGGCGGTCGGGTCGCTCGCGGGCGGTTTCGGAGTCGCAGCGAGCTGCTGCACCGCGGCCGACGCCTGCTCGGTGGCGGCACGGGTGGCCTTTGTCTGCAAGTTGACGTCGTGCCGCAGGGCGGTGAACTGGGCCACCACCGTCGCCAGGTCGAACGCGACGGGGACGTTTTCCGGAGCCGGCGGGGGTGTGAGCAACCCTTCCAGATACCCGCGGAAGTCGGCCAGGACAGCGTCGATGCGGTCGGTCGTCAGGAACCCGGCTTGGCGGGGGTGGCCGCCGCCGTCAGTTGGTCCAGGCTCGGCCGCGGGCGGGGCGTCGTGCATTCGGCCTCCTCGATGATCGCCTCGATGGTGTTCTCGCTGCCCTGCTCGAACAGTTTGTACTTCACCCGCGCGTCGAGCGTCCGCACCTTCTCGTACGCCGCCCGCACGGCCGCGAACTTCTCCGGGTGCTGCTCCGGCGGGTACTTGAGCGTCAGTTCCAGGTACCGCTTGCGGACGGCCGCGTCGTCGGCGTCCGGCGGCAGCTCGAGCACGGTGTACGGGTCGGGCATGGCTGTCTCGGAAGACTAACCACAGAGGCACAGAGACACAGAGAAGGCAAGAGACAGTTCTGGTCTTCACACTGCCCTGGTGTCTTCTCTGTGTCTCTGTGCCTCTGTGGTTAACTGCTTTCTGCTTTCGATCTCGTCCGCGAACAGCTTCCGGATCTTCTTCCGGGCGAACAACTCGAACACCCACGGCACGAAGCGGTTGACCAGCACCAGCAGTTTGCCGTTCAGTGTGAGCGTCAGTTCCGGCTTGTCGGCGGCGACGGCCTTGAGCGTCGCCTCGGCCACCTGCTCCGGGGTGCTGCCCCGCTGGTGGTCGAGCGAAATCCGCGCCGACCGCTCGAGCATGTTCGCCGAGAAGTTCGTCTGAGTCAGGCCGGGGTTGACCACCAGCACGCCCACGCCCTCCTTGCTCAGCTCCGCCCGGATGGCGTCGCTCAGCCCCTGGACGGCGAACTTGCTGGCCGAGTACAGGGACCGCGCCGGGTAGCCCCGCCGGCCGAAGATGCTGCTGACGTTCACGATCAGCGGCTGGTTCCCCCGCTTCAGCAGCGGCAGCCCCTCGCGGATCATCTCGCCGGTCGCGAACACGTTCACCTCGAAGATGTGCCTGAGCGTTTCGGGCTGGGTTTCCGTGAAGTGCCCGGTCGCCCCGATGCCGGCGTTGTTCACCAGAATGTCCAGCCCGCCGAACTCCCGCTCGGCCGCCGCGAACGTGGCCGCCCGCCCGGCCGGGTCGCACACGTCGGCCGTCACCGTCACGACCTGCCCGCCGCCCGCCCGCACCTCCGCCGCCAACTTCTCCAGCAGTTCCGCCGACCGCGCCGCCGCCACCACCTTGCACCCCTCCCGCGCCGCCGCCACCGCCAGCGCATAACCGATCCCTTGGGACGCCCCGGTGATCAGAATTCGCTTCCCGGACAACTCCCGCCGCGGCATGAACCCGACTCCGTGAGCGATAATAAAGTTACGATAGCCCCCGACACTCTCCCGGCGAGCCGGACCGCTCTCATGCTCGACTTCTTCAACGCCATCCTCATCCTGCCCGACGGCCTCATGCCGCAGGCCGCCTTCTCCGTCCGCAACGGCCGGTTCAGCAACTTCGGCTACCCCCGCAAGGCGAGCATGGAGGCGGTCACCCTGCACGGCAAGTACGTCGCGCCGGGGTTCATCGACCTGCACGTGCACGGCGGGGACGGGGCCGACTTCATGGACCTGACGGTGGACGCCTTCCGGACGGTGTGCAAGTGCCACGCCCGGCACGGCACCACCACGCTCACCCCCACCAGCACCGTCGGCACGCGGGACCAGTACAAGAAGTTCCTGAAACTGTGCGGGGACATGAGCCTTCTGGACACCGGCGGGGCGAAGGTGGCCGGCGGGCACCTGTACGGGCCGTACTTCCACCCGCCGGCCAAGGGGTGCCACCCGGCGGCCGACTTCCTCACCCCGGACCCGAAACAGGATGACGAACTGCTCGCGTTCGCCGGCAAGGGGCTGAAGACGCTCACCGTCGCCCCGGAGACGCCCGGCACCGAGCGGCTGGTGAAGGCGGCGAAGGAGAAGGGCGTGCTGGTGACCGCCGGGCACACCTACGCCACCTTCGAGCAACTGGAGGCGGCCGTCGGCTGGGGGGTGAGGCACGTCGATCACCTGTACTGTGCGATGAGCGACCGGGCGCGATTGAGGGCCGAACAGCCGTACCCCATGCGGGCCGGGGTGGTGGAGGGCACCCTGTACAACGACCAGCTCACCACCGAGGTGATCGCCGACGGGGTGCACCTGTCCGACGGGCTGCTGAAGCTGGCGTACAAGCTGAAGGGGCCGAACAAGCTGGCGCTCGTGACCGACGCCATGCGGGCGGTGGACCAGCCGGACGGCGAATACTGGTTCGGGGCGACTGACACCGGGGAGAGGGTGCGGCGGCAGGGGAACGGCGGGGTGACGCTCGACGGGACGGGGCTGGCGAGCGGGGTGATGGGCATGGACCACTGCGTGCGGACGATGCTGAAGGCGACGGCCGCGCCGATCCCGGACGTGGTCCGCATGGCCACCCTGACCCCCGCCAAGATCCTCGGCATCGACCGCGAGACGGGCAGCCTGGAGGTGGGCAAGCGGGCCGACTTCGTGGTGCTGAGCGAGGACTTCAAGGTGGAAATGGTGTTCGTGGGGGGTAACCGGGTGGTGTAGCCCGATCGGCGAACCGGCGGCGTGCGCCGCCTGGGTGTCGAGAACCCGGGCGGCTCACGCCGCCGGGTCACCAGTCCACCGCCACCGGATTCACGTCACTCGGCCCGCCTTCGCTTCCAAAGCCGCCACCCGCGCTTTCAGTTTCTCGATCTCGGTGAGGGCGTCGTTCAGTTTCGCCTCCAGGGCAGTGGTCCCGCTCTGCGAGACCGCCCGCGGGGCGGGCGGGGCACTTCCCGCCCCCCCGCCGTGCCGCGCCCGTTCGTCCGCCAACTCCTCGGCCGTGTGGAAGCCGTGCGTCACCACCGCCCCGCGGCCCGGCGGGGTGAGGTACAGCACGAAGTTCCGCCGGCCCAGGTCTCGCAGCAAGTTCCGCAGGGTGTCCAGGTCGGCGATGTCGTCCATGCGGCTCGCGCGGCTCCGCAGGTCGCCCTCCGACTGCGGCCCCCGCAACAGCAGTTCGGCCAGGATCGCCATCTCCACCTTGCTCACCTGCCACAGGTCGTACAGCAGGTGCCGCCACTTCTCCACCCGCCCGCCCTGCACGCGGTTCACCAGCACCTTGCGGTTCAGCTCCAGCAGGGTCTCCTCGATCTCGTCTTCATCCAGGCTCATCACCGGGTCGCGGTTGTTCTTCTGGTTGCTCCCCGTGACGAGGGCGTTGACGGTCATCGGGTAGGTGTCGCCGCTGCCGGTCTTCTGCTTCTCGATGAGCACCCCGAGGACGCGGCGCTCGAGCGGGCCGAGCGGCTCCCAGGTGGGCGGGGCGGGGGCGGGTTCGGCGGGCGGCGATTCCGCCGGCGGCGGGGGGACGGTGTCGGACATGGGGGGGCCTCGCAGGACAGGTGAAAGGATACAGATTTCAGCCCCATTTCCGCGGCCGGCAGACCTTCGCCGATTCTTCGCACCCGGCCGGCGGTCCCGTGGGTACACTCCCGGCATCGCCCGCGGAGTGTGTCGTGCCCGTCGAATCCCCCGTCGCCCCGCCCCGCCCCGGCGGCCTGTCCGGGCTGCTCGCCCGCGCCCCGCTGGCGGTCGTCGTCGCCTTCTCCATGGTCGCGGCGTTCGTCACCTACTTCTGCATGTACTCGTTCCGCAAGCCGTTCGACGCCACCGAGTTTAACTCCCGTGCGGCCGACGGGGCGCTGGTGCTGAACGACCAGGGGAAGGTGATGCCGGTGAAGTTCGCCGGCACCCCGGTGGACCTGAAGACGATGTGCGTCATCGCCCAGGTGATCGGGTACTGTTTGTCCAAGTACCTGGGCACGCGGGTGTGCTCCGAGGTGAAGGCGCGGTACCGCGGGTACCTGCTGGTCGGACTGATCCTGTGGGCGGCGGCCGCCCTCGCCCTGTTCGGCGTGCTGCCCCCGAACCTGAAACCGCTCGCCATGTTCCTGAACGGGCTGCCGCTGGGGATGGTGTGGGGGCTGTGCGTGCGGTACCTGGAGGGGCGGCGGGCGACCGAGCTGATGATCGCCGGGCTGAGTTGCTCGTACGTGGTGGCCGGGGCGATGACCCGTGACGTCGGCCGCGACGTGGTGATGAAGCAGTGGGGGGTGGCCGAGGAGTTCATGCCGGTCGCCACCGGGCTGCTGTTCCTGCTGCCGTTCGCCCTCGGGGTGTGGCTGCTCGGTCGGATCCCCGCCCCGACCGCCGCCGACACCGCCGCCCGCGGCGAGCGGACCGAGATGAGCCGCGCCGCCCGGTGGGCGTTCCTGCGGCACTACGGCCTCGGGTTCGGGCTGCTGCTGGCGGCGTACTTCTTCCTCACCATGTTCCGCGACTTCCGCGACCACTACGGGAAGGAGGTCTTCCGCGCCCTGGGGTACGGCGACGGCAAGGCCATCTTCACCCAGACGGAGTGGCCGGCCGGGTTCAGCGTGCTGGCCGCGCTGGCCTGCCTGTTCCTCATCCGCCGGCACCAGGCGGCGCTGGTGGCCGTGTACGCGGTCATCGCCGCCGGGTTCGCCCTGGTGGGAGTGGCAGCCGCGCTGTATTTGGCCGGGGTGATCGACGGCTTCTGGATGATGCTGCTGTTCGCCGTCGGGCTGTACCTGGCGTACGTGCCGTACGGGGCGATGCTGTTCGAGCGGATGATGGCGGCCAGCCGATTCGCCGGCACCGCCGCGTTCGCCATCCAGTTGGCCGACGGCGTCGGGTACACGGGGTCGGTGATCATCCAACTGCTCCGCGACTTCGCCTTCGGCGAGTTCGACCGCCTGTGGTTCGTGGTGCGGCTCGGCCTGGTCGTGTCCGTCGCCGGGGTGCTACTCATGACCGCCAGCGGCATCCTGTGTGTCCGCCGGGCGAAACCGATTGAAACCGCTGCGTGACCCCGTGCCCACCGCACTGTACTTCGACGGACCCGGCAAACCGCTCCGGGCGGAGGCGTTCGAACTGCCGACGCCCGGCCCCGGTGAGGCGGTCGTCCGCGTCTCCCTTTGCACCCTGTGCGGGAGCGACCTGCACACATTCTCCGGCAGGCGGGCGGAGCCCACGCCGGTGGTGCTCGGGCATGAGATGGTCGGAGTGGTGGAGCGGGTGAACGACGCCGTGCCGTTGAAAGACGTTCACGGCGAGCCGTTGCGGGTCGGCGACCGCGTCACCTGGAGCGTGATCGGGGCGTGCGGGCGGTGCTTCCCGTGTACGCACGGCCTGCCGCAGAAGTGCGACAGGTTGTTCAAGTACGGGAAGAAGACCGGCGGGCCGTTCGGCGGACTGACAACGCACTGTCACTTGCTGAACGGAACCGCGGCGGTGAAGCTGCCGGCCGGCATGCCCGACGAAGCGGCGGCGCCGATCATGTGTGCCACCGCCACCGCCGCCGCGTGCCTGCGAGCCGCAGGGCCAATCGAGACGCTGCTCGTCACCGGGGCCGGGTTGCTCGGGCTGTCGGCGTGCGCGATGGCCACCGCCGCCGGGGTGCGTGTGGTCGTGTGCGACCGGGATGAAGCGCGAGTCGAGTTGGCGAAGCGGTTCGGGGCCAGCGACGGCTGGCCGGAGCGGATCGACGCGGCGTTTGAGATGTCCGGAGCGACCGACCCGATAAAGTTCGCGCTCGGTCAGGTCCGCACCGGTGGGACGCTGGTACTGGCCGGCAGTGTGCTGCCGACCCCGCCGATCGAGCTGCACCCGGAAGAGGTGGTGCGGCGGTGCCTGCGGATCGTCGGCGTTCACAACTACACGCCGGCCGATCTGCTCGCGGCGGTGCGGTTCATGGCCGCGAACCACGGCCGGTTCCCGTTCGCCGACCTGGTGAGCAAGGTGTTCCCGCTCGGCGAGTCGGGGGAGGCGTTCGCCTTCGCCGAGCGGGAGCGGCCGATCCGCGTGGGCGTGCGGCCGGGGTGATCGACTCCGCTCTCGGCGAGAGCGGGCCGCCCTAATCCAGCCGCACCTTCGCGCCGAAGTCCTTCTTCGCGCCGATGAAGTACGTCGCGCACGCCGCGTCGATCAGGTCCGGGCTGAAGTTCACCCGCTCCATGTTGTACTTGGCGATGCTGATCATCTGGTCGAGGATGTCTCGCGGTTGGCACATGCGGAACGGGCGGGCGTGTGGCTTGTACCACTTGCTGATGAGGTAGTCGACACCCGACGGGTCATGGTCCACCCGCCGCCCCTTGCACACCAGTTCCCAGATCTGGCGGTACTGCTCTTCGTCCGGGTCGCGGACCTCGATCTTGAACTTGATCCGCCGTAGGAAGGCTTCGTCGGCCAACTGCGTCGGGTCAAGGTTGGTGCTGAAGATCAAGATCACGTCGAACGGCACCTCGATCTTGGTGCCGGTGGTGGTGCTCAGGTAGTCGTACTTCTTCTCCAGCGGCACGATCCAGCGGTTGAGCAGGTCCATCGGCCGCATCTGCTGGCGGCCGAAGTCGTCGATCATGAAGATGCCGCCGTTCGCCTTCATCTGCAGCGGCGCCTCGTAGAACTTGCCGACCGAGTTGAACCGCAGGTCGAGCATGGGCAGGCTGAGCTCCCCCCCCACCACAATCGTCGGCCGCTTCACCCTGATGTACCGCTTGTCGTGGGCGGTGCCCTTCTTCAGGATGGCGTCCCCGCCGCCGCTCGGGGCGGCCAGGTCGTCCGCCTCCTTCGCCACCGTGTGCAGGATGGGGTCGTACACCTTGATGATCTGCCCGTTCGCCACCACCGCGTGCGGGATGTAGATGTAGTCGCCCATCAGCCGGGTGATCCGCTCGGCGATGCTCGTCTTGCCGTTCCCGGGGTAGCCGAAGAAGAACACGCTCTGGGCCGAGTTGATGGCCGGACCGATCTCGTTGAACGCCGCCTCCGAGATGATCAGGTCCTCGAACGCCTTCCGCACGCTCCGGCGGGTGACGACGATCTTCTTCACCGTCTGGGCGAGCACGCTCTCGGCGTAGTCGGCGAACGGCACCGGGGCCGGCCCGACGTAGGTGGTCTTGTCAAGGGCGTCTTGCAGGGCCGCCGTCCCCTTCGGCGGCTTCACCTCGTACACGAAGCTGGCGTCCCCGCTGTTCCCCTGCTGGCCGACGATGTCGATGAGCAACTGCCGCCGCATCCCCTGCAGCACCGGGTTGAGCACCTGGAACGGCAGGCACATCTCGTCCGCCAGGGCGGATGCCGCCATCCGCCCGCGGGCGAAGATGGTCCGCAGCACGCTCTCGAACAGGAACGGCAAGTCCAGGCCGGTCTCCTCCCAGGTGGTGGGCGAGCGGGGGAGGAACTGGTTGCCGGTGACGGGCACCGCCTCGTCGTCGGTCGGCGGCGGGTCGCCGAGCAGCGTCACCCCGTCCAGGCTGCCGTACCGCGCGGCGTCGGCCAGCAGCATCTCGTAGTGCACCTTGTGCAACCGCAGGTGGTCGACCGCCTCCTGGTCGCCCTTCGCCTCGGCCTGTGCCAGCCCCTCCAGCACGGCCGGGGCGACGACGTACTTCACCCCGTCGATGTACATGTGGTGCAGGTACTCGCCCGGCCGCACGTAGCAGTCGGCCGGGTGGTACGGCAGGCTGAGCATCTGCTGGTGGAATTCGGGGGCGATAATCACCCGCATCGGCGTTCCCCTCGGGGCGGAAAATCTGTCCGCCACCCGAGCATAGAACACGATGCGGGTGGGGGCGGGTCAGTACCGCCGGCGGAACGCCCCGAACGCCAGCCCGCCGCCGGCCAGGGTGAGCACCCCGGCGACGGCCGACAGGCAGGACGGCCCGCCCAACAGCAGATCCAGTACCAGCACGCTCGCCCCGCCCAACAGCATCAGCCCGCCGGTGATCCCCCGCGCCACCCGCCACGGCAAACTCGGGTCGGCCGGGTTCAGGTACCGCGTCTGCGGGTCGGGCGGGATGGGGTCGCGGTGGTAGTCGTCCTCGTCCCCGTCGTACACCTTCCGCCAGTCGATCACCCCGCCGGTGCGGGGGTAGTCCTCCCGCTCCTCCTCCGGGGTGGGCGGCGGAGGCTTGCGGGGCTTCGGCGGGGGCGGGGCGGGGGTGCTGTCCGGCGGGCCGGCGACGACGGTGGCCACCACCGGATCCGGGTTGAGCACCTCCGGGGCGGCCACCAGGGCGATGGTCCCGCACCCCTTACAGCGGTGCCGCCTGTTCCCCTGTGCTTCGGGGACTGGCGTCGTCAGCCCGCACTTGCACTCGTACACGATGGGCACGGCCGGCACCTCGGATCTGGGGCGATCCGACGGAAGCGTAGAACGAGCCGCGACCGCGAGGGAGCGGGGATTTTACCCCCGCTCCCGCGCGGGCGCGGCTCGTTCAGTTCACGCCACGCCTCACTTGATCGGCGTCACCTTCAGCTTCAGCTCCTTGTCCTTCCGCAGGACGGTGATCTCGATCTCGGTGTCCGCCTTCACCTTGCTCATCGCCTGCATGTACCCGGTCATGTTCTTCACCGGGGTGCCGGCGATGCCGATGATGAAGTCGCCCTCCTTGATCCCACCCTTCGCGGCCGGCCCGCCCTCCGTCACCGTCTCCACCAGCACCCCCTTGTCCTCCTCGCCGTAGTTGCCGGGGGCGAACGAGATCCGCGGGATGTTCACCCGGCTGGTGCCGCGGTTCGGGTCGGTCGGGTCTTCCCCGCCGCCTTTCGTCTTCACGTAGTCCGGGCGGGTCTTGATCGTGGCGAAGTGGTCGGCGAACGCCTGCACCCCGTCCACCACCTTGAGCAGGCCGGGCACGTTGATGGTGTCCGGCACGTCCGTCGGGCGGTGGTAGTCCTTGTGCGTGCCGGTGAAGAAGAAGAGCACCGGAACGCCCTTGTTGTAGAACGACGTGTGGTCGCTCGGCCCCTGCCCGCCGGCGATCTTGAACAGCTTGTACTCGTCCTTCGCCAGGGTGTCGTCCACCAGCTTGTCCAGCCCGGTGCTCGTCCCCGTGCCGTACACCACCAGCCGGTCCTTCTTCGTCACCTTCCCTTCCTTGTCCTTATCCTCCACCTGGGCCATGCGGCCGATCATGTCCATGTTCAGCATGAACACGGTGTCCTTGAGGGGGAACGTCGGGTTGGCGGCGTAGTGCTTGCTGCCGAACAGCCCCTGCTCCTCGCCGCTGAAGGCGACGAACACCACCCGCCGCCCCTGGCGGTCCTTCTTCGCCCCGAACCGGCGGGCCAGTTCGAGCAGGCCGGTGGTGCCGCTGGCGTTGTCGTCCGCCCCGAAGTGCGTCTTGCCGGCGTTGCCGGGGAAGCTGCCCGGTTCGCCGCTGCCCAGGTGGTCGTAGTGCGCGCCGATCACCACCGTCTCCCCCTTCAGCGGGCCGGCCCCCTCCAGCACGCCCACCACGTTGCGGGTCGGGTACTTCGTCTTCAGCACCGTCACCTCGGTCTCGGCCGCCCACCCCTTCAGGGCGAAGCTGTTCGGCTGGCCGGTCTTGTTCACCTGCTTCTCCCAGTCGGCCAGGTTGGTGTTCTTGTCCTTCAGCAGGGCGTCGATCACGTCCCGCTTGACGTGCATCACCGGCCCGGCCGGCACCTGCGCCCCGGCCGACTGTTCCGGCAGCATCAGCTTGTCCGTGTCGCCGGCGGTGGTCGCGTCGCTCACGAAGATGACCCCGACGGCCCCGTGGTCGAGGGCGGTCTGCACCTTGCTCACCAGGCTGGCGAGCGGGTTGTTCTGCCCGAAGATGCCCTTCTCGTCGTCCGCCTGCGGGGTGCGGCGGACGACCACCACGATCTTCCCCTTCGCGTCCAGCCCGGCGTAGTCGTCGTACTTCGGCTGGTCCTTGCTGGTGATGCCGAACCCGGCGAACACCAGGTCGGCCTTCGCCTTCCCGCTCGCCGAGGCGACCGTCGCCACGAACCCGTCGCCCGGCTTCGGCTCGTACGTCTTGTCCCCGTTCTTCAGCACCAGCGTGACGGGGGTGCCCAGCTTGCTCGGGCCGGGCACGTCGAACGGCTGGAAGTAGCTGTCGCCGACCCCCGGCTTCAGCCCGGCCGCCTTGAACTGGTCGGCGACGTACTCGCCGGCCTTCAGGATGCCTTTGGTTTGCAGCCCGCGGCCCTCGCAGTCCGGGCCGGCCAGGAAGGTCAGGTCCTTCTTCACCCGCTCATCGGGCGAGAGGGGGGTGTTCTCGGCGGCGAACGCGGGCAGGGCGAACAGCAGCAGCAGGGGGGCGAAGCGACGCGGCAGCGAGCGCATAGGCGGGTCATCCGGGTGCGAAAGGGACGGACTGCCCACTTTAGCACGGCCGGGGCGAACGGGGTAGGGGCCGTCTTCCCAACACCCGGCCGCCTCCCGTCGTTAGAATGCGAAAGCCCCGCTCCGTGAGGTCCGGCATGTCACGCCTGCTCCCCCTCGTCGCCCTGATCGCCGCCCTCGTCGCCGCCCGCCCGGCGGCCGCCGCCCCGCCGGTCGATCCGGAGTTGAAGGACGTGGTGGCGGTGAACAAGGCGATCGACAACGGGGTGACGTACCTGAAGCGGAACTGGGACAAGGACACCCACTGGGAGAGCTTCGTCATCACCTCCCTCACCAGCATGAAGGGGGGCATCACCGCCCTGGCCACCCTGTCGCTGCTCAACTGCGGGGTGAAGCCGACCGACGAGGTGGTGGGCAAGGCGCTGGCGTACCTGCGGAAGCTGCCGCCGGAGAAGACGTACGTGGTTGCGCTCTGCAACCTGTGCTTCGCCGAGGTGCGGGACCCGAAAGACCTGCCGCGGGTGGAGGCGAACACCAAGTGGCTGCTCGAAACGGCCGTCCGGCGGAACGGCAAGCTGGTCGGGTGGAGCTACCCCGACCCGAACATCCAGCGGTCGGACGCCTCGAACACCCAGTACGCCCTGCTCGGCCTGTACGCGGCCAAGCAGTGCGGGGTGAAGGTGCCGGACGACGAGTGGAAGCAGATCCAGAAGCTGTACCTGGACACCCAGATCTCGGAGTCGAAGGACCTGGGCAGTTGGAGTTACCTGGACCTCGACCGCTCGGGCAGCTTCACCATGACCACCGCCGGGGTGTGCGGGCTGCTCATCGCCCGCATGGGGCTGGAGGAGAGCGGGCAGGAGTTGGACGCGAAGACCGGGGTGGCGGCCAGGTGCGGGGTGTACCCGGAGAACGAGGCCGTCCGCAAGGGGATGAACTGGATCGGCACCGAGTTCGCGTTCGACAAGGCGAAGGCGGCCAAGTCCACCTACTACAACGTGTACGGCATCGAGCGGGTCGGGCGGCTGTCCGGCCAGCGGTTCATCGGCAAGGCCGACTGGTACCGCGAGGGGTGCGACTTCCTGGTGAAGGGGCAGCGGACGGACGGCTCCTGGTCGGCCAACGAGGAGGACGACTTCAAGGGGGTGAACGTCATCTCCACCGCCTTCGGCCTGCTCTTCCTGAGCAAGGGCCGCAGCCCGGTGCTCGTCACCAAGATGGCCCACGGGGAGGCGGTGGTGCGGGACAAGGTGCTGACCGAGAAGGAGAGCCGGGGCGGGGTGATCGACTGGAACCGCAAGCACAACGACGCCCGCAACCTGACCGACTTCGCCAGCCGCGAGCTGTTCAAGAACCTGCCGCTCGGCTGGCAGACGTACGACCCGCGGCGGCGGAAGGACATGACCGACGCCGAGATCCTGACCGAGGCCGGCGTCCTGGTGCAGTCGCCCATCCTGTACATCACCGGGCACAACGCCCCGAGCCTGACCGGGCAGGACCGCAAGCTGCTGAAGAAGTACCTGGAGGAGGGCGGGTTCGTCATCGCCGAGGCGTGCTGCGGGAGCAAGGAGTTCGCCCAGGGGTTCCGCGACCTGCTGGCCAGCAAGGAGATGTTCGGCAACGCCGTCGAGCTGAAGCCCCTCTCGCCCGAGCACGCCATCTGGAAGTCGCACTTCCTCGTCCCGCCGACCGAGTTCCCGAAGCTGGAGTGCCTGGACGTCGGCTGCCGCACGGTGCTGGTGTTCAGCCCGGAGCCGCTGGCCGGGTTCTGGGAGGAGACCCGCTTCATGCCGAAGGCCGGGCAGGAGGCGAAGGACCGCGGGCAGAAGGCGTTCCAGCTCTCCGCTAACATCATCGCCTACGCCACCGGCAAGGAGCCGCCGAAGATGCGACTGGCCACCCGCAAGCTGGTGGACGCGGGCAACTCGAAGGACCCGCCGCTCGGGTTCGTCCAGCCGGTGCAACTGAAGATCGGGGAGGAGCCGCCGGCCAAATCGGCCATGCGGAACCTGATGGGCTACCTGCGGGAGAACGCCAAACTGGACGTGAACCTGAAGACGGAAGAGATGTTCCCGACCAGCGACGACCTGTTCAAGTACAAGTTCCTGTACATGCACGGGAAGAAGGCGTTCGACATCGACGACGACGGGGCGGAGAACGTGAAGGCGACGCTCCAGAGCGGCGGGCTGCTGCTGGCCGACGCCTGTTGCGGGAGTGCGGCGTTCGACACCGCCTTCCGCAAGTTCGTGGCCAAGATGTTCCCGGACTCCAAGCTGGAGGCGATCCCGCTGGAGGACGCGCTGTATTCGGCGAAGCTGAACGGGCAGAAGATCGCCCTGGTGGAGCGGCGGGAGAAGGCGGGCGGGGCGAAGGAGGGGAACGACGCCGGGTTCGAGCGGCTGCCGCCGGCCCTGGAGGGGATCAAGATCGACGGCCGGTGGGCGGTCGTGTACAGCCGGTACGACCTCGGGTGCGCGCTGGAGAACCACAAGAGTACCGACTGCCTCGGCCACACGCCCGACAGTGCCCGGCGGCTCGCGGCCGCGGCCGTGCTGTACTCGCTCAAAAGGTAGAAGCCGCCTGGATCCGGCTGGGAGCGCGGGCGTCCCGCCCGCCTAGGGTGGTTGATTCCGAGATGAATGCGAGAGGGACAGGTGGTCGGCCATTTCGCCACCATCCCGGACGGGATACCGTGGGCGGGCGGGACGCCCGCGCTCCCAGCCGGATCCAACGGTCCCCGCTTCCCCCGGGGCGGGGGCATCTGGTATCCTGTCGGCGTCCCTTCTCCGCTTTCTCGCCGAACCGTCATGCCTGAACCCGCCGACGCCAACGCCCTGGCCCAACTCGCCGTCCGCTGCGGGCTGATCGAGGAGGGCACCGCCCGCGAGCTGCTGTACGAACTCGACAACCCGACCGCGTCGGCCGCCGAGCTCACCCGCCTGATGGAGCGGAAGCGGCTGCTCACCCCCCTCCAGTCGGGCAAACTGCTCAAGGGCGAGACCGACGGGTACTTCCTGGGCGGGTACCGCCTGCTGTACAAGATCGCGTCCGGCAGTTTCGGCCGGGTGTACCGGGGCGACGACCCCCGCAGCGGGCGGGTGGTGGCCGTCAAGGTGCTGAGGAAGCGGTGGCTGGACACCCCCAAGCGGATCGAGTCGTTCGAGCGGGAGGGCCGCCTGGGCATGACCCTCGACCACCCGAACATCGTCCGCATCCTGAACGTGAGCAAGGACCAGTCGACCGGCCAGCACTTCATCATCATGGACTTCGTCGAAGGCGGCAACCTGAAGGACATCCTGAACATCCGCAAGGCGGTGGGGGTGGACGAGGCCCTGCGGATCATGGAGGACTCGGTGAACGGGCTGGCCTACGCCCACGCCCGCGGGCTGACCCACCGCGACATCAAGGCGAGCAACATCCTCCTCGGCACCGACAAGGTGGCCAAGCTGGTGGACTTCGGCCTGGCCGAGATGACCGACGCCATGCCCGAGATCATGTTCGTCGGGGTGAAGACGGAGAAGGACGAGCGGCCCGAGCGGACGGTCGACTACGCCGGGCTGGAGAAGGCGACCGGCGTGCCCAGCGGGGACACCCGCTCGGACATCTACTTCCTCGGGCACGTGTTGTTCGAGATGATCGCCGGCAAGCCGCTCCTGGAGGCGACCAAGAACCCGCACACCCGCATGGCCCGCCGGCGGTTCGAGATGGTCGAGCCGGCCCTGGAGAAGGCGGCCCGCGACCTGCACCTGCCGCCGGCCCTGGTGCGGCTCATCTCCAAGGCCGTCTCCCTCGAGCCGAACCAGCGGTTCCAGACGCCGACCGCCTTCCTGGACGCCATCAAGCGGTGCCGGGCGGAGTTGAGCGGGGCGCAGACCGGGGCGAGCGACGGGCGGCGGGCGGAGGGGCCGCTCACCATCTTCGTGTCCGAGCCGAACCCGAAGTTGCAGGCGGTGTTCCGCGACAAGCTGAAGGAGTACGGGTTCAACAGGGTGATCATCTCCATCGACCCGGAGCAGGTGGTGAAGCGGTACCAGCAGCAGCCGTACCACGCCTGCCTGATCGACGCCGGGGCGCTCGGGCGGGAGGGGCTGGACGCGTTCAAGCGGGTGGTGCGGGAGGCCGACGCC
>CAYMHO010000087.1:0-22596 GCA_964390195.1 uncultured Fimbriiglobus sp. | reverse complement strand
GGGTGAGGTCTCGTGTCCCTTCCGCGCCGCCTGCACCTTCTTCTCCAGTGCCGCCTTCGCCCCGAGCGTCACCAGCGCCAGCAGCGTCAGCAGACTCGCCACCGCGAACGCCGCCGGCTGGTTGTACTCCTGGATCAGCTTCTCCACCCGCAGTGGCATGGTGTCGGTCTGCCCGGCGATGCGACCGCTGACGACGTAGATCGCCCCGAACTCGCCCATCGCACGGGCGTTGCACAGGATGACGCCGTACAAGAGGCCCCACTTGATGTTCGGCAGTGTCACCCGCCAGAACATCTGCCAGGCGTTCGCCCCCAGGCTGCGGGCGGCCAACTCCTCGTCCGGCCCGGTCGCCTCCATCACCGGCAACAGCTCCCGCGCGACGAACGGGAACGTCACGAATGCGGTCGCCAGCACCAGCCCCGGCGGGCTGAAAATGACCTGGAAGCCGTGGTCTTTCAGCCACGTTCCGAGCGGCGACTGCCCGCCGAATACCAGCACCAGCACCAGCCCGGCGACGACCGGCGACACACTGAACGGCAGGTCGATCAGCGTGGTCAGCAGCGTTCGCCCTGGAAAGCGGAAGCGGGCGACGGTGTACGCGGCGGCGATGCCGAAGACGGTGTTCATGGCCACCGCCAGCGGGGCGACGATGGCGGTCAGGAACATCGCGTGTCGGGTGTCGGGGTCGTTCACCAGGAACTCGACGTACTTCCACGGCCCCTGGCTGAACGCCTGCGCGAACACGTTCGCCAGCGGGACGGCCACCAGCGCCCCGAGTATGACGACCGTCGCCCCGACCATCAGCCGCTTCAAATGCCGGATGACGAACCACCCGACCGGCGCGAACACCTTGCCGAGCAGCTTCACCACCCCCTGCCCCGCCGCCCACACCGTCGCCGCCTCGAACCCCTGCCCCACTTTGTTCAGCGGCCACCGCACCAGCTTCGGGGCCGACCCCGGTTGCGCCCACCGCTCCAACAAGTTCACCGCGCCCAACAGCAGGAACGACACGCACAGCAGCAGCACCGCCACCGCCGCCGCCTCTTTGTACGCGAACTCCTCCAACCGCGACACGATCAGCACCGGGGCGATCTCCGTCTGCCCGCGGATGTTGCTGCTCACGAAGATGACCGACCCGTACTCGCCGATGGCCCGGGCGAACGCCAGCGTGAACCCGGTGAGCGTCGGCGGCACGAGCGCCGGCAGGATGACGCGGCGGAACGTCTGCCACTTGCTCGCCCCGAGGGTGGCCGCCGCCTGTTCGTACTCCGCGTCCATGTCTTCGAGCACCGGTTGCACCGTCCGCACCACGAACGGGAACCCGGTGAACACCAGCACGAGCACGATGCCGGTGGTGGAGAACGCCCCCTCGAACCCCAACGGCACGAGGAACTGCCCGAGCCAGCCGGTCTTCACGTACAGGCTGCCGTACACCAACCCGGCGACGGCAGTCGGCAGGGCGAATGGCACGTCCACCAGGGCATCGACGATTCGTTTACCGGGGAACTCGTATCGGACCAGCGTCCACGCGACGATCAGGCCGAGGGGCACGTTGATGAGCGCGGCTTGTAAACTCGCGCCGAACGTGAGCTGATACGCGGCGACCGCCCGGTCGTTCCACACGGCGGCGCGGAACTCATCCGGCGACAACTCCGCCGCCTTCAACCCGCACGCGGCCAGCGGCAGCAGGACGAGCAGGCTGAGGTACAGCAGACTGGTGCCGAGGCCCAAGCCAAACCCCGGCAGCACCCGGCCACGAGGGGAAAGCCTCATTTCGCCCCCGATAACGAGCCGCGACCGCAAGGGAGCGGGTGATAATTACCCGCTCCCTTGCGGTCGCGGCTCGTGACATTCGACTTCATTTCGCCCCCTTCGCCAGCGGGATCTTGTCGAACACCCCGCCCTCGGCGAAGAACCGCTTCTGCACGTCGTCCCACTTGCCGCTTCCCACCAGTGTCGTCGCCCGCCGCAGATCCATCTCCGGGAACTGGTGCTTCCACCGCCCGAACACCCTCGTGTCGGTCGGCCGGTGGTAGTGCTTGGCGATCACCTCTTGCGCCGGTTCGGTGAACAGGAACCGCAGGTACGCCTCGGCCGCCGGTCTGGTGCCCTTGCGGTCCACCACCCGGTCCACCACCGCGACGTGCGGTTCGGCCAGCACGCTCAGCGGCTTCTCGCCCAGTCGCCCGGGATAAACGATCTCCAGCGCGCCGTTCGACTCCTTCACCTCCAGTTGCGCCTCGTTCTCCCACGTCAGGTGGACGTCCCCGATGCCCTTGTTGGCGAAGGTGAGAGTCGCCCCGCGGGCGGCCGGGTCGAGCACCGGCACCCGCCGGAACACCTCGCCGACGTACCTTTCGGCTTCCGCCTCGGTGCCGCCCCGCCACACCACCGACCCCCACAGGGCCAGGAAGCTCCACTTGCCGTTCCCGCTCGTCTTCGGGTTCGGCGTGATGACCTGCACTCCGTCTTTCTCCAGGTCGGACCAGTCGTGAATCTGCTTCGGGTTCCCACTCCGCACCACGAACACGATGGTGGACGTGTACGGCAGCGACAGCGGCACCGGCTCCGTCTGCCAGGGCACCGTGATCGTCTTCTTCTCCCATCCGTCGTCGATCAGTTTGGCCTTGCCGCGGATGGCGTCGGTGTCGGTGAACATGGCGAGCGTGACCACGTCGGCGGGCAAGCCGTCGATCACCGCCCGCGCCTGACTGCCCGACCCGCCGTGCGACTGGCGGATGACGAGCCTCACCCCGTTCATCTGCTCGTAGTCGGCGGTGAACTCGTCGTTCAGGTCGCGCCACAGCTCACGGGTCGGGTCGCAGGCGGCGTTCAGGATCACCTCGTTGCGGGAGAACCCGGACGCGACCACCCACACCGCCGCGAACAGCAGCCAGGCGACGATCAGACTGCCGAGGATCTTGCGGATCATCCGTTTGGGCCAGGAACTGGAGTAATCATCACAAAGATTAGCAACTTAGAGGTGGTTGACCAGTGGGCGTGCCGAAATGGTTCCGGAAATGGGAGGAGGTGTCAACCCGAACCGCTCCCACGACCGGCACTACAATAGCCCCTTCCCTTCCTCGGCCGGTGGTGCCTACCCATGTCCGAACCGTTCCGCGTGGCGGTGGTCGGGGCCGGGTTCAGCGGGGTGATGACAACCGTCCACCTGCTCCATGCCCGCACCACCCGGCCGATCACGGTGCTGATGGTGAACCGCTCCGGGGCGATGGCCCGCGGGGTGGCCTACGGCACACAATCCCCGAACCACCTGCTGAACGTCCCCGCCGGGCGGATGTCGGCGTTCCCGGATGATCCGGGGCACTTCCTGCGGTATTGCCAGGTGCGGGATGCGAGCGTCACCGCCGGCACGTTCGTCGCCCGGTCGATCTACGGCGAGTACCTGGGCGACACCCTGGCCGAAGCGGAGGCGACGAACCCGCGACTCGAACGGGTGGTCGCGGAAGTGCGGAGCATCCGGCCGGGGACAGCGAGTGCCATCATCGAGCTGTCGGACGGGCGGACGCTCACCGTCGATCGCGTGGTGCTGGCGGTCGGGCACCACCCGCCGGCCCACCCGTCGGAGCTGACCGAAGAATTTCGCGGCAGCGGGTTGTACGTCCGCGACCCGTGGGCGAAGGGGTGGCTCGCCCGCGTGCCACGGGATTTGCCCGCCCTGCTCGTCGGCACCGGGCTGACCATGCTGGACGTGGCCCTGGATTTGAAACCGGCCGGGGTGGTCGGGGCGGTGGCCATCTCCCGCCGCGGGCTGATGCCCCAACCGCACGACCCGTCCGTCGCCCCGGCCGAACCCGCCCACCGCCCGCCCGACATCGAAGACGTGAACACCATCCGCGAGTACCTGGCGGCGGTGCGGCGGTGCGTGGAAGCGGTCGAAGCGAACGACGGCAACTGGCGGCAGGTGGTGGATTCCCTGCGGCCGATCACCCCGCAACTGTGGCAGCGGCTGAGCGTGGACGACCGCGAGCGGTTCCTCCGGCACCTGCGGCCGTTCTGGGACGCCCACCGACACCGGGCCGCCCCGAGTTGCATGAAGGCCGTGGACGAGTTGCGGGCGAGCGACTGGCTGCGCGTGCGGGCGGCTCGGCTGGTGAACGTGGTGGCGACCGGCGACGGCGTCGATGTGACCGTTCAACCCCGCGGGCAGGACCGGCAGGAGACGCTGCGGGTGGGCTGCGTCATCAACTGCACCGGCCCGTCGTCCGACGTGACCACCGCGAACGACCCGCTGTTGACCCACCTCTTCTCCGCGGGGTTAGCCCGCCCCGACCCGCTGCGGATGGGGATCGATGTGACTGGTGACGGGGCGGTGGTGTCGGCCGACGGGACACCGTCGGCGGTGCTGGGGTACGTCGGTCCGCTGTTGCGTGCGAGGGACGGCGAGGGCACCGCCGTGCCGGAGTTGCGGGCGCACGCGGCGCGTCTGGCGGCACGGCTCGTTGGGGAGTGCGGTTGAACCTACGGCAGCATGTCCGCCACCGCGATCGTCGCCCCCGGCGCGGCCAGCGGGGAAATGCTCTCGGTCGGGCCGAGGGTCAGGTGCGTGCGGTACGCCGTCGCCCCCAACCCTTGCGGCAACGGCACCGGGTCGCGGAAGACCAGTAACACGCGGTGTTCCACGTCAATCACCCAGTAGTCCTGGACCCCGGCGGTGGCGTACAACTCGGCCTTCGTGGTGGTGTCCATGAACAGGGTGGTGTCGGACACTTCCACGATCAGAACAGCAGACGTGGCCTGTCGGGTGGCGTAGTCACGGATGCTGCCGGGCACGACGGCCAGATCGGGTCCGGGATCGTTTGCTGGTCCCACGTCGAACGCCACCTGGCTCCTCACGTGGTATCCGGCAGTGAAAATCGCCCGCAGTAGGTCTTGCGTGAGGAACAGGCTGGTGTTGTGCGGCGGGTTGGGCAAGGCCATCGTGATGATCACTCCGTCGATGAGCATCGCCCGCCGGCCGGTGAACACGCCGGTGCTGCACAGGTCGTGGAAGGCGTCGCACGTCCACCGGAGCGGGGTCGGGGTCCGCGGCGGTGGGGTCATCAGCGGGGTCATGTCATTCCTCCAACGGCGAGCGTATCAACGACCGGCCGGTCGCTACCACCCCAGCTTCTGTTTCAGTCGCTCCAGTCCGCCCGCGAACGCGGCATCGGCGGTCGGGTACACGGCCGCCGCGTCGTCGATCAGCTTGCCGTTCTCCGTCTGCGACACGTAGCACGCGAACTGCCCCTTGGCGGGGCGAGTTTCGAGCCGATAGTGCGGCTTCTTCGAGACTGTCACGAACAGGGTGTGATCGCGGAGGCCGGGGGTGAAACCCCCGTCGCGTTTGGAGAGCCACTCGGGGACAGCGGGCACGGGCATCGGAACCTCCAGGGGTGCGGGGACGGGGCTGTTGTACGGGCGGGCGGCGCCGTTCGCCCACCCGCGCCAGCCGGCACGCTCGGGCGTGAGAAGTGAACATTTTTCACCTTTCGAGTTGATAGTGGACAGATTTCACCTTATGAGTGTGGCCAAGTGGTCTGCTCGCTCCGCGAGCGGAATCAGACCGCTCGCGGAGCGAGCAGACCACTTGAGAGGCCCCGGCCATGCCGCTCCGCTACCTGTTCGTGGACATGAACGCCTACTTCGCGTCGGTCGAACAGCACGACGACCCGCGGCTGCGGGACAAGCCGGTCGCGGTGGTGCCGGTGGAGGCCAACACCAGCAGTTGCATCGCCGTCAACTACATGGCCAAAAAGTTCGGGGTGAAGGTGGGCAGCCCGGTGTGGGAGGCGAAGAAGCTGTGCCCCGAGATCCGGTGCGTGCCGGCCCACCCGGAGCGGTACGTGGAGGTTCACAAGGAGATCGTGCGGGCGGTCGGGCGGTGCGTGCCGGTCAGCAAGGTGATGTCCATCGACGAGATGGCGTGTGCGCTCATGGGGGACGAGCGGGAGCCGGCGAAGGCGGAGGCCATCGCCCGGTCGATCAAGGCCGAGATGCGGCACTCCCTTGGCGAGGTGCTGACGTGCTCCATCGGCGTCGGGCCGAACGTCATGCTGGCGAAGGTCGCCGGCGACATGCAGAAGCCCGACGGCTTGACCGTCATCCGCCCGGAGGAGTTGCCCGGCCGCCTGTACTCGCTGAAGGTCACCGACTTCCCCGGCATCGGCCCGCGGATGGAGAAGCGGTTCTATCGGTACGGCATCACCACCACGAAGCAACTGCTCGACCTGAAGGAGTCGGCCCTGGCGGTGGTGTGGGGCAGCCGGGTTCATGCCGAGCGGTGGTACAACCTGCTCCGCGGCGAGGAGGTGGCCGAAGCGCCCACCCGCCGGCGGACCGTCGGGCACTCGCACGTCCTGCCGCCGGACCAACGCACACCCGACGGCAGCCGCGGGGTGATGGTGCGGCTGATTCACAAGGCGTGCGCCCGGTTGCGGAGCATCGGCTACTGGGCCGGGGCGATGGCGGTGGGGGTGCGGTACGCCGACGGGGTGAAGTGGCACACCGCCCGCAAGTTGCCGCACTGCCAGGACACCCTGCAATGGCTGCTGGCGTTCGGCGAGATGTGGGACGAACGGCCGACCGACGTCGGGCCGCCGATGCAGGTCTGGATGACGCTGACCGATCTGGTGGCGGCGTCGGCGGCCACGCCGAGTTTGTTCCCGGAGGATCAACAGGCGACCGCCCTGTCGCACGCCATGGACGCCATCAACCGCAAGTTCGGCAAGCACGCGGTGCGGTTCGGCGGGATCGTGGGGGCGGAGAAGACCGCCCCGATGCGGATCCCGTTCAACCACATCCCAAAGATCAACCCGGCGACCAACTGACGGACGGGTTCAGGCGGGTTGGGCAGACGACTTCCGTCGCCTCGCCACGACAGCCCCGCCGGCCACGATCAGGCCGCCCACCAGAACGACGCTGGCGGGTTCGGGGATGACGGGGTTAGTCAGGTTGGCGACCTCGTTCGGCGTCAGCGCGCGGCCGTAAATGCGGATGTAATCGACCGACCCACTCGACGCCTCACCGGAGAAGGCGAAATCGTCCTGGAAGAACCACATGATGTTGTTCACCGCGGTGAACGTCGCCGCACCGGTGGTGTCGAGGAACGAGAACTGTTGGACGCCGTTGACGTACCCGACGACATTCCCGGCGGCATCCCGGGTCAGCACCACCCGCGCGTCGACGTTCGGCTGGAGGTCCGTCCCGCTCGCACCGATGTTCCCTGACAGGTAGAAGGTGAGGGATTGGAAGTAGTTGTAAAGGCCGTTGTCTGAAGTGCGGTTCTTGAAATCGAGGATCTTCCGCCAACTCGACAGGTTGTCAAACTCGAACATCATCTCGACAGAGTAGACGCTGCCGCTGGGAAGGGCGTTACTGAGTGACAGCCCCTGGTTCGCGCCGAAGGTGTACCGCCCGCCGCCGAGCGTCCCGCCGGCCGGGGTGATGGCCGGTCCACCGAAGTCGTCGGTGTAGCTGCCGTCAAAGCGGTACTGGTGGATGGGCGACGCGTCAGCCGAAGACGGTAGGAGCGAGAGCAGGGTGACGAGGGCAAGCGCTGTACACCCCGCCAGACGATTGGGCGACGACATGGGCGAATCCTCGCGTCGCACCGGAAGAAGCGAAACCGTGCCGGCTGTGACGAGGCGAGTTCGCCTCACGGGACAGAGGGTTGGTTTCGGGGCGTGATCGCACCAGACCACCTGGTGCGAAATTCTCCGGGCGACGCGAAAATTATGCTGCGACCTCACCTCCAAGTCAAGATGCGACCGTTATCAACGGGATGATTCGTGTGAACAGCCCAATTCGCCAACGGATCACCACCTATTTCCACGGTAACTCTTCCCGCGGGACGGTCAGTTCGGTGCCCCGCGGGAGCGGCTCGTCTGCCCGCAGTTTCACCCCCCGCGGGCCGATCAACTTCGCCCACTCGTTCTCGTCGGCGTAAACAGCCCGGGCCACGTCGCGGGCGGTCATCCCCTCCTTCGGAGTGGTGAACCGCTCGTACTTCGTCACCGCCCGCCGCTTGCCCACCGGCCCCCAATCGACCGACTCGCCGGCACCAGCCGTCGGCTCGATCACCGGCCCGCGAACCGCCGGCTCACTACCCGAACGCGGGCTGACGGTCCGCCCGGTCGGCTCGGCATCGCGGGCCGGCGTGCCGGTCAGTCTCTGCAGTTCAAACAATGGCGGCACCTCCACCTCTTGCAGTCGGCTGATGTCCACGTCGCCGTTGAACGCCCGCAGGGCGGCCGCGTGCTTCTTCGACTGGTAGTACGCCTCGCTGATCGACGTGTAAGTGTCGGTCGCCCGCACCTTCACCACGTCCACCTCGAACCCCTTCTTCGGCGGCGGCCCGCCGACCACGGCCGGCGGCTCAGTCGCCCCGCCCACCGGCACGCCGACGGGAGGCGTCTTTTCCTCTTTGAACGCCGACGGCACCATCACCGGCTCAGCCTTCAGCGGCGGGGCGGGCCGGGGCGGAAGGTCCGGCTTCTCGGTGAAGATCGGCTCGACCTTCACCGGCGGGGTTGGAATGGGATCGGCCGGCTTCACATCGGTGAAGACGGGCTTGGGAATCGGGGCGCCGTCCACCACCTTCGGCGGATCGGCCGGGGTGCCCAGCGGCGGCGGGGCGGAGATGGACGGCGGCTTCTCGTCGCTCACCGGCGAGAACTTCACCCCCGGCAGCGGGGTCGGTTTCGGGTCGTTCACCGACGGCGGGGCCGGGATCGGGTCGGGCTTCTCGACGAAACCGGACGGTTTCGGGGCGGCCGGCACCTCCGGGGTCACCCCCATCCCGCCCGGCATGACCACGGCCGGCAGCGGGGCCGGGTCGGCCGGCTTCACCACCGGCGGCAGGGCGGGCAGCGGGTCCGCCGGCTTGGTGGGCGAAGGCGGAACCGCCGGGTCGGGCTTCGCGGTCACACCCGGCAAAGGTGTGGCTGGAGTTTTCGGATCGACCACCGGGGGCAGTGGCACGTCCGGCTTCAACGGGGCCGGCGGGGTGACGGGCACGTCGGGCGTCAGCGGCGGCAGCGGGCCGGCCGGTACGTCGGCCCGTACGGGCAGGATCGGCTGGGGCAGCGGCGCCGGGGCGACCGGCGGTTGGACGGGCAACGCCGGGAGCGGGATCGGCTGGTCCTTCACCACGGGCGGGATCGCCGACGTCCGCTCTTCCCCGATGACGGGGGCCGGCTTCGCCGCCCGTTCCTCACCGACGCTCGGCGGCCGCTGCCGCTCGTCGATCACCTGCGGGCCGGGGCCGGTCAGCATGGCCGTTTCGGGCAGGGCCTTCTGCGGCTCCCCGCCGGGTGTCGGCACGAACAGGTTCAGCCCATAGGCACCGGCAACCAGGCTCACCCCGCCGGCCAGGATCGCCCATTTGGTGCGAGTCGGGCGGACCAGATCCCACAGGAACCCGCGGAGCGACCCGGCCTGCGGCGGCGGGGTGCTGGCCATCGGGTTCGGAGCGGTCGGTTCGGGAGTAGGCGGCAGGACCGGCGGGGTCGGCTCGGGTGTGGCCACCGAGAGCGGGCGGCGGGACGGCGGCAGAAGCCCGGAGGTGGGCGCGTCCATCGAGTTGCGGGAGAACGACGGCCGCGGCTCGGACAGGGTGGCCGTACCGCCCCCGTCGAGCGGGACGGAGTCGAACGGGAACTTGCTGGTGTCGCTCATCCGTGAGCCTCCGCCGTGTCGGGAGTGCCGCTCGGCAAGCGGCACCTACTTTCGAACCGCCACCCGCAGCTTGGCACTCCGTGCCCGCGGGTTCGTCGCCGTTTCGGCGTCCGTCGCCTCCACCGGCTTCTTCGTCTTGGGTGCCCACAGTTCGGGGTCGCGGAACGCCTGCTTCACCCGCCGGTCTTCCAGCGAGTGAAAGCTGATGACCCCGGCCCGGCCGCCAGGCCTCACCACCACCGGCAGCACCGCCAGCAACCGGTCCAGCGCCCCGAGTTCGTCGTTCACCGCGATCCGCAGGGCCTGGAACGTCCGCGTCGCCGGGTCGATCCCGCCGCTCCGCGGCAGACAACTCCGCACCGCCGCAGCCAGCTCCGCCGTCGTCTCGAACCGTTTCACCTTCCTCCGCTCGACGATCCGCTTCGCCACCCGGAAGCTCTTCCGCTCCTCGCCGAACTCGAACAGCACGTCGGCCAGTTCCCGCTCCGGCAACGTGTTCACCAGGTCGGCGGCGGTGGTGCCGGCGGTCGGGTCGAGCCTCATGTCCAGCGGGCCGTCGGCCATGAAGCTCAGCCCGCGGGCCGGGTCGCCGAGCTGGTCGGAGCTGAACCCGATGTCGGCCAGCACCCCGTCCACCTGCGGGATGCCCTGCTTTTCCAGCACCTCCGCCAGTTGGTCGAAGTTGGCGTGGACGAGCGTGACAGGCAGCCCGCTCAGCCGCGGGGCGGCACGCTCCAGCATCGTCGGGTCTTGGTCCAGCCCGAGGAGCCGTCCCGTCGGGCCGACCCGCTCGGCGATCAACCGGGCGTGCCCGCCGCCGCCGGTCGTGCAGTCCACCCACACCTCGCCCGGTTGCGGGTCGAGCAGGGCGAGCGTTTCGGCCGGCAGCACGGGCACGTGGGCCGGCTCGCGGGGGGCGGACATACGGCGTCCAGGGAAGGTGGTCAAGGCGAACTCAAGTCGGCGCCGTCCGCGGGTCCGGGGGGCGACGTTCTCAACATGGTCAAGATTGTCACCCCGGCGCTCCATGCCCACGCCCCCGGGCGACGGCCGACGGGAGCACCGCATCCGTTGGCCCGAACGACGGTTGCAACCGCATCGCATCACTCGGGCAGCGGCTTGCCCTTCGTCTCGGGTAGGAAGGGCAGGGCCACGAACCCGATCAGGTAGACCGCACACATGGTCACCCCGGCGTACCGCAGCGGGTCCGGGGCCGGGTGTTGGGCGTACACGGTGCTGGTGAGCAACCCCAGCGCCGCCGGACCGAACGCGGCGATCAGCCGGCCGACGTTGTAGCAGAAGCTCGTCCCGGTGCTCCGCAGGCGGGTGGGGAACAGCTCCGGGAAGTAGATGGCGTACCCCCCGAACAGGGCCAACTGGAAGAAGCCCATGAGCGGGATCATCCAGAACACGTCCGGCCATGTCTTCAGGAACAGGAACACCACCGCGGTGCTGGCCGCCGCCAGCACGAAGAACAGGGCGAACGTCGGCCGCCGACCGAGGGTGCCGGTGAGCAGGCTGAACGCGAAGATGCCGAAGAACGCTCCCAGGTTCTGCACCAGTGAGGTGACGCCCGACCACAGCCCGCCCTGCCAGCGGACGTGCTTGGCCGAGTTGTCGGCCACGTACTTCTTCGCCTCCTCGGCGTTCAGCCCCAAAGCGTCCGCCTGGGCGGCGAACGTCGGGGCGAGCGCCTTCGCCTCCTCCGCGTACACCGGGGCCGACACGTACCGCTGCAGGTCGGGCGAGAAAAAGGCGATGCCCCACAGGCCGATCACCCCGGCGATGGCCAGCAGCAGGCCGAACAGGGCACGCCCCCGCCACCGCGGGTCGCCCAACAGTTCGCCGTACGACCCGCCCTTCTTCCCCTCCGCCTTCAGCTTCACCCACCGCTCCGGCTCCTTCAGCTTCAGTTGCACCAGCACCACCAGCAACCCCGGCAGGATGCCGACCATGAACATCAGCCGCCACGGGGTGATGTCGAACCCGAACAGTTTGCCGCCGGCGAACGAGTCCTTGTAGACGGCGTACTCCAGCCCGATGTTGATGAGCGCGGCCGAGCAGTTGCCGAGCACGCTGCTCGCCTGGAACAGCCCGAGGGCGAGCGGGCGGGCGCCGTCCGGCACCGTTTCGGCCAGCAGGGTGACGGCCGCCGCGAACACCCCGCCCACGCCCAGCCCGGTGAGGAAGCGGTAGGCGTGGAAGTCGGCCACCCCGATCGACAGCGCGCTCAACCCGGTGAAGATGGCGTACAGCAGGATGGTGAGGGTGAGCGTTTTCACCCGCCCCACTTTGTCCCCCATCACCCCGAACCCGATCCCGCCGACCGCCCACCCGAGCATGAAGAACATGGTGGCGTACCCGGCCGCCTCGGCCACGTCGGCGTCGTGCCGCGACTTCCGCACGTCCTCGACGGACGGAGCCGGCTTGCCCACCCGCTCCGCCTCGTCGGTCATCTTCTCCATCAGGGCCTTCAACCGCGCGTCGTCGTTGCCCACCTTCGGTACCAGATCCACCATCGCCGGTCGGCGGGCGAGGACGAACAACTGCTGGTCCAGGCAGTCCATGTCCCAGGCCAGACAGCAGACGACGAACACGAACCACTGGTACGGGCTGAGCAGCTTGAGCGCGGCCCAGCCGGTGGGGGCGGGGGTGGGTGACGACATGACGACCCGGCGGCGGAGGGGAAAGGGTTGCACGCAACGTATGTGTGGCGGACGGCAACGCCCACCCGCGACTCGGGTCGAACGGCCGCCCGATCCCGTTCGTACTGTGAACAGTCACACAGAGGGCGGGCCATGCGGCGGTGGGTGATGGTGATCGCGGTGGCGGTGATCGCGGTTCTGACCGTCGGGCTGATCCTGGCGTTCGTCCAGCGGCAGCGGCTGACCGCCGACCGCCTCAAGTGCGAGAACCAGTTCCGCCAGTTGGGCACGTTCGCCTCGCAATACACCGAGGCGACCTCACAACTGAAAACTGGGGAACTGCTCCCGCCGGACGTACCACAGGGGGTGCCACCGGGCACCATCCCGAATCTCGCCCTGCCCGCGGACCAGCGGCTGAGTTGGGTGTGCGGGATGTTGCAGTTCCTCGACCAGAGCGTCCAGGAGACGACCGACCTGAGCCGGAAGCTCGACCGCACCGCGGCCTGGGATGCCGGCGCGAACCGCGAGGTGTCCGCCACCAATTTGAAGCTGTTCCTCTGCCCCGGCGCCCTGCCCGAGTGGCCGGCCGACCAACCGGCCCCGACCCAGTTCATCGGGCTGGCGGGGGTGGGCCACGACGCCGCCGAGTTGCCCCCGCTGTCGCCGCGTGCCGGCTGCTTCCGGTACGATTCCCCCACCCCGTTGGCCCTCATCCGCGAGAACGACGGGCTGAGCACGACGTTCCTGTTCACCGAAACTGCCGCCGACCTGGGGCCGTGGATCCGTGGCGGGTTCAGCACCGTCCGCGGGCTGGACACCCGAGACGGGGCGAAACCGCCGCTCGGCCGCGGCGGGCAGTTCGGCGGCAATTATCCTGGCGTGGTCTGTTTCGGCCGGGCGGACGGGTCGGCACAGTTCTTTCGAGACGGCATGAGCGTCGACGTGCTGAAGGCGGCGCTGACCATCGCCGGCGGGAAGGCGGAGGCGATCCCGGGCGAATAACGAGCCGCGACCGCCCGGGAGCGGGCGGGATTATCACCCGCTCCCGGGCGGTCGCGGCTCGTAAAGGTATCACGGTAATTCCGCCAAGCCCCGCACGCGATTCGCGATCCCTTCGTGCTTCCCGTGTTCGTCCAACAGCAGCGCCTTCATCCCGGCGGCAGTCGCCCCGTGGTAGTCGTTCGCCACGTCGTCGCCGACGAACAGGATGTCCGACGGATCGCACCCGGCGGCACGAGTCACTTCGGCGAAGAACCCTTCCCCCGGCTTCCGTACGCCCACCAGAGAACTGATGACTAACCGATCGCGGAGCGGTCGCAACGCCGGCGTGCCGCTCACCACACTCGCCAGCCGCGAGTCGTAGTTCGACCCCATGCCGACCACGATTCCCCGTGAAACCAGCCGGGCGATGCACTCGGCGGCGGCGGGCGGGACGCTCCAGGCGGACGGTTTGGCGAAGTGGTGGTACAGTTCGACGAACAACTCGTCGGTCGCCCCGTCGAGCGCGGCGAACACGATGTTCCGCCACCGCTCCCGCTCGCGGGCCTCGCTCGTCACCCAGTTCAGTTCGCGGTCGGTGGCTTCTTCAACCCGGAAGTGTGCCCAGAGGCGGCGGCGAACCTCGTCCGGATCGGCGTTCAACCCGTGGCGGCGGGCGGCGTCGGCGTAAACGTCGGACGCCGGGCGGGCCGGGAAGATGACCGTGCCGACGGCGTCGAAGAAGACGGCCCGTGGTGGGGCGGTGAGCATTCAGAATTCCCCGTCCCCCTCACCCCTAACCCCTCTCCCCTGGGGGAGAGGGGAACCGATCCTAGTTCCGCCCCGGACCGGGCACCATCGACTTCCGCGGGCGGCCGGCCGGCTGGTTCGACCCGAGTTGCGGGCGGACCTGCTTCACCGCGGCGGCCTGGGTGGCCATCTCCCGCTTCACGTCGTGGGCCGCCCGGCTGGCCACCGCCAGCTTCAGGAGAGCCAGACCGCCGCGGAACAGGATCAGCCCGGCGAACCCGAAGATCACCCCCTGCACCACCAACCCGTTCAACAGGAACTGAACGTAGCACAGCACGAACGCCCCGACCCCGCCGCCGAGCAGCAGCCAGCCGGCCAGCTCCCGAAACCACGTGACGAGCGTGCCCATGTCAGCCCTCAAGTTGTAGCCGGGGTCTGCGACCCCGGTCGGACCGGCCTCACAGAGGCCGGCCACAGTGAGTCAGCCGAACGCCCCAGCCCACCCGAGCAGCACCAGGGCGATGAAGATCAACAAGGCCGGCAGGCCGACCACCAGCAGGAACGCCCCGCACCCCTTCTTCGGCAGGGTGCCGGCCACCTTCTGCTTCATCCACCCCCGCCACTTCTCCGGCCGGTTGTACTCCCGCCGGGCGGTCGTCCACTGGGTGTCCAGACAGATCGCCCGCGCCTCGTCCCGGTTCATCACCGCCAGCCGCCAGTACCAGAACACGAACCACAACACGAACGCGACCGACAGCACCGCGCCGACCACCAGGAGCAAGCGGCTGAGTTGGTTCGGGATGGCGTCCGGGTCGATGACCTCGCCGGTGACGGGGTTCTGGGTGAACCCGGACTCCTCCATTGGGCCGGTGAACGGGCGGAGGGGGATGAGGCGGCGGAAGTCGAGCTTCAGTTTGGTGGCGAAGAGCCAGAGCAGTTGGCCGACCAGCACCACCGCCCCGACGCGGGCGAACAGGTACCACAGTTCGGCGTCGCGGACGGGCACGGCCGGGCGGACGGTCGGCTTCACCCCCGGCTTGACGAACGGGGCTGGCGCGTCGAACGGCATGCCCGCCCGCATGACCGCGTGGAACCGGTAGGTGCTGATCAGGTAGACGAGGGCGGACGCCGTCAGCAGCAGGTCGGTGAACAGGAAGATCGGGTTCGTCTGCCGGTCCATCACCTGGTTGCCGACCACCTCGATGGGCAACGCCCCAGGGAAGAAGGAGAAGTAGCAGACGACGACCACCACCGCCGGCGGGCCGATCACCCACCGCAGGGCCAGCCCGGCAGCCCCGAAAATGAACACCGCCGCGGCCGCCGGCCCGTTGCTCTGGAACAGGAACTGCACGGCGCACGCGACCACCAGCCCGGCCGCCCCCAGCATCAGGTAGGTGCGGGCGGCCGGGTTGCGGATCATCTCCGTGAACGGGTTCGGCGGGGACGGTTTAGCGTCGGCCGGCTTCTTGGTAGCGGGGTCGCTCATTTGCGGATCCTCGCCCCGCGGACCTGCTCCAGCCGTTGCAGGATGAGCTGAACCGGGTCGTCCTCGTCGAACCGGAACACGTTCGCCCCGGCCTTCACCAGAGCCGCCCGCACGGCGTCGAACTTGGCCAGGTAGCCGTCGATCAGCGCTTCCTCCACCAGATTGCGGATGTTCAACTTGGTACGGGGGTCGGCCTTCTTCCGCTCGTCGTGCGGAGAGGGCACGTCGGCCGGCCACGGCAGCAGCACGAGGATCTGGTGGTGTCGTGCCCGCGCCGCCCGCACCGCCGCCAACAGCCGGTCCAGGTGACCATGCAGTTCGACCAGATCGGCGAGGATGACGTACAGCTCGTTGTCGCGGGCGGTGCCGACGCTGCGGATGAGGGCGTCGGCCAGCACCGGCACCTTCTCTTTCCCGAGGAAGCGGTAGTTCCCCTGCTCGTCGTACAGCTGCGGGGTGGACTGGACGCGGTGGGCGAGCAGGAACTTGTCGGCGCGGGCGGCGAAGAACTGGTCGTCGTGGATGTACCGCTCGATCGCGGCCGGGGTGTCGTCGTCCAGGGTGGCGAACAGGGCGGCCAGTTGCTTCCGCTTGGCCAGTTCGGTGGACCGCGGGGGGAAGACGCCGCGGATGCCGAAAATGAACCAGAACAGCGCGGTCATCGGCACCGGGGCGAGCAGGATGACCAGCCCGATGGCGATGAACCAGATGAGGTCACCGGGGGTTTGCGGGCGGACGATGTTCCGCGTCCACCCGATGACCGTGTTGAACCCGCCGCCGAAGACGAGAAAGAGCGACCACAGTACCGGCAGGAGCAGGACGAACCTGGCCCGCGAGTCGAACAGGGGCATCCAGAACAGGCCGAGCGGGCGGGAGTTCACCCGCTTGTCGAGCAGGTCCGGGTACATTTCGACGGCCAGCGAGTGGGCCAGCCGGCCGAGGGTGGGCACGTCGGCGGCGGCGTACTCGGGCATGCGGGCGGCCGTCTCGGCGAACCGCCGCAGCATCTGCATCTGGTGGACTTGCGTGCGGGCCGGCCGCATCACGCTGAACTCCTTCTCGTCGAACACCGTCAGCCCGACGATGTCGCGGTTGGCCGACGCCGCCTGCGCCACCGCCGCCCCGACCCCGGTGGCCCGGGCGAGCGGGGTGTTCCCGGCGTCGCCCAGCCGCATGGAGTTCGACGCGTCGAGGAAGAACACCAGCCGCACCGGCACGTCGTTCTCGAACTCCTTGGTGATGAGCACCTCTCGCCGGGCGGACGCCTTCCACGCCACCGTCTTCGGCGGGTCGCCGGGGCGGTACTCGCGGAGGTCGAGCAACTCGCTCCCGCCGCCCGGCCGCCGCAGGCGGTGGATGCCCGGCGGGGGAAGGCTGTTCAAACGCTTCGTCGCCCGCTGCCCGCCCTCCTCGTCGGCCAGGACCGGCAGCACCAGGTACTCGGTCGGCACCCGCACGAACACCCGCCGGTAGAAGAACCCGCAGTAGTCGGCGAACCGCAGTTCGACCCCCTCGAACTTGACCAGGCCGGGGGCGACGGGGTGCAGCCGGTACTCGATGTCGATCGGCTCGTCTTTGGCCAGCCTGCCGACCACCCGCCGCTGCCCGCCGGTCACGCCCAGCCCGACCGGCAGCTTGTCCGCCGCGGCCACGAACGGCAAACTGAGGCCGCCCGGCTTGACGGCCAGCCGCACGCGGATGGTCGCCTCCACCTTCGCCCACAGGTTCGGCTGCTCGCGGTCGTTCTGCACGAGGGACCGTTCGACGGTGACTCGGCCGGCGGCGGACGTGGTGCGGGCCACGAACCACGCCCACTCGATGACGAACCACACCAGCACGGACAGGGCGAAGATGGCGGCGAACGCCCCCCAGTTGGCGAGCCACACCGACCAGAAGGTGAGCAGGCCGACCACGAGCAGGAGCCAGAAGCCGCGGGCGGTGAGCATCGGGAGACTTGGTTGAAGTGAGGTGGTGTTGGGGGCGGCAGCTTCCTACTTCAGGTCCGCTGCCTTTGGCGAAAGGAGTACCGCACGGCGAGGCGAAACCATGTTGTGCAAGGGTGCCGGCTGCTGTTCTTCTGCCTTCGGCGGGGCATACTTCAGTTTCAATTCCTTACACTTGTCTTGGTTTCGCTGCATCTGGTCGATCAGTTCCTGCGGCACTTTCCTGGACTTCATGTTCGAGAGGATCTCCTCGTTCACCCTGATGTAGAAATCCCAGTCGATCATGGTGTGAGGGGCTGGGAACTCGATTCTCGGCGGCAGCGGCTTCAAACCCTGAAACTGCGTGTCAGGAGTCGGCTGGAGACAGAACGATGTCGCCACGATGGTTGCGAGGAACATCATCCACCCTCGGAAGTTTGGTTCGGGTTCCGCCATCCCCGGACCCCTCTCCCCCAACGGGCTGAGGGGCTGACAGTTGCTGAGGGGAATGACGGACCCCTCTCCCGGCTCGCTTCGCTCGCCACCCTCTCCCTCAGGGGGAGAGGGTTCCACTCGCCACCGATTCCGAGTGACCGCTGACGCAGACGGGACGAGCCACACCCCCTCTCCCCCTGAGGGAGAGGGTCGCCGGGGAGCGGAGCGACCCGGCGGGAAGAAGGGTCCGCACACGCCCCCCTTTACCCTCCGCCGAAAGAGTGTCGGCCTTTCCCCCGAGGGAGAGGGGGACTTATCCCGTCTCCAGCACCTTCACCTGTTTCAGCACGTCCTTCACCACGTCGCTCACCTCGCGGCCTTCGATGGCCGCCTCCGGCCGCATGATGATGCGGTGGCCGAGCACCCCGAACGCGACCTTCTGCACGTCCTCGTGGGTGACGTAGTGCCGCCCCTTGATCGCCGCCCGCGCCCGCGCACACCGCAACAGGCTGAGCGCCGCCCGCGGGCTGGCCCCGAGCGCCACGTCCTGGTGGTCCCGCGTCGCCTCGGCCAATTCGATGATGTACCGGTACAGCGTCTCCTTGCCGTACACGTACTGCAGCTTGGACTGGAGGGCGAGAATGGTCTCGGGGGTGAACATCGGCTGCGGGTCGGCGGTCGGGCGGCCGTGCAGCTTCAGCATGTTCACCTCGTTGTCGAACCCCGGATAGCCCATCTCGATGCGGAGGAGAAAGCGGTCGAGTTGTGCTTCCGGCAGTCGGTACACCCCTTCCTGCTCGACCGGGTTCTGGGTCGCCATCACCATGAACGGCCGCGGCAGCGGGATGGTCTCCCCGTCCACCGTCACCTGGTACTCTTGCATCGCCTCCAGCAGCGCCGACTGCGTCTTGGCCGGGGCGCGGTTGATCTCGTCGGCGAGCAACACCTGGCAGAAGATCGGCCCCTTCCGCAACACGAACTCGACCTTCTGCCGGTCGAGGATGCTCGTCCCGGTCACGTCCGACGGCAACAGGTCCGGGGTGAACTGCACCCGCTGGAAGTCGCACCCGAGCAGCTTGGCGAAGACTTTCGAGAGGGTCGTCTTGGCCACCCCCGGCACGCCCTCCAGCAGCACGTGCCCGGACGCGAGCAGGGCGATCAGCAGTTGCTCGGTCACCCCCTCCACCCCGACCACCACCGTGGCCACCTGTTTGGCCACCTGCTGGTACAGTTCGGAGGCGGTGGCGGCCAGTTCTCGGGCCGGGGCCGTGTCGGGGGAGTTGTCGAGTTGGATGGGGGCACGCGAGGGGATGGTGGCGCGGTCGTTCGTCATGGTGCGGCGTCTCGCGGCGAAGGGGCGACGAACCGCCAGCGGTCGTCGTCGGCGGCGGCCCGGGCGGCCGCCAGCAGCGGTTCCAGTTGCTTCCACCGGCCGAACCCGATCGGGGCGGTCGTACGGACCACCGCCCACAACGAGTGGATGGCTTCCCGGAGGAACTGCGGGCGGCGGACGTCGATGTCCAACGGCGGCAGTTTATCACCCGTGTATTCGGCCGGCAGCCCGCGATCTTGGAACAACCGCAACACCACCGGGCGGACGACCGGCCCGTAGTCGGCGCTCCGTAGCAGCTCCAACCGGCGGTGTTCGAGGCTGCCGACGGGCACGTCCGGGCCGAGCATGGCCGGGTCCCGCGGGATGGGGCGGAACAGCCGCTTGAACCGATCCCCCAGGGCTTTCCAGCGGAACAACAGGTACGCCACAGAGAGCAGGACGACCGCGAGGGCGGTGACGAGCCATGGCAGGTGCCCGCCGAACGCCGCCAACAGCCCGCGGTTCATCACGTCGTTCTTCTGCGCCTCGTCCACCTTCTCGTTGACGAAGTTGGCGAGCTGCCGCTGCAACTCCGGGTCGGTCAGGTCGATGTTCGGGACGGGCGGCGGGGGCGGTTGCGGCATGCCGGTCGGGATGGCCGCGTACTGCACCTCGTCGAACTTCGACTTCACCTCCCCGTTCTCGACGAACAGGCACCGGGTGCGGCCGCTGCCCTTCAGCCACTGGACGCTGGCGTTGGCCAGCTTCAGGTTGTCGGTCGGGTTCTGCTCGCGGCCGGAGGTGTAGATCATCCGGTTGGAGAACACGTCCGGGTCGGCCACCACGAGGCACCGCGGGCCGCGGTCGGTGGTGGTGGCGAGGGCGAACGGCAGCGGCAGGACGCCGAGTGCCGGCTGATTGAAGCCGCCCACCATCACCCCCGCACCGGGCGGGAACGAGGCCACCGGCAACAGGGGTACGTCCGCGGGCGGGCGGGGGCTGAGCACGTAAGACGGCTGGTAGGTGGCCACCTTCTGCAGGCCGGCGAACGGGGAGGTGCCGTTCACCAGCGTGGCGGAGGCGTACGGGCGGACGACGTTGTTGCCGTCCACGCGGCCCAGTTCGGAATGGATCACCTGGTGGCCGGTGATCGACACCTCCCCGCCCCGGGGGAAGTAGGCGCTCAGCTTCATGTCGGTGTCGGCGGCGATGAGGACCGCCCCGCCGTTGGCCAGGGTGGCCCGGCAGACGTTCACCACCGCCTGCTGCTTCGGGTCGCCGGAAACTACCACGATCAGCTTCGAGTAGTCGTACCCCTGGCGGATGTTCTCGATCGCCTCCGGCTCGATCTTGTGGAAGTGGAACAGCCCGCGGAACAGGTGCGTCTTCTCGTCGTTCGGCGGCAGTTGCTGTTGCGGCGGCTGCTCCTGGGCGAAGGCGGGTGAGGCGAGGAGGAGGGCGAGGAGGAGGGGGCGACAGCTCACGCCTGCACCTCCGCCAGGCGGCACAGGTAGCCGCGGGCCTCGGCGATGTCCTCCGCACTGATCGGCTCGTTCGCCGGCGAGTACCGGGCGAGGGCGTACAGGCGGGCGAGCGGGTCGGCGAACGGGGCGGCGCCGGGCACGTTCTGGCGGAACGCCTCGGCGATGGTCAGGTGGTTCCACACGCGAGCGCCGTCCCCACAGATGAGCACCGACAGGTACTCGAACGCCTTCACCAGGGTCTCGCGGTCCTTCACCTCCCGCGGGTCGATGGTCCACGGGCCGAGGCCGGGGATCGCCTTCGGCTTGTTCAACTGGGCCTGGATCTGCGGCCAGTACCGCCACACCACTAAGGCCGCTGCCACCGCCACCAGCACACCCACGAAGACGAGGATCGGCAGGGCGGCCGAGCCGAAATCGCCCCCCCCACCGAACCCCCCGCCGCCGCCGCCGCCACTGTACTGCGGGGCGTTCCACGACCCGCCGCCCATTTTCGGCGGCGGGCCGGTGTTGTTCCAGTTGCCCATGTTCTTCCACCAGCTCGGCGGGTTGTTGCCGGTGTTCTTCAGCCAACTGATGAACCCGCTCTGCTGGCCGTTCGAGCTGCTCGTGTCCCACCACGGCTTCTGGCTGCCGGGCTTGGTCCCGCCCATGCCGTTCAGCCCTCCGCCCTTCCCGTCCCACGGGCCTTGCCCGTCCCCGCTGAACATGTCGACGAGCGACTTCTTCAACTCCGGGGTCTGTTCGATCGACCCGAAGTTGTTCTCCCACAGGCCGACCACCTGCTGGTACTCAGCCTTCCCCTCCGCCTTCTGCGTCGGGGACGGCCCCAGACCGGTCGGGTCGATGTTCACCATGCCCGGCCGCGGCGGCTGCCACGGCTGGGCCACCGGCGGGATGTTCCCGGGGTTCTTCGGGTCGGTCACGGGCGGGGGAATCGGCGGCGTCACCGTCGGGCCGGTCCCCGTCGGCGGGGTGGGTTGCGGGTTGGTGACGTTCGGCGGCTTGAACCCGCCGCCGCCACCACCGCCGCCGTTCGACTGCTTGAACTGGTTCTTCAGCGACTCGATCTGCTCCGGGGTGATGGACGGGTTCTGCTGTTTGAACTGCTCGGCCAGCTTGCTCGGGTCGGACTTGGCCTGCTCCTGCCACTGCTTCATCTGCTGCTTGAAGTTCGGGTCGTCGAGCACCTGCGGGTTCTTCTTCAGGTACTCCATCGCCATCTGCACCAGCGCCGGGTCGATGTCGGACGGCACCCCCCCCGCCCCCAACTGCTGGGCGAGCCGCTTCAGGGTCTCCTGGGTCGGCACCTCGTCACCCGCCGGCCGGCGGATGGTCGTCTGGGCGAACGCCACCGGTGCGGAACAAGCCAGCACCAGCACCGACACCCACCGGCGAGCGACTCGGGTCATGCTACTTCCCTCCGCCGGGGGGTTGGGTCGGCTTGACGGAACCGGTCGGCACCAGTCGACTGATGGCGTAGGCCGCCTGGCGTCGCACGTCGACTTCTTTGTCGTCCAGGGCGTCGAGCAGTTTGGGCAACGCACTCCGGGCGGGCGTGCCGATCTGCCCCAACGCGTAGGCCACGCCGGCCCGCCTCTCGGGGAGCGAATCCGAGAGCGCGGTCACCAGTGGTTCGACGGCGGCCGGGCCGACCTTTGCCAGCGCGACGGCCAAATTTTGCCGAACGTCCGGGTCGGGGTCTTTCAACCCCTCGATCAGCCGGTCGATGAGCTTGTCTTGCGGGACGGGCGGAACGGGGTCGGCGGCCGACACCCCGGCCGCGACGACGCCCGCCACGAGAATGGCCAGCAACAGCCGCACCGCCACCCCCGCAGAAATGAGACGACGGTATTGTCGCGGGGGATTGCCACAGAAGCAAGGACCATACGGGCGAGCGGCCCGGGTGAGC
>CAYMHO010000086.1:0-22624 GCA_964390195.1 uncultured Fimbriiglobus sp. | reverse complement strand
GCCCCCGCTCCGGGGGGGGGGTTGTTTTGTGGGGGGGGGGGCCTGGGCTAAACCCGCCACTTGCGTTCCCCGTCCCCCTCACCCCCAACCCCTCTCCCCCAGGGGAGAGGGGAGCCAACTCACTCCTTCCGCAGCTCCCACTGGTCGAACAGCCGCCCTTCGATGTCGAACACCTTGCACTCCAGCAGCCCGCCGTCCACGGTGAAGTAGCAGTAGTGGAAGTCGATCCGCTGCTGGTTCTTGTAGAAGGCCGGCGTCGGCTCGAAGTTCTCCAGCCCGCCGCCGCCGCCCCCGCTGGTCAGGTACGTCACCCCCGTCTTGCGGTCCACCTTCTCCTTGCGGATCGGGTACGTCCGCTCGTACAGGTGGATGTGCCCGTTCATGGCCAGGTCCACGTTGTGCTTCTCGTACAGGCCGATCAGGTGCTTGTGCTTGGCCGCGCCGCGGGTGCTGGTACCCTTCCAGGTGTCCCCGTAGTCGTTCTCGTCGGACGAGTAGCACGGGTGGTGGTGGTAGCACACCTTCCACTTGGCCGTGCTGGCGGCCAGCGCCTTGTCCAGCCACTTGTACTGCTCGCTGTCCGGGTCCACCGGCTTGTTCGTGTCGATGCTGAAGAACTCGGCGTTCCCGTAGGTGAACGAGTAGTGGTACTCGGGCTTCGGCAGGCTGAAGTACTTGTAGTAGTCGGCGTGGTTCTTCTCGTGGTTGCCGATGCACGGGTACACGGCCACCCGGCTGAACAGCTCGTGGCACGGTTTGAACAGGTCGCCCGTCCACTGCCACTTGGCCGCCCCGTCGTCCACCACGTCGCCCATGTGCAGCACGAAGTGCGGGCGACGTTCCCACATCAGCTTGGCCACCTTGCCCGTCACGCTCGGGTTCCGCTGGGTGTCGCCGATGACCGCGAACGTGTACGGGTCGGTGGCGTCGACCGCCGTCATGAAGGTGCTGTGCTTGCCCACCGTCGTCTTGCCGTTGGCGGTCACTTCGAGCTGGTAGAAGTACTTCGTCTTCGGGGTCAGGTCGGTCAGCTTGATCTCGTGGATCACGTCGGCCTTGTCCACCTTCACCTCCTTGGTCGGCGGGAAGGTGGTGCCGTACTTGAGGACGGCGGTAGCGGGCACGTCGGTCTCGGCCATGACCGTCATGCCGGTGCGGGTGCCGAACTGCAGGTACGGCTCGACCACCCACCGCGGGCCGCCGGCCGGCGGGGCGACCTGGGCCAGTTTCTCGTCGGCCTTGAAGTGGGCGGCCAGCTTCTCCGCTGACAGTGCGGTGTCAGTCCACACCACCCGGTGGATCGCCCCGCGGGTGGGGTAGTCCTCGTCGTCGTCCTGGTAGCGGCCGATGACCAGGTTCGCCCGGTCGGCGTACAGCACGTCGCCGGACTGAGCGGTCGAAGTGGCGTCTTCGACCCCGTTGACGAACAGCCGCATCGTCTTGCCGTCGTAGGTGGCGGCGACGTGGTACCAGCGGCCGGGATCGTACTTCGCCTTCCCCTTAAGGTAGGTCAGTTTGCCGTCGCCGTCGTCGGCCCCGGCGGTGGCCAGGGCGAAGGTGAACGCCTCGCGGTCGTACCCGAGCAGGAACCCCTTCTCCTTCGACCCGTTATCCTGGATGGCCCCGAAGAGGCCGCCCCACTCGGTCGGGTCGTCGATCCGCACCCACGTCACCACGCTGAACGCCTGCTTCGGCAGAATGGCATCCCCGGCCCGCACGTCCTTCTTCGCCAGGACGTAATCCGCCGGCCCGACCAACTCGACGGCGGCGGGGGCGGTCAGCCGATTCGGTTTGCCGAGGACGGTGGCTTCGAGTTTGCCGGCCGAGTCGGCGACCGCCTTGCCTTTCCACGAGTCGGCGTCGAACGTCCAGGCGGCGACCGCTTTCAGGTCGTCGACCGGCGCGGCGGAGGTGAGCGCCCCACGGAACAGGGCGGCCGACACCACCACTGCCACGCACAGCCCGCCGACCAGCAGCCGCTTCTTCCAGGGGGTCATGGGTCCGCCTCCGGGGGTGGGGTGAATGTATGGCGAACCGGCGGGGGGGGGGCGCCGCGGGGGGGCCCCCCCCCCCGGGCCCGCCGCCGCGGCGCCCCGGGGGGGGCGCCACCACGTGCCCCCCCCCCCCCCCCCCCCCCCGCCCGGGTTCCGCCCGCGGCCGCCGCCCCCCGCCGCCGGTTCACCGGTGCTGGTACGTTAGAAGTCGTTGCCCAGCACCTCGCCGCCGGACCGGGTGCCCAGGGCCGACAGGGTGGCCGGGCTGATGCTGTCGCGGATGAACCGCACCCCGCCGTCGCCCATCAGGAAGTTGGCCCCGCCGGTGTGCCGGCTGCCGAAGCTCAGTTCGTAGGCGGCGTGCTGGGCGGTGCACGGGGTGGGCGGGCTGTTCGCCAGGTAGTTGATGGGCACCCCGGTGCTGCCCAGGAACTCGGACATGTCCCCCTGGTTGGACGTGTCCACGTCGTCCGACCCGATGGCCCAGTGGTCTTTGCGGCCGCACCCGCTGGTGTTGTTCTCCCGCTCAATGGCGGCCAGGGCCACCCCGCGGCGGTCCGGCTCGGCCTCGCCGATGGCGATGGTGTTGCTGGTGCCGTCGGTGATGCCGGTCATGGTCACCCCGCTGGTCATCCCGCCGCTCGACTGGAACTGTTGGCCGGTGGTGCGGTGGATGCCCTGCCAGAGGATCCGCTGGTGCACCGCCTTGGCGACGAAGATGCCGTCCAGGGTGTGGATGTCCTCGGTGCCCGAGTTGCTCCCCCACGGGGTGGTGGTGACCAGCCGCCGGCGGTCGTCCACGATCCGCCCGCTCACGCACCCCAAATAGTTGGCCGGCGCCCGCCGCTGCACGATCCAGTTGTCCCCCGAGATGTCCGGGTACTGGTCGGGGGCGGTGGACGACGGGCAGCGGAACATCTTGAACTTCATCTCGCACAAGGCGATGTTCCGCTCGGACGCGTTGCCCGCCAGGTTGCCCGGGATGCCCGGCAGCCCCCACGCCCACTGGTCGTTCCCCACGTCGTCTTCGCGGAAGGTGAGGCCCTTGAACGCCGCGTCCTGCTCGATGTACGGCAGGACGAACGCCGTCCACCCGCTGCCCACGTTGAACTCGGCCCCGAGCGGCCACCCGTCGTTGGCGTCGTGGAAGCTGTGGCAGGCGATGCCCAGTTGCTTCAGGTTGTTCTGGCACTGCAGGCGGGCGGCAGCGTCCCGCACCTTCTGGACGGCCGGCAGGAGCAGGCCGATGAGGATGGCGATGATGGCGATCACCACCAGCAGCTCGATCAGCGTAAACCCGACGCGACGAGAGCGCATGACGGACTCCGGGGGGGACGAAACGGGACGGATGCCGGGAGGGGTCACTTCCCGGTCAACTGGAATTCGTGGGTGACGGGGCCTTGCACGGTCAGCCGCTCGGGGGTGCTGCCGACCGACTTGTACTGCTGGGGCAGGCGGTCCATCACCCCGCCCTCCACCTCGCTCGGCTTGGCGGTCGGCGGCACCTCCTTCCCCTGCCTGGCCTTCCACGCCTCGAACGTCACCTTGTACGCGCCGGCCGGCAGCCCCTTCTCGCCGGTCATCCGCAGGGCCGCCTCGCACTCCCCGTTGGCGTCGGTGTGCCCGAACCCGATCAGCGTCGCGTCCGGCGTCTCCACGTCCGGCACGAACGTGACCGCGCAGTTGCCGACCGGCTTGCCGTCGTGCGTCACCTTCACCTTCACCGGCACGGCCGACGGTTTGCACCCGACCGCCAGCAGGGCGGCGACACCGAACGCGGTGGTGTACAGGGCGGCGCGGCGCGGCATCGGCGCGGTCTCGTGGGGGCGGGGTCGACTGGCGTGGAAGAGTTGTACCCCCGACCGATGTGCGGTAGGGGGCGAAGTCGTGTAGGAGGTGTGAAGCTTGCGTGTGACAGAGGTGCTCGACAGGGCCGGGGGTGAGGTGCCCAGCCTTACGGCACGAACAGCCCGACCGACCGCACCGTCCCGCCCTCCCCGCTGACCACGTCGAAGATCTCCAGCACCCACTCCCCTTTCGCCCGCAGGCCGGCGAACGCCCCGGTGGTGAACGTCGCCCCGGCCAGGTTCGCCCCGCCCTTGCGGTTGAACAGCACCACCCGCCGGCCGTCCGGGCCGGTCAGGCGGATTTGCAGGTCGCTGGTGCGGGCGTGCGTCAGGTCCACCTTCACCTGCACGTCGATGACCGTCTTGTCGTCGGTCACGGCGAACGTGCCGCGGGTGGTGCGGAAGTCGGTGACGGTCGAGGTGGACAGCAACCCGGCGACGGCGGTGGTGGTGTTACTTCCGCCGCTCAGGGTGGCCGACAGGGTGTAGCGGTCGGCAGCCTCGTTGTTCACCCCGTTGGCGTTCTGGTCCATCCGCTGCGATGTCACGTCCCACACGTCCGGGCCGACGGCGACGGTGTAGTTGCCGGCGGCCGTTTGCCGGGCGAAGGTGACGTCGAAGGTGGTGTTGTCGGTGTTCGCCACCGCCGCCACCCCGCTGGCGGTGAGCCGCCCGCCGGGGCCGGTGAGCGTCACGTCCGACGCGGTGAAGGTGGGGGCGTTCATCTTCTTGTCGAACGTCACCCGCACGCGGTCGAACCCGCCGGCGGCGCCGAGGAACTGGCCCGACACGACGCGGGCGCCGGACCCCGTCCAGCGGACGACCGGAGTCGTGGGGGCTGACACCGGCGGCGGGGGCGAGACCGGCGGGGGCGGGGCGACCGGCGGGGCGGGCGGGGGTGAGGTCGGGGCGTCGAGCAACTTCGCCAGGTCGAGTTCCCCGCCGGTGCTCACCTTGCCGACCAGGCTCGGGTGTACCTCCACCGACGCCCGCAGCTTCGCCAGGATTTGCTGGTACGTCCAGCCGGGGTGCGCGTCCCACAGGACGGCGAGCGCCCCGGACACGAACGGCGCGGCCATGCTGGTGCCGCTCTTGGTGGTGGTGCCGCCGCCGCGGGCGGTGCTCACGATGCTCTCGCCGGGGGCGGCCAGCGCCACCGACCAGGTGCCGATGTTCGACCAACTGGCCAGCCCACTCTTGGTGGTGGCGGCGACGGCGATGGTGTTGGCGTAGTTGCGGGCGTATCCGGTGGGGAACTCGGAACCGGTGTCGTTGTTCGTCCCCGAGTTGCCGGCCGATGTGACGACGATGGCCCCGGCGGCCTGCGCGCGAGCGATGGCGGCTTCCAGGGCAGCATCCGCCCCCGCACCGCCCCAACTGCAGTTGATCACCTTCGCCCCGTTCCGCACCGCGTAGTCGATCGCCTGCGCCCCGCCGAGGGTGCTCCCCCGCCCGGCCGCGTCGAAGATCTTCAGCGACATGATGCGGGTCTTCCACGCCACCCCGCTGCCGCCGACGCCGTTGTTCCCCACCGCCCCGATGATTCCGGCGACGTGCGTGCCGTGCCCGCGTTCGTCGGTCGGCGTGTTGTCGTTGTCGGCGAAGTCCCACCCGTTCACGTCGTCGGTGTACCCGTTGCCGTCGTCGTCGCGGCCGTTGCCGGCGATCTCACCGGGGTTCCGCCAGATGTTCGCCGCCAGGTCCGGGTGCGTCACATCGACGCCGGTATCGATGACCGCCACGATGGTCTGGCCGGTGCCCGTGGCGATGTCCCACCCGCGTGGCGCGTTGATGGCGGAGAGGCCCCACTGCGACCCGAACGAAGGATCGGCCGACACCGCTTGTGGGGCGATGAGGGCTGCCGGGGTGTCGCGCTCTTCCAACCGGACGACGAACAGGGGCGATTGGGGCGATTGGGCGGACATGCGTGACCCTGACGCTGGTGCGGGTTCGACCGGGGGTAGGGGTCGATGGACCTGCGAAAGGGTAGGGCAACCGACGGTCGAAGTTGAGCCGGAACGGTGAGAACGGTCCGGCCCGATGTGCCGAATGTGGCGAGTTTAACGGTTGTGCAAGATGGGAGAGGGTGAACTGGTCCGTCGGCACGGGTCACTTCTTCGTCTTCGCGTCTTTGGCGAGGGCGTCCCGCAGGAACTCGTCCATGTCGGCCCTGGGCAGAAGCCCCTTCAGCTTCGCCACCAGCTTGCCATCGACCAGCACCAGGAAGTACGGCAAGGCGGTGGCGTCGTGCTCGACCGCCAACTTCATGGCCCGCTTGTCGTCGTCCACGTCCAGGTCGAGGAAGGTGACGTTCGGGAATACGGGCCGCATCTCGTCGAACAGTGGCGGCACCTTCCGGCAGACGCTGCACCACTTGGCCGACAGGGCGATGAACTCGACCTTCGGCGGGGATGCTGGCTCGGTCGGTTGCGGCGGGGTCTGGACCGGTGGCGAGGTCGGTTCACAGCCGACGAGGGCGAACACGAGCAGAAGGAACAGGCCGCGGCCGCCCGCCAACAGGTTTCGTTGCGAGTGCATCTGAACCGTCTCCAGGGTCGTGAGTGAGCGAGAAACACGGAGGGTACAGGTCGAGAGGGCGATCTGCAACAACTCACTCGGGGAACCCGATGCCGTGTTGCGCGGCAAATGTGTGGCATTTTCGCGCACATCGGGTATACTTCACCTCGTTCCGCTACCACGGTTGCTCGCTCTCCGGCTTCCTCTCCCAAGGACAGCCGCCGCGAATGTCAAAAATTGAGCAGATCTCGCCGCCGCTGCCCGAAATTGTGGGCGTGTCCGCGGCGATGCAGTCCGTTTACCGGATGGTCAAACTCGTCGCCCCGGCGCACGCCACCGTGCTGCTGGTGGGTGAGACCGGCACCGGCAAAGAGGTCATTGCGAAGGCCCTCCACAAGTTGAGCGGCCGCTCGGACGGTCCGTACATCCGCGTGAACTGCGGGGCACTTCCCGAAACCCTGCTGGAATCGGAGCTGTTCGGCCACGTCAAAGGGGCGTTCACCGGGGCGATCGAGAACAAGGCCGGGCGGTTCGAGGCGGCCCACGGCGGCACGCTCTTCCTGGACGAAATCAACAGCATGTCGCCGAAGCTCCAGGTGAAGCTGCTCCGGGTGCTGCAAGAGCGGGAGTTCGAGCGAGTGGGCGAGAGCCGCACCATCCGGGTGGACGTGCGGGTGATCGCGGCCACCAACGCCACCCTGGAAGAGTTGGTGGAGCGCGGCGACTTCCGCGAGGACCTCTACTACCGGCTGAACGTGGTTCCGGTGGTGTTGCCCCCGCTTCGTGATCGGCCGGACGACATCCCGCTGCTCGCCCGCTTCTTCCTGAAACGGTACGCCGAGGCGAACCGCCGCCCCGCCCCCGACCTGACCGCCGACGTGCAAGCCGCGCTCCTGTCGCACGACTGGCCGGGGAACGTCCGCGAACTGGAGAACGCCATCGAGCGGCTGGTGGTGCTGAGCGGGGACGGCCCGCTGCGGGTGGAGTTCCTGCACACCGAACGCCCGCGGGTGGCCCTGCGGGGGACGCGGGGCGGGGCGGCGGCGACGGCCACCGACCTGCCCAGCCTGGTGCGGGCGGTGGTGCGGTCGGGCATGCAGCAGCCGCTGCCGGCCGGGAAGAAGGTGTTCCCGTTCGTGGTCGGGGCGGTGGAGCGGGAACTGATCGAGCAGGCCCTGCGGCAGTGCGGCACGCAGATCAAGGCGGCCGAGCTGCTGGGCATCAACCGCAACACCCTGCACAAGAAGCAGAGCGAGTACGAGACGCACGACGCCGGCGAGGCGGTGACGGAAGGGGTGGAGTGACTCGAGCGGGTTGTGGCTGGGAGCGCGGGCGTCCCGCCCGCCCTGGGTGATCCCCACCGGGATTCCGGCGAAGTGCACAGGCGGTTGGCCCCTCGCCCTGGTCCCGGCGTGTTGGTGTGGGCGGGCGGGACGCCCGCGCTCCCAGCCTCAAACGCCCGCGATCCCGACGACTTCACACCGGTCATTCGCCCCGCGCCCTGTGGTGGGCGCTGCCGAACGCCCAGTCCTCCGGGGCGGCACACAGGCCGGCGCTCACCGGATTGTTCTCGATGTAGGCCACCACGTTCTCGGAATGGGCCGCGGTGCGGATGAACCGATCGAAGTAATCTTCCTGCCAGAACGAACCGGATCGCGAGAGCAGTTTGTTCGCCTGCTTGGAGGTGAACGATTTCCAACCGCCGACGAGTACGGACAAACTCCACCCGGCGAGCGGGGTGAACAGAACGTGAACGTGGTTGGGCATTACCACCCAGGCGTGAATGCGATAGCGCTTGCCGTCGAAGAACAGGAGTGCCCCTTCGACGAGTGCTGCGACGTGTGGGTGTCGCAAGTGACACCGGCCGTGTCCGGCGTCGAGGTGCAGTTCGATGAGGGTCGTGAGTTCGATTTCCCGGCTCACATCGTCAAGTCCTCGCAACTCTTCTCGCCATCGGTCGACCAGGGGGCTCGGGATGGAATCGGCCAAGCGGAACGTGACCGACTGGGTCACTTCGTCCCCGCCGTCGAAATGTGGCAGGTAGCCCCGACTGTGCCACCCGCGGGGGATTCGCCGCCCGTCGGCAAGGTGTGACATGGTGGGGGACTCCGGCTGTCGGAAGGAGTGGGCCTGCTTCGTCGGGAGCGCGGGTGTCACGCCCGCTCCCGTTCCGTTGTCTGGGAGCGCGGCGCCCCGCCCGCCGAAGTTGTGGTACCGGAAGGGTGCGGGACCAGTTACCTCCCCTGCTTGTCCGCTACGATCCCGGCCGCTGCCACCGTGGGCGGGCGGGACGCCCGCGCTCCCAGCCACGAGCCGCCCTACTTCACCACCGCGAACACCACCCGCACCCGCACCGTCCGCACCAGCTCGCCCTCGACCAGTTCGGACCCGGCGGCCGTCGTCGTGCGGGCGGACGAGGTCAGCCCGAAGGCGGTGGACACGGACGGGTCGGCGGAGGCCACGCTGCCGCCCGGCATCTCGTCCGCCGACACCACCGCCCCGAGTTTCATCCCCAGCCCGGCGGCGATCGCCTCGGCCCGGGCGGTCGCCTTCTTGGTCGCCTTCGTCAGGGCGGCGGCCATCAGCTCGTCCTGCCCGTCCTGGCGGGAGTACGCCACCCGCACGGTGTCGGTGGTGTACCGGGAGGACACCGGCAGGCCGTCCGCCACCCCGCCGGTCAGCCCCTCCCGCACCGCCTCCCGCTGCACCTTCTCGACCGCGTCGGTCAGCGCCTTCGGGTCGGCGTCGGAGACGGTGACGACCACCTGCTGCTGGGCGTGCATCTCCGACGGCCCGCCGCCCGGCCCGCCCGGCCCGGCGAACCCGCGTGCCCGGTCCTCCGTCACCTTCACCACCTTCACCGGGTCGGTCGCCACCTTCAGCCCGTTCACCTTGAACTGTTTGACGGCGGCGGCGAACTTCTTGGCCTGGTCGGCGGCCTCGTCGGAGGCGGTGGTCGCGTCCTGGTTGCGGCCGGTGGCGGTGACGTACACTTTCGCCTGGTCCGGCTTCACCCGCACCACCTCGGTGGCGTCGGCGGTGACGGTGGAGGTGACGGTCGTCTGGGCGAACGCGGGGGCGAGGACGGCCAGGGTGAGGGCGACGGCAGACAGGCGGCGCATGACGGGCCTCCGGAACGTGGGAACACGATTGTAGCCGGCCGGGCGGGGGTTCACATGAGAAAGGCGACGGCCCGGCCGGGAGGACAGCCTCCCGGCCGGGCCGTCGCGGCGTCGGTGCCGGTACCGGTGTGGGTCAGGCGGCGCCGGCGCCGCCGACGAACACGCCGCCGAAGAACGACGGGGTGTAGGCGGTGAAGTCGCGGATGACGGACAGGTCGGCGCCGTTGACGAGGGCGACGGTGGGGGCGTCGTTCGGCCCGCCGGCGACGATGATGTCGGCCACCTTGTCCCCGTTGATGTCCTGGGCGGCCACCCGCGCGCCGAACATGAACCCGGCGGCGACCCCCGGCTTGGCCAGGGCGTCGGTGCTCACCAGGGCGGACGGGGCGGCGCCGGGCGGGAGGAGGCCGTTGAGCAGGGTGGGGGAGGTCCAGGCGGTGGCGAACAGCGGGTCGGCCGGGTCCATCAGGCCGGCCAGTTGGCCGGTGAACGGGTTCCGCATGACGCCCATCGGCGCCATGTTGCTGCCGTTGCTCATGCGGACGACCGGGTCGCCCGAGGCGGCCCCGGTGATGACGTCGGCCACCTTGTCCCCGTTCAGGTCGCCGGTGCTGACGAACAGCCCGCTGCGGTCGTTCGGGTCGCCCACCATCGCCTCGCTGACCACCGTCGCCCGCCCGGCCAAGAGGGCGGCGGCGCTGAACCGGCGGACGTGCGGGCCGCCCCCGCGGCCGGGGGCGGTGACCACGTCCGCCTGCTTGCCGCCGGCGGTGAACACCCCGGCGGCCACGTTCACCCCGCCGCGGAAGCCGGGGTCGTAGGCGAAGAAGTCGGCGATTCGGGTGAACGCCCCGCCGGCGGTCAGTTGGGCGAACACGCTCACCCGCGGGCCGCCCCCGCGGTCGGCGCCGACGATCACGTCCATCAACCCGTCCGCGTTCACGTCCCCGGTGGCCACCGTCAGCCCGCCGGTGAACCCCGGCTCGAAGGCGAAGAAGCTGGCGATCGGCTGGAAGGTGTCCCCGTCGAACACCTTCACGTGCGGCCCGCCGCCCGGCCCGGCGACGGTGACGACATCCGCCTTCCGGTCGCCGTTCACGTCCCCGGTGGCCACCCGCACCCCGCCGGTGAACTTCGGGTCGTAGGCGTAGAAGCTGGCCACCAGGGAGCCGGCCCCGCGGTACACCTTGACGTGCGGCCCGCCCCCCTCGCCCGCCCCGGTGGCGAACACGTTGCTGCCCAGGCTGCTGAGCAGGCCGAACAGGTTCAGCTTGCCGCTGGTGGAGGTCTTCCCGACCAGGGCCGGGATGGGGGTGACCGAGTCGTACAAGGCCCGCACCACCTCGGCGTAGGTGGCGGTGGGCGACTGGTCGAAGGCGAGGGTGACGGCCCCGGCCACCTGCGGGGAGGCCATGCTGGTGCCGCTGTTCAGCACGTACCCGCCGCCGGGCAGGGTGCTCAGGATGTCCACCCCCGGGGCGCCCAGGGGCACCTTCCGCAGGCCGTAGTTGGAGAAGGAGGCCATCTGGTCGTTGTGGTCGAGGGCGGCCACCGGGACGACGTTGTCGTGCAGGTCGATGAAGTTGCTCGGCCAGCGGTCGTGGGTGTCGTTGTCCCGCGTCTGGTTGCCGGCCGAGCACACCAGGATGATCCCGGCCTGCTTGGCCGCCACCACCGCCGCCTCGAACGCCGCCGGGCGGGGGATGTCGATGAACGACCAGCTGGCGTTCATCACCCTCACCCCGCTGGCGATGGCGTAGTTGATCCCCTCCACGATGGCGCTGATGCCGCCCATCTTGATCGCCATGAGGCGGGTGTTCGTGGCCACCCCGCTGACCCCCAGGCCGTTGTTCCCGGCGGCCCCGACGATGCCCGCCACGTGGGTGCCGTGGGTGTCCCCGGCGTTCGGCATCGGGTCGCCGTCCCCGTCCTCGGTGTCGATCCCGTGCACGTCGTCGGTGTACCCGTTGCCGTCGTCGTCCACCCCGTTGCCGGGGATCTCGCCCGGGTTGCGGTACATGTTCGGGGCCAGGTCCGGGTGGGTGTAGTCCACCCCCTCCAGGACGGCCACCACCGTCGTGCGGTTGCCGCGGTTGACGTCCCACCCGCGGACGGCGTTCATGTCGGCCCCGGCCGTCCCGCCCGTCTGCCCGGTGTTCTGGAGTGCCCACTGCTCGCTGAACCGCGGGTCGTTCGGCACGAACTCTTTGGTGACCTTGTAATCCAGCTCGGCGTACTGCACCCCCGGTTTGCCGGTCACCGCCGACAGGGCTTGCGGGGCGCTCACCCCCGCCCGCAGGTTCAGCTTGTACACCCCGAACCCGAGCGAGCGGACGGAGGTGGCCACGTTCACCCCGGCGATCGCGGTGAGGGCGGCCTGCTCCGCGCCGGGGGTGAACCCGACCACCAGGCTGTCGTCGAAGTAGCCCGACGGGTTCGTCCGGTCTTCCAGCTTCTCGACGCCCAGGCGGACGGTCGGGCGGGCGGGGTGCGGGGTAGACATGGGTGCGCTCCGGGGAGACGGCGAGTACGAACGGACCGACCGGACGGGTGTACGGGTCGACGGCGACCGCCAGCCGCGAGTGAGCCGGGAGGGCGTGCCAGTACGGATAAGAATGTTGTAACCCGCCGCCGGGAGGCCGCAAAGCGCAACCACGGGCGGGCGGGAGGATTTCACCGGCCGGCGCCGCTCGGTAGCGGTTGTGCCGGTCGGGAATCGGCGAGTTCACCGACACGTCTGATGGTAACCCCGCCCCGCTCCGGGCACGAGCGGCAACCCGGAAGATGTGACAAACGGGGGGAATGAACGGCGTCGGCGTCGTGGCGGGGCCGGGACACGTCCGGCCCCGCCGGTTGGCGGGAATCGACTCAAGGGCGTCACACGCCCGCCGCCCCGACGAACACGCCGCCGCTGAAGGCCGGGTCGTAGGCGGCGAAGTTGCGGATGACGGACAGGTCGGCGCCGTTGACGAGGGCGACGGTGGGGGCGTCGTTCGGCCCGCCGGCGACGATGATGTCGGCCACCTTGTCCCCGTTGATGTCCTGGGCGGCCACCCGCGCGCCGAACATGAACCCGGCGGCGACCCCCGGCTTGGCCAGGGCGTCGGTGCTCACCAGGGCGGACGGGGCGGCGCCGGGCGGGAGGAGGCCGTTGAGCAGGGTGGGGGAGGTCCAGGCGGTGGCGAACAGCGGGTCGGCCGGGTCCATCAGGCCGGCCAGTTGGCCGGTGAACGGGTTCCGCATGACGCCCATCGGCGCCATGTTGCTGCCGTTGCTCATGCGGACGACCGGGTCGCCCGAGGCGGCCCCGGTGATGACGTCGGCCACCTTGTCCCCGTTCAGGTCGCCGGTGCTGACGAACAGCCCGCTGCGGTCGTTCGGGTCGCCCACCATCGCCTCGCTGACCACCGTCGCCCGCCCGGCCAAGAGGGCGGCGGCGCTGAACCGGCGGACGTGCGGGCCGCCCCCGCGGCCGGGGGCGGTGACCACGTCCGCCTGCTTGCCGCCGGCGGTGAACACCCCGGCGGCCACGTTCACCCCGCCGCGGAAGCCGGGGTCGTAGGCGAAGAAGTCGGCGATTCGGGTGAACGCCCCGCCGGCGGTCAGTTGGGCGAACACGCTCACCCGCGGGCCGCCCCCGCGGTCGGCGCCGACGATCACGTCCATCAACCCGTCCGCGTTCACGTCCCCGGTGGCCACCGTCAGCCCGCCGGTGAACCCCGGCTCGAAGGCGAAGAAGCTGGCGATCTCTTGGAAGGTGCGGCCGTCGAACACCTTCACATGCGGCCCGCCGCCCGGCCCGGCGACGGTGACGATGTCGGCCGTGCGGTCGCCGTTCACGTCCCCGGTGGCCACCCGCACCCCGCCGGTGAACTTGGCGTCGTAGGCGTAGAAGCTGGCGATCTCCACCCCGCCCCCGCGGTACACCTTGACGTGCGGCCCGCCCCCCTGGCCGGCCCCGGTGGCGTACACGGTGGACCCGCCCAGGCTGAGGAACTTGTCCAGGTCGAGGGTGCCGGAGGTGGACACCCGGTTGACCAGCGCGGGCAGCGGGCGGGCGCTCTGCTTGAGGGCGGCGATGACCTCCTGGTAGGTGGCGGTCGGGTTGGCGTCCCAGAAGACGGTGACCGCCCCGGCCACGTGCGGGGTGGCCATGCTGGTGCCGTTGAACAACTGGTACTGGCCGTTCCGCACGGTGCTCATGACGTCGCTGCCGGGGGCGGCGATGTTCACCGTCTGCGGGCCGTAGTTGGAGAAGGAGGACATGCTGTCGGTGCGGTCCACCGCGGCAATGGTCACCACGTTGTCCAGGGAGACGGACAGGCCGGCCGGGAAGGAGGTGCCGCCGTCGATGTTCAGGGACGAGTTGCCGGCGGCGATGATGGCGATCACCCCGGCCGCCCGCGCCCCGTTGTACGCGTCGAACTCGGACTGGAGGAAGCCGTAGGTGCCGCCGATGCTGCCGTTGAGCACCTTCGCCCCGTTCGCCACCGCGTACGCCACCCCGGTGATCTCGTCGCTGACCAGATACCCGCCGCTCGCCTGGAAGATGTTCACCCCCATGATGCGGGTCCGCTGGGCCACCCCGCTCACCCCGATGCCGTTGTTCCCGACCGCCCCGATGGTGCCGGACACGTGGGTGCCGTGGGCGTCGGTGCCGGCCGGCATGGGGTCGCCGTTGTTCGCCACCACCCCGATCCCGTGCACGTCGTCCACGTACCCGTTGCCGTCGTCGTCCACCCCGTTGCCGGCCACCTCGCCGGGGTTCCGCCACATGTTCCCGGCCAGGTCCGGGTGGGTGTAGTCCACCCCGTCGTCGAGCACCGCCACCACCGTCTGCCCGGTCCCCCGCGAGAAGTTCCACCCGGCCGACGCCTTGATGTCCGCCCCCGCCACCCCGCCGTTCTGCCCGAAGTTGTTCACCCCCCACTGGGTGCCGTCCTGCACCATCGGGTCGTTCGGCAGGGCGGCCCGCTGCCCGATGTAGTCCGGCTCGGCGTACCGCACCCCCGGCAGGCCGGCGAACCGGGTCACCGCGCTGTTCACCGCCACCCCCGGCCCGAGCGTCACCTTGTACACGTTGAACCCGAGGTGCCTGGAGCCGCCGTACAGGCCGGTCCCGCTCATCTGGGCGATGGAGGTCGCCTCCTGGCCGGGGGTGAGGCCGACCAGCACCACCCCGCTGGCGTAGTTGCCGTCCGGGTTGACGCGGTCTTCCAGTTTCTCGACGCTCAACCGGGCGGTCGGACGGTTCGGAGGGAGGGTGGACAAAGGTGCGCTCCGGGGGATGACAAGGGTGAACCGACCGGACGGAAACCCGTACGACCGCTCACCCGCTCGGGGAGACGGGGCGGGCGTGCCGGGAGGATAGGGAATCTATGACGCGGCCGCCCGACGGTCGCAACAGACAACCGCAGGCGACCGGGCGGAATTCACCGTCCGGCGCCGTTCGGTAACGGTTGTGCCGGTCGGTAAACGCCGCGGTCGCCCATCCGTTCGATGTTAGCCCTAACCGCCGGCCGTCGCCAGGGGTGGGCTGGGGATGTGACAATACGAGCCGGCGACGCCCAGCCGCCGGGTGATGACCCACCCGACCCCGGTCGGGGTCGGCTCCTGGCACCGACGGTGACGCTCGGCCTGTTCGGCGGTCAGACGAGCGATTCGAGCAGGAACTTCAGCTTCCGCACCTCCTGATCGACCGGGAACGGGCAGTCCGGGGTGTCCCGGATGTCCACCGTCAGGGCGCGGTCGTAGTTGCACCGTTCCAGAGACGTGATGACCCGGCTGTACTCGATCTCCCCTTGCCCGACCCGCACCTGGAAGCCGCCCGGCCCGCGGTTCGAGTCCCGCAGCCGCACGTGCCGCACGAACGGGAAGAGTGGTTCGATGTTCGCGTCCGGGTGCGGGCCGCACAGGTAGTGGCTGGGGTCGAGGGTGAGGCCCAGCCCGCCCACCCGCTTGCACAGCTCGACCGCCCCGGCCACGTCTTGGGTGATGGTGCCCAGCCGCGTTTCCACCGTCAGGATGACCCCGTCGCCGGCGGCGACCTTCGTCCACTCGGCCAGCCGGTTCACCTCGTCGCACGGGTTCGCCCCGACCGCCGCGGCGGGCACCGTCACCACCGGCACGGTCATCAGCCGGGCCAGGCGGCAGACCGCCTTCAGGTGGTCCTTGGCGGCGTCGTCGGCCTCCAACTCCAGGTGGAAGGCGGTGAACGGCAGGTTGTACGTCTTCAGCTTCTGGGCCACCTTGCCCACGTCCGCCAGCACCTCGGCCGGGGTCAGGTGCTTGCCGCCGGGGCGGATGGTCAGGTCCGCCTTCGGGAAGTGCATCTCCCGCATCACCCGCAGGGCGTCGGCCAGCGTGTGGTGCGCGAAACAGAGCGTCGAACAGGCTACGATCACGGCAAGTCCCCCTCACCCCCGTCGCCGGGGGTGCGATCACGTCCCTTCACCCGCGGAACCCCAACCCCACGGACGAACGGTGCCCCAAGATCAGCGGGGGGGAATACCGACTGCCCCGTCCGGTCGCAAGCCGCTTCTCACTTTTCCGTCGGATTTTTCGGCTCGCGTCCGCCGCCGCGGGCGGGTATGGCCGACGCCCCGGCAGAGCGGGAAAAGGGGGCGGGTGATGCAACACGGTCAACCGGCCGGCTGGCAGAACACGCTGGCCGAGGTGGAGCAGGCGGTGGGCGGCTGCCTGGCCGCGCTCGACCGCTACGAGAAGGCGTTCGACGGGGTGCTGCGGTCGGCCGGCAGCCCGCCGGTCGCCCCGGTCGCGGCCGAGGCGAGCGGCGAGCAACTGGCCGGTTGGGAGGAGCGGCTGGGCTTCGCCCGCCGCCACGCCGACGCGGTGGAGGCGCTGCTCGACCAACAAGAGGCCGAGTGGTCGGCGTGGCTGGCCAAATACCAGGCGTGGCGGCGGTCGCTAGAACAGCCTCCGCAATAGGGTGGTCCGCTCTCTCCGAGAGCGGCATCAGACCGACTCTCGGAGAGAGTCGGCCACCCTAACGGAGACCCACCATGTCTCGGTTCGCGGTCGTCCTGCCGGCGGCGGGCAAGTCGTCTCGGTTCGGGGGCAAAGAGAAGAAGCCGTTCGCGTCCCTCGGCGGGCGGGCGGTGTGGCTGCGGGCGGCCGAACTGTTCTGGACCCGCGACGACGTCAGCCGGGTGTATGTGGTCATCTCGCCGGAAGACCGCGAGCTGTTCGAGATCAAGTTCCGGGCGGCGCTGGTGTTCGCCAACGGGACCGTGGTGGACGGCGGCGCCGAACGCTTCGAGAGTGTGGCGAACGCCTTGGCCGTCATCCCCGACGAGGTGGATTTCGTGGCCGTTCACGACGCCGTCCGCCCGCTCTGCCCGAAGGAAAAGGTCGACGAGGTGTTCGCCGCGGCGAAGGAATACGGGGCGGCGATGCTGGCCGTGCCGGTGGCCGACACCCTGAAGCGGGTGGACGAATCGAACCGCATCACGCAGACGGTGCCGCGGGCCGGCCTGTGGGCGGCGCAAACCCCGCAGGTGTTCCGACGCGACTGGCTGGTGGAGGCGTACGCGAAGCGGCACGAATTGACGGTGCCGATCACCGACGACGCCCAGTTGATGGAAGCACTCGGGCGGACGGTGGTGGCGGTGCCCGGCCATTCGAGCAACTTCAAGATCACCACGCAGGATGATTTGGAACTGGCCGAAGCGATCATCTCCGCCCGGGCGAACAAGCCCACGGCACCGCTGTCGGCGTTCGGCGACGAGGCGGCGTGGTAGCCACCCTCGCCTTCCGCCCACCGGATCACCGCTACAGCACCTTCTCCGGTTCGGCGAAGATGGCCGGCACCCCGCCGGTGTGGACGAACACCACCACCGCCCCCGGCGGGTACTTGCCGGCCCGCACATCGGCGATCAGCCCGGCGAGCGCCTTCGCCGTGTACACGTGCTCGGTCAGGATCGCCTCGGTGCGGGCGAGCAGGGTCAGCGCCTCGCGGCCGCGTTCGGAAGGCAGGCCGTAGCCCGGTTCGATGAACGACTCGTCGGCGTCGATGTCGTCGGCGGTCATATGAGCCGTCACCCCCAGCAACTCGGCCGCGGCGTTGGCGTCGTTGGCCAGCGCTTCCGGGATGCTCCACGGCCAGGGCATCGGGCAGATGAGCCGGGCGGGGCAGGGCAACTGCAACAGCCGCTTCGCCAGTGCCACCCCCGCCCCGGTGCCGCCCGACGACGACACGTACAGCGCGTCCGGCGACAGCCCTTCCGCCGACAACTGTTGCACGATCTCCGCGACGCACAACGCATAGCTGACCGCAGCCCTCGGCACCACCGTCGGCCGGTGCCAGGTGTACGGGTTCCGTCCGACTGCCCGCAGTTCGTCCGCCTTCGCCAGCAGCAGTGAGTCCAGTTCCGGCCCGAGGGCGGCGTCGGTGAACTCCACCTTCGCCCCCACCAGGTAATCGAGGAGCAGGTTACCCTGGGGTTCGGTCCGGTACCCCTTCTTGGACAGGAACAGCCGACATTCGAGGCCGAGTTTGGCACACCCGGCGGCGGTTTGCCGGCAGTTGTTCGACTGCACCCCGGCCCCCCAGACGACTACATCACACCCCTTCGCCACGGCGTCACCGAGCAGGAATTCGTTGTGCCGGGCTTTATTGCCGCCGAGCAGCAACCCGGTGCAGTCGTCCCGCTTGACGAACACCCGCACGCCCCCGCCGACGGCTGCCGAGAACCGCGGCACCTCCTCCAGCGGCGTCGGCAGGTGGGCGAGCCGCACGCGGGGCAACTTGGCGGCCAGGGCGAACAGGTCAGCGGGCGAGAGCGGCATCGGGGCACCTGAAGCGGAAGGCCGAGCGATGGTACACCATCCGACCCGATCGGTCCGCCCTTCTCGCGGTTTTCACTGGTACGTTCCGCCGCCGACCGATAGTGTGACCACTCGCCGGATCGTAACACGGAGGCCGTGATGCTCCGCCAACTGGTCGCACTGCTCGCCCTGCTATCGTGCCCCGCGTTCGCCGCCGCCCACGGCCTGGACATGGCCCGCACGCTGGCGAACGGCGTGCTCACCGTCACCCTCACCTACGACGACGATCAGCCGTGCGGCGGGGCGGTGGTCAAGGTGCTGAACGCGGGCGGCGAGGTGGTGGCCGAAGGCAAGACGGATGACAAGGGGGTGTGCGTGCTGACGGCCCCGCTGCCGGGCGAGTACACCATCCGCGCGAAGACCGACGACGGCCACGCGGCCAAGGGGGCGTTGACCATTTCCGCCGACCCCGCCCCGCCCGAGACGGTCAGCACCCGCCCGCCGCGGCTACTGTACCTCGGCCTCGGGCTGGCGGGCATCGGCGTCGCCACGGTCGTCTTTTTCTGGCTCGGGCGAAGGAAACGGCCGGCCGGACCGTCGGCACACTGATCGCTACCATTCCGCGAGTGCGCAGCATGTCACTCCGCCAGGCGTTCACCCTGATCGAGCTGCTGGTGGTGATCGCCATCATCGCCATCCTCATCGGCCTGCTCCTGCCGGCCGTCCAGAAGGTGCGGAGCGCCGCCGCCCGCATGAGCTGCCAGAACAACCTGCACCAGATCGGCCTCGCCCTGCACAGCTACGAGGGGGCGCACCAGTCTTTCCCCACCGGCTACTGGCGGAAGACGTGGCCGGTTGATCCGACCAATCCGAAAGGACACTTCCGCTGGTCGGCCCTGGCCCAACTGACGCCGTACCTGGAACAGACGAGCGTGTACAACGCCCTCGACCTGAGCTACCCGCTGTACGGCGGCGGCACCCTCCAGCCGCAGACGATCCCGTTCCCGGTCAACCGCCCGGCGGTGGCGGCGGTCGTGAAGGCGTTCCTCTGCCCGAGCGACGAGTTCCGGGTGGTGATCTCCGGCCAGGGACCGAGCAACTACATGGCGTGCAGCGGCGGGAACGCGAACGGCAACGCGCTCACCGGCGACGGGCTGTTCGTCGGCGTCGATCTGGACGTGACCCGCAACGCCGGGGTGCCGATCGCCGGCGTGACCGACGGGTTGAGCAACACCGTCGCCTTCTCCGAGACCACCCTCGGGGCGGGCGGCACCCCGCCGACCAGTTCCGCCGACAACACCCGCTACTACAAGCAGGTGACCAGCCTGACGCGGGCGAACTGCGACGCCAGCACGACACTCGTGACCGACCGCGGGGCACTCTGGGCCGACGGGGCGTACAACTGCACCCTGTTCAACACCGTCCGCCCGCCGAACAGCCCGCAAATGGACTGCGTGCAGCACTCCAACCCGGCGTGGAAGGCGGCCCGCAGCCGGCACGAGCAGGGGGTGAACGTGCTGTACGGCGACGGCGGCGTGCGGTTCGTCCGCGACTCGGTCAACCCGATCAGTTGGACGGCGACCGGCACCCGCGGCGGCGGCGAGGTGGCTAGCCTGGACTGACCGTGTTCTCGTTCACGGAACGGGGATGGTCGGACCCGATCAACTCCTCCACCAGCGTGCAGGCGGTGGCCACCCCGTCGTCGTTCCGGAGGCGGTCGCACACCTGCCGGGCGGTCTGCTTCACGCCCTCATCCCGCAACAGCTCTTTCAGCACCTCGGCCACCCGCGGGCCGGTGAACCGCTTCGGGAACAGCGTCCGCGACACCCCCAGCCGCTTCATGCGGGCGGCGTTGTCGGCCTGGTCGTAGGCCATCGGCATCACCAGTTGCGGCACCCCCGCCCGCATCGCCTGGGCGGACGTGCCGACGCCCCCGTGATGCACCACGCACGCCGCCCGCGGGAACACCTCCGAAAACGGGGCATAATCGGCGTGCACCACATCCGGCGGCAGGGTCGGCGGGATTTGCTCGCCGCTCTTTCCCAGCAGCACCCCGCGGACGTTCAGCCGTCGGCACGCCTCCGCCGCCGCCTCGAAGTACGGCCGCCCGTTCCGCATGGCCGAGCCGAAGCTGAACAGCACCGGCGGCGGGCCGGCGTCGAAAAACCGTGTCAGCGGCTCCGGAGTCTGCCGGCCGCTCGCGTCGTCGAAGAGGACGAACCCGGCGTGGCGGAAGGTCGGCCCGCCGTCCTGAATGGGTCCGAACCAGTCGGGAAAGAAGCCGAGCACCCGCTGCGGCGACGGCCCCGACCGGGTGAGGATTCGCCTCACCGGCGGCAGCCCGAGGGTGCGGCGGAACTCGTTCACGGGCGGCGTGATGAGCGGGTCGGTTTTGAGCCACTCGGCGACACGGTAGGCGAGGCGGATGAGCGGGCGGGGGAGCCACGTCGCATCGGTGCCATCGGCCGCGACCGGCGGGTCGGTGACGCTGCAGCACGACATCGGCTGCAGGTGGGCGGTGGCGAACGGAATCCCGAGCGACTCGTGGGCCACTCGCCCGACGAACGCCAGCGACCCGCCCACCGCGACCGTGTCGCCCGGGACGTACCGCTCCCGGATCGCCGCGAACGTCACCGGCAGGTACTTCCGCAGCATGTCGTTGTCGAGCACCACCCGGAGCCCTTTCGACGGGTTCCACAGGTCGGGGTGGTTGGTCATCGTGCTGTACTCGTCCGCCGAAACCGTCCCCGCGAACTCCAGCCCGTGCCGCTCGGCCACCCCGCGGAACGGCTCGGCGGTGACGACCGTCACCCGGTGCCCGCGGTGCTTCAACCCGACCCCCAGCCCGACGAACGGGTGGACGTCGCCGTGACTGCCGACGGGTAGCAGAAGGAAGTGGGCCATGATCGCCGGTCGCCGTGGGACGCCCACAGTGTACGGGCGGGGGAACCCACCTCGACGGTGCGCAGGGCGATCGGCTACCCTCCACACCCGCCCATCTCAAACGGAGGCGAGACATGGCCAAGCCAGCCAAGAACACGATTTGCCTGTGGTACGACGGCACCGCCGAGGAGGCGGCCAACTTCTACGCCAAGACGTTCCCCGACTCGGCCGTCACGGCGGTGCACCGCGCCCCGGCCGACTTCCCGTCGGGCAAGAAGGGCGACGTGCTGACGGTGCAGTTCACCGTGCTGGGCATCCCGTGCCTCGGGCTGAACGGCGGGCCGATGTTCAAGCCGACGGAGGCGTTCTCGTTCCAAGTGGCGACGGCCGACCAGGCGGAGACGGACCGCTACTGGGACGCGATCGTCGGCAACGGCGGGCGGGAGAGTGCGTGCGGCTGGTGCAAGGACAAGTGGGGGCTGTCGTGGCAGATCACGCCGATCGCCCTGACGACCGCCTTCACCAACCCCGACCCGGCCGTCGCCGAGCGGGCCTTCCAGGCGATGATGACGATGCGGAAGATCGACGTCGCGGCCATCGAGGCGGCCGTCCGCGGTTGACCGAGTGCGGGCCGACGGTCCGTTGGGGTGTCAGGCGTTGAGTTTGCTGACCTTCGGGAACGGAATGCCGTTGGTCCGTGGCCGGCCGCCCCCAGGTGGTGGGCGAGGAGGTGTGGGAGCCGGACGCCGTCGGGCCGTTCCGGTACGGCAAGGGGTGGGCGTGGGCGCACGCGGAGGAGGCCGGGCTGACGTGCGCCTCCCCGCCGAACGCCAAACCGTCCGGCACCTACCGGGCGTAGGCCACGTACAAGGGCGGCGAGCCGGCGGGCGAGTGAGCGGGCACCCGCCCTTACGCTTCTTCCAGATAGGTGTACCCGGCCAGCCCGTTCTCGTAGAAGCTGAGGAACTGGCGGCTCTCGGCCAGGCTCAACTTGCCCGCCCGGACCGCCCGCTCGACGTCCTTGCGGATGCGGTCGGTCAGCTTCTCGGCGCTGTACTGCACGTAGTTCAGCACCTCCGTCACCGTGTCCCCCTTGATCACCACGTCCACGTTCGGGGTGCCGTCCGGCTCCAAGTGCACGTGAACCGCGTTCGTGTCGCCGAACAGGTTGTGCAGGTCGCCGAGGATCTCCTGGTACGCGCCGAGCAGGAACACCCCCAGGCAGTACTGCTCGCCCTCCTTGAACGGGTGCAACTCCAGCGTGCTCCGCACGTCCCGCAGGTCGATGAACTGGTCGATCTTGCCGTCGCTGTCGCAGGTGATGTCGCCGAGCACCGCCCGCCGCACCGGGTTCTCGTTCAGGCGGTGGATGGGCATGACCGGGAAGAGCTGCTTGATGGCCCACGAGTCGGGCATGGACTGGAACAGGCTGAAGTTGCAGAAGTAGGTGTCGGACATGAGCGACTCCAGCCCC
>CAYMHO010000085.1:1035-22727 GCA_964390195.1 uncultured Fimbriiglobus sp. | reverse complement strand
TGGCCACCCGCCAACTGAGCAGCTTTTTCCCCTTCTTGTCGCAGATGGCGGCCGGGGGGAAACTGCCATGCGTGTCGTGGTAGTTGTGCATGGCGAGGCCGATCTGCTTCAGGTTGTTCGTGCTCTGCATCCGGGCGGCGGCGTTGCGGGCCTTCTGCACCGCCGGCAGCCCGACCCCGGCGGACACCACCGCCAGCCCGACCAGCCGGGCCGCGTCCGGCGGCAGGGCGACCACCGCCGTCACCGCGGTCCCGTCGGCCTTGAGCGGCGGGTCGGCGAGCAGTTCGTCCAAAGTGTTCACCCCGCCGAGCATGGCCAGCCCGGCGGCCGCCTGCACCAGGTCTTCGAGCGGACGGGGGCTGTCTTTCTTCCGCGCCGGGTCGCCCTTCACCAGCCGCTCGGCCTCCTGCCGCGGGTCCACCAGCATCTGCCGCCCGTACTCGGCCACCGCCCGCAGCGCGTTCTCCCCGGCCTTGGCGTCGTCGGCCGACGCGAACCCGACCGACACGGTCAGTTTCACGTCCCGTTCGAACTCGGCCGACAGCACCGCCGTCTCGGCCTTAAACAACGGCTTGAGGGGGTCGGGCAGTTGCTCCTTCAGTTCGTCCGGCAGGGGCACCGCCTCCACGTTCAGGCAGGCCACCAGCGGCTTCGACGCGGCCAGTTTGGTCGCCGCGGCGAACGCCCCGGTCGGCTTACCCTTCAGGTTCAGGAACGCCGGCAGGGTGTCGGTGTCACCGAACACCAGCGTCCGGTCGTCGGCGAAGTGGACGGCCACCCCGGCCAGTTTGTCGTCCGTGTACGCCTTCCCGTTCGCCTTCTTCTCCTCCCCACGGGGCATGTACTGCCTCGTCACCTTCGCGGCGTCGAACGGCTTGTTAAACGCCAGGATGGTGACCGTCCGCAGGCTGGCCATGTCCGGGGAGGTGATCGGCAGGGCGACCGTCGTCACCCGCTCCAGGGTCGACGGGGCGGGGGTGAAATCCTTGTCGAGCGTCTCGAACGCGGACGGCCCGGCCTTCTCCACCAGCTTGCGGGCCGGTTCCAGGGCCTTACTCTTCCACACCTCGCCCACCCGCACGTGGGCGAACCCCAGGCAGTCGCCCGGGATCAGGGCCAGGTCGGTCGTCTGGGCAGGGGCGGACTGCTGGGCTGCGGCTTGCGGCGGCTCGGGGCGGCAGACGCACACCAGAGCGGCGACGACACCGAACAGTGGCACCGCCACCGCCAGGCGTCGGAACAGGCGAGTCATGGGGAACCTCGGATGGGAATGAGGCGAGCCGGGAGCGTGAGCGACCGGAGAATCGGAACTCCGGTCGCTCACGCTCCCGGCTCGCCGGAAGGAGTCGGTTCACTCGTCGTCTTCGTTGTTCACCTCGCCGCCGGAGCGGGTGACGAACGCCAGCAAGGCCTTCCCGCTCACCTTGTCCGAGATGGCCCGCACCGACCCGTCGGCGAACGACACCATCGCCGCCCCGTCCTTGTACAGGAGCAGTTTGGTCAGGTCGGCCTTCGGGTCGAACTCGATGTCGTCCGGCTTGGTCCACTCCACCGCCTTGGCGGCGGTGGCCACCAAGAAAGTGTTCGAGGTGCCGTCCTGGAAGTCAGTCAGTTTGGTCGGGCCGGTCGGGTCGAACGCCGCCCCGTTGCCGACGAACACCTGGTAGTGCGTCTTCTTGTCGGCCTCGTTGGTGGTACCGGGGATGGCGAACACCTTCGGCATCGGGTTCTCCTTGAACACCTTGAGGTTGTGTTCGCTGTCCCACGGCTCGTCCAGGTTGAACTTCTTGTACAGCGCCTCCTGCTCGACGTACGGCAGGATCTCCACCCGCCAGCTGAGCAGCTTCTTCCCCTTCTTGCCCAGGGTGGCCGGCGACGGCAGGAAGCCGTGCGCCGACTCGTAGTTGTGCATGGACAGGCCGAGCTGCTTCAGGTTGTTCGACGACTGCGCCCGCGCGGACACCCCGCCGCCAGTCAGGTAGTCGAACAGCGGGGCGTAGTTGGCGCCGAGCGGCATCGCGAACGCGGCCGTGGTGGTGGTGTCGTTCACGCTGAACTTGGCGTCCTTGATGGCCGTCTGCACCACCTCGAGCAGTTGTCCCACCTCGTCCGGCTTCTCCACGCTCTCTTTCAGGCTCTTCTTGCCCGCGGTGATGGCGGCGTCGATGAACAGGCGGAAGGCGTCGAGCGACTTCTCCACCTCGGCCGCGTCCCCCTTCGCCTTCGACTTCACCGCCACCGTCACGTTCAGTTTGTCCGAGCCGATCGCCCCGACGAGCAGCAGCCCCTCGGACACGAGGATGGGGCGGAACGGCTTCACCTCAGGCGGCAGGTTCTCCCCGCGGATCTCGTCCGGCAGGGCGTCGAAGTTCACCCCGGCCAGGATGGCGGCCCCGGCGTTCGCCTTCAGGCCGGCGGTGTGCAACCCCTGGGCGACCCCCGGCTTGCGGTACTCGTCGCCCAGGCCCGTCAGGGAGATGACCCGGGTGTCGTCGGTCAGGTCGTGGGTGGTGACCATCTTGTTGTCCGGGCTGAACGGCGACGGGACGGTGATCGTCACCACGTTGTCCTTCACGGCGACCTCGCCCTTCATCCCCTTCGCCGCCTCATTCAACGCGGCGGTCAGCTTCTCCCGGTCGTACTTCTTGCGGAAGGTGACGACCGTCATGTTCTTGAACACCCCGGCCTGGTCCTTCATGTTCGGGAGGGCGTACAGCACCGTCTTGACGTCGGCCACGGTCAGACCGGCCATCTTGGCGACCGGGCTGAGTTCGGTAACCGTCTGCGCCGCTGTGCTCTTCTTCAGGTTGTCGCCCAGTTTGCTGTCGTGCAGGGCGGCCACGTCCAGGTAGAGGAAGGCGGCCGAGTCCGGCGGGACCAACTGCAGGTCGGCCGGCAGGTCGGCGGCGGGGGCGGCGGCGACGGCGGCCAGCAGGGTGAACAGGGGCAGGAGGCGACGGGTCATGGCGGTCCCTCGGGGAAGACTCGGAAGTCCGGTCGTTGCCATCACAACGCCGCCGGGAGGCGGTGATTTCACCCCCGCGGGCGGTTCCCCTTGCCGGCGACAGGTGGTGCGCACCTACCATGCTGCCAGAGTTCTGTCCTCCCGCAGGCGAACCGACCCTTGACCTCTTTACACCCCCACCCGACCGCACCCGTGTTGTTCCGGTTCGACCCGACCCAGCCGTTCGTCCCGTGGGCCGTCCTCGACGACCCGACCATGGGCGGGCGGTCCGCGAGCGCGTTCCTGCCGACCGACGCAGGCGCCGCCTGCTTCACCGGCAGAGTGTCGCTGGAGAATGGCGGCGGGTTTTGCTCGGTGCGGTCGCCCGACTTCTCGCCGGTGCCGGACGCGGACAGCGTTGCCCTGCGGGTGCGGGGCGACGGTAACACCTACAAGGTGTGCCTGCACACCCGGTATATGCAGCCGGGCACGTCGTACCGGGCGAGCTTCGCCACAACACCTGGCAAGTGGAGCGACATCCACATCCCGCTCGCCGAGTTCGTGCTCATGCGGTTCGGGGCAAGGGCGGGCGTCAGTCCGGTCGATCCGGCCCGGGTGACGGCCATTTCTCTGCTGATCGCCGAGCGCCAGGACGGGCCGTTCGCCCTGGAGTTGGCCCACGTCGGGCTGGTGCGAACGGCCGGCGGCGGTAAGACTACGGGAGAGTGATCCCCGCCCGCCGGAGGTCCCGCATGGCCAGTCCTTCCGCCCCGCCCGCAACCGACACCGACACCGACGTCCGCACCAAGCGGCAGCCGCCGTACGCGGTCATCCTGCACAACGACGACATCAACACTTACGGGTTCGTGGTCGAGGTGTTGCAGAAGGTGTTCGGGTACACGCTGGAGAAGTGCGTTCAGTTGATGCTGGAGGCGCACCACAACGGGCGGAGTGTGGTGTGGAGTGGCAGCCTGGAGGTGGCCGAACTGAAAGCGGACCAAATCCAATCCTGTGGCCCCGACCCGGACCAGAAGGACAAAGGTGCCGAACCCCTGCGAGTCAGCCTCGAACCGCTGGCGTGAGGTTCAATGATCTTCCGCAAAGCAGTGGCCTGCCCCACCAACTGGACCCAGGGTTCGGTTCGAGATAGGATCTGGAGATCATCTTGCAGGACGACGGAGGGATCGCGTGAATCCAAAACAAGCTGGTATGGCTCAAGCGGTCTGGGCAATGTTCACAATTGCAGGGCTGCTTGTCTCTGTATTCTTCGGCTGGCCTGAGGCGCTGTACCTGATTGCGGGCAAGGACGCACAGGGCGAAGTGTTACACGGAAGCAATTCTGAACGCTGGACATCAGACGGGGGCCGGGGGTACAGGACTTACGAGGTGCGGGCAATCGAGTACACGTTCGTCGAACCTGACGGAACACTTCGAAAGGGAGAAGACACTCTGAGCCCCGATTCGCAAGTCAAACGCGGCGAGAAGGTCTGGATACGGTACACCCCAGGTCAGGAAGGTCGTTCGCGGCTCGCAGGGAACATCAACTGGAGGGGCGTCGCCGGGTTCTTCGCATCCGTCTTGTCGGCGATCGCGTTCGTCGGGCATATGATCTGGGACGCCTCTCGGACGAATCGTAACAGTGCCACCGAGCAGATCCAAACTGACTCGAACTCTTCGCCGGATCGGCACGATGTGTAGTTTTCACAATGCTCGAAACTTGGTGCTCAGTTCCAAGGACATGTGCCCCCTGTTGAGTGTCTCGGCGTTTTTCCTTCCACTCCCACATCTCCGCGGTTACCCTCTGGCATCCCCCGAGGGCTACTCCCGTGGACCCGTCCCGCCGCCAGTTCTCTGCCCAGGTGCTCGGCTCGCTCGTCGCCTACGGGCTGATCGAAACCCTCTGGTCCCGCGACCTGTTCGCCGCCGAGGTGAAGCCGGTCATCGGCGACTGGCTGAAAGACCTCGTCGCCATGTGCAAGGACCTGAAAGGCCAGAAGCTGACCGACCTCGAATTCCAGAAGAAGATGGAAGCCCTGTACGCCAAGGTGAACCTGAAGGACCTGTGCGCGGTGGTGAAACTCGACGACATCGAGAAGAAGGTGAAGCTGCCGGACAACGGGGCGTCGAGTTCGGGCATCGACTTCAAGGCGATCGACGGGCTGCCGGCGGACGTCGGCTTCGGGCGGCAGATCTTCGGGTGCAAGAAGGGGCGGAGCATCGTGCCGCACGGCCACTCGAACATGTGCACCGGGTTCATCGTCCTGAAGGGCGACTGGGAGGGCAAGCACTACGACCGCGTGGAGACGGAGAAGGAGCACTTCATCATCAAGCCGACCATCGACAAGAAGTTCGAGCCGGGCGGGCTGTCCACCATCTCCGACCACAAGGACAACATCCACTGGTTCAAGGCGGTGTCGGACGTCGGGTTCATATTCAACGTCCACGTGATCGGATACGACAGCACCATCAAGGGGAACTCCGGCCGGCTGTACCTGGACCCCAACGGCGAGAAGCTGAAGGATGGGCTGGTTCGGGCCAAGAAGATGACGTCGGAGGAGTGCCACAAGAAGTACGGGTGAGCCGGTTTTGCGGGGTGGGGCGGGTGGGCGGATCACGGTTTCATCGAAAACTCTTCAAGCTGCCGCCGGACCGAGGGATAATATCGGCAACTTCTGCCGACCTTCCCCGCGGTCCGAGTGTCCATGTTCTGGCGACTCTTCCTCACCTTCCTGGCCTTGGTCGTCTGCTCCGTCGGGCTGGTCGGGTTCATCATCCTGCGGAGCGACGCCCACAACCTGTTCGTCGGCCTGGCCGGTGAGGTGATCCTTGCCAGTGGCGTCATCATCGCCTTGTCGGTCGCCCCGGCGTACTTCCTCGCCCGCCGCTTCACCCGCCCTCTCCGGGGCTTGACGAAAGGCGCCGACCGACTGGCCGAAGGCGACTTCACCCAGCACATCCACGTCGCCGGCAGCCGCGAGTTCGTCGCCCTCGCCCGCACCTTCAACGGCATGACCGACCGGCTGGCCACCGCCTTCCGCAAGAGTGAGCACGACCGCCAGCAGCTCCGCACCATCCTGTCCGGCATGGTGGAAGGGGTGGTCGCCCTGGACGGCAGCCAGCGGGTGCTGTTCGCCAACGAGATGGCCGGCCGGCTGCTCGAATTCGATCCCGATGCCGTGGTCGGGCGGGTGCTGTGGGAGGCGACCCGCCAGCGGACGCTGCGGGAGGCGGTGGAAGCAGCCCTGGCCGGGAAAGGGCCGCAGCGGCGGGAGCTGACGTGGAACGGGGGGAGCGATAAATACCTGACGCTGTACGTGTCGCTCTTGCCGGGGGCGGACGTGAGCGGGGCGGTGCTGGTGGTCCACGATACGACCGAACTGCGGCGGCTGGAGCGGCTGCGGCAGGACTTCGTGGCGAACGTGTCGCACGAGCTGAAAACCCCGCTGGCGAACATCAAGAGCAGCGTTGAGACGCTCATCGACGGGGCGGTGGAAGACCCGGCCGCCCGCGGCATGTTCCTGGCCGAAATCGCCGACCAGGCCGACCGCCAACAGATGCTGATTGAGGATTTGCTCAGCCTCGCCCGCATCGAGTCGGCCGAGCAGCGGTTCGCCCCCGAGCGGGTGCTGGTGGACGACGCCGTCCACACCTGCCTGGACCGCCACCGCACGCGGGCCGAGGCGAAGGGGCTGACGCTCAACGGCATCGCCCTGGCCGACACCCCGCCCGACCTGACCGTGTGGGCGGACGAAGAGGGGCTGGCCCAGGTGCTCGACAACCTGGTGGACAACGCCATCAAGTACACCCCGAACGGCCGCATCACGGCTCGCTGGCGGGCGACGGCCAACGAGGTGGTGATCGAGGTCGAAGACACCGGCCTGGGCATCCCGCTGGCGGATCAGCCGCGGGTGTTTGAGCGGTTCTACCGGGTGGACAAGGCCCGCTCCCGCGAGATGGGCGGCACCGGGTTGGGCCTGGCGATCGTCAAGCACTTGGCACAGGCGATGAAGGGGACGGTGAGCGTGGCGAGTGAACTGGGGGCCGGCAGCAAGTTCACGGTGACGCTCCCGCGGGCCGGCGCCAAGTGCGAACAGAACGGCACACACAAGGCGGCGTGAGCGGGTGGCCGAGAGTAGTAGGCACACTCCGTGTGCCGTCTGCCTACGGCACACGGAGTGTGCCTACTACTCTCCGTGGCGTACAATCGGGTGTTTCCCGACCACTCCATGGACGGCCGCGATGATCCAGTTCGACGGACACGCCTCGACAGTGTCTTCGCTCGCCTTCTCCCCGGACTCGATGACCCTGGCGAGCGGCGCGAAGGATGGCGGCGTGAAGCTGTGGGACGCGGCGGGTGAAGTGGTGCGCGATTTCAAACACGGTGGCGTGAGTGCCCCCCGCTTCGTGACGTGGTCGCCAAATGGGAAGTGGCTCGCCATCACGCACAACGACACATGTGATGTCTGCCCGATCTCAACGGCGGCTGATCCACTCCACCGCCGGACTTTACTACTCGCCGAGTACATCTCCTCGCATCACTTTCTGGACAAACAGCTCCTCGCCATCGCGACCGACGGGCGAAAGGGGTCCGCAGGCGGGTCCTTGAGTCTGTGGGACAATACGACTTGGGCACGCCGGCCTCTCCCCAGAGCCGTGAACGCCTCACACGGCATCCGGGCGATCGCCGCCCACCCGGCCACCAAACGGCTGCACTGGATCGCCGGGTTGCCGCAGACGACCGCCTGCGTGTGGCGGTCGTGGTGCATCACCTCGCCGAACGCTACCGACGTGAAGCTCGGCAAGCCGGCGTCGGCCATCAGCGTGTCGCCCGACGGTGGCACGGTGGCCATCGCCTCCGACTGGCTGGTGAAGGTGTTCACCGCCGACGGCAAACCGCTCGTCGAGCTGAACGGGCACAAGGGGCAGGTGACGGGCGTCGGGTTCGTCCACGGCGGGCGGACGGCGGTGTCGGCGAGCTGGGACGAAACGGTGAGGTTGTGGGATGTGTCCACCGGGAAGGAAACCGCCCGGTTTCCGCTGACGGTCGGCAAGCTGTCGGCACTGGCCGTCAGCCCGGACGGCACGCGGGTGGCCGTCGGCGGCACCGACGGCCCGATCGTGCTCATCGACGCGGAGTGAGTGTTCTGCCCGCTCCGCGCGCGGTCTTTTCGGACCCGCTCGCGGAGCGGGCAGAACACTTGTCACCGCTCCCTGCTGATGTTGACGGTCTCCTTGCCGAACACCCGCACAGTGGCCCCCTTCCCGCCCGCGTCCAGGTCGAACTCCCGTTTCAGCGAACCCTCCATCACCACGCCGGTCCGCTCGTCCAGCACCAGCCGGCCCTCGACGTTCCCGCAGGTGGCTTCGTCCTGCCCGACCGGCCGCAGCACGCCGTCCACCTTGACGACCGCCTCACCGCGGCCGGCCCGATCGCGGCGGCCCAGGTAGGTGTACGTCACCTCTTCCTTCACCGCCCCGCCCGACCCGGCCGCGTCCGCGAACAGGTGCTCGGGCCGCATTTTGAAGCGGTGGGTGAGCGAGTCGGTCCAGGTGTCGCCGGCGTTCACCACCTTGCCGGGCAGTTTGATGACCGTCTCGGTCGCGGTGTCCGCCCACTGTTTGGCCAGGCGGTTGGCCAAGTCCTTCCGCACGGCATCGACCCCCGACGCCAGGTTCGTCTGGGCGACGGTCGCCCCGATCGCCTTGCCGTCCCGGCCGACCGCCACCAGCCCGGACCAGCGGGTGAGCGACTCTTTGGCGTCGTGCATCTCCTTCGGCAACGGGAACCGCTCGCCGCCGGGCAGCAGTACGTCGAGTTTGGCGTCGTCGCCGGGCATGACCAGGTCGAGTTGCACGTGGGTGGCGGCCGCCTTCGCCTTCTCCATCAACTCCTTCGCCTTCAACTCCTGGGTGACGGTGAACCGGCTGACCGTGTCGGCGCCGTTCTTCTCCGCCCGCTCGACCACCTCGGTGGTGTGCCCGACGGTCAGTGTGAACTCGGACCCGACGGGGTACTGGGGGCTCAGGTTGACCGGCGTCCGCTCGACCGGCACCTCGCGGGTGGGCAGCGGGTTGCCGGCCAGGAACCGCTTGGACGTGAGTGCGTTGCTGAAGAACGGCTGCACCCAGTATGCCCGCCCGTCGGTGTCCCGCGGGAAGTCCACCTCGCCGGTGGCGACCTTCTTCGCCTTGTCGTAGGTGAGCGCCACCTCGCGGTAACCGATGTCCCCCTTGTCCTCCTTGTGGGCGTCACCGGCCGGCCGCACGCCCCCCTTGTTGCCCACCCACACGGCGGCCCCTACCCCCCGCAAGCGGGCGAACGCGTCGGCGCACCGCACGGTGATCGGGAACACCACCCGGTCGCCCTTCAAATACCCCTGCCCGACGACCACCTCGGTCGCCCGCCCGGCGAGCACCCCGGTGACGTCCTCGGTGGGCACCGCGTAGGCGATGTTGGTCAGCCGGTCGCGGTGGTCGATGTCCACCCGCACGGCCACGCCGATCACGTTCCCGTCCAGGTCGCACACCGGCCCGCCGGAGTTGCCGTGGACCACCCCGCCCTGAATCTGCACCGACTTCATATTCCCGCCGTCGTCGGTGCGGAAGGCGGAGATCTTGCTCTCGGTGACGGTGACGACCGGCGGTTCGGTGCTGTTGTTCCGCTCGGCCAGCCGCCGCCCGCCGGGGAAGCCGAGGCACACCAACTTGTCCAGCGTGCGGGCCTGGGCGGCCGGGCGGGTGGGCAGCGGCGGCGGCAGATCCTTCTCGTTCACCAGTTGGAGTACGGCCAAATCGGAGGTGCGGTCCACCGCCAGCACCTTCACCTTCTGCCCCTCGTACTGCTTCTGCTTGCCCTTCACGCCCGGCTCGGTGAACACGGTGATCTTGGCCGGCTCCTTCGCGCCGGGGTAGAGCATGCCGAGCACGTGGGCGTTGGTGATGATGAGGCCCGGCTCGCCGCCGAACCAGCCCGACCCGGTGCCGCCCCCGCCCGCCCCGTCGTCCACCTCGATGTACACGGTGCTGGCCATCAGCCTGGCGAGCGCCTCGTCCGAGATGCGGTCCTTCGGCGTCGGCTTCGGCGGATCGACCGGCTTCACCGGCGGGTCCACCGGCTTCGGCGGATCGACCGGCGGTTTGACCGGGGAGGTCGGTTGGGGCGTCGTCGGCTGTGGTTTCGTCGGCGGAGTGACCGCCGGCGTGGTCGGCTGGGGCGAGTCGGTCGGCGGGGTGACGTTCGGCGGCGGGGTCCACACCGGGCTGGTCGTCGTGACCGCGGCACTGGTGTTCTGGGGCAGCAGGAAGGCGACGGCGGCACCCCCACCGGCGAGGACGACCACCCCGATGACCAACCCGAGGATGAGCGGCAGTGCCGACTTCTTCCTCGTCTTGGCGGGCGGGCCGTCCTCGTCGTCCGCCTTCCTGGCGGCCTTCCCTTTGGGCGAGACCTCGTCGGCGTCGAGCGGTTCGGCGGCCTTCCGCTTCACCTTCGGCCGGTCTTCCTCGTCCGCTTCCATCGCCGCGAACGCGCCCTTCTTCTTGGGTGCCGGCTGCTCGTCGTCATCCGCCACCTCCGCCACGACCACCCGCGTCTTCGAAGTCGACTGGTCGTCCTCGTCGTCCGCCTTCCGTTTCGACTTGCTCGGCGGTGGGGTGGGGGCGTCGTCCTCCTCCCCCTTCGGCCGGCGGGGGGCGACCACCTTCGACATCGGCACCGGGGCGGCCCGCCGCGTCGGGGGGGCCGGTTCGTCGTCGTCGATCACCTCCACGTCGATGCCTTCGGCCACCGGCTCGTCCTCCTCGATCACCTCGGCGACGAAGTCCTCTTCGGCCGGCGGGGGGGGAACGACGGCGACGGCACGCGCAATGGATTTCGCAGGCGGTGGGGGCGGCGGGGGCGGAGAGAGGGCGGCCGCCTTTTGCACCGTTGCGGTGTCGGCCGTCACCTTCACCGGCTGGCGGCACCGGGTGCATTTGATCGACTTGCCGACGAGTTCGTCCGGCACCCCCGGCAGCGGAGTGGAACAGGCGGGGCAAACAACGGTGACGGGCATCGGCGGCCTGCGGTGGGAAGGAAGAGCGGAGTGAGGGTATCATACCGGCCGGGTGTCATCGCCGCGAGCCGGGCGAGCGGGCATCGTGACCCGCTCGCCCGGCTCGCGGCGAACACACGGCTTGTCGTCAAGAACGCCCGGCTGATCGCGGCGTTGGCGGCCCATTCACCTCCGCTTCCGGTCCCACCCGAACGCGGCGTCCGCAGCGTCCCAATCCGCGACCTCACCCCCGTTAGCCGTCACCCGCATCAGAAATTGTGCTGGGTCGATGTGCTTGGTCAGGGCCAGCCGCACCGAGCCGTCGCACATGCCGACGAAGAACTCGCCGTCGAACACCCCGCCCAGCTTGGGCAACTCGGCCGCCTTCGCGTCGAACGGGATGTCTCCCGGCTTGGTCCACGTCACCGGCTCGCCCGCCTCCACGACGGCGATGGTGTTCGACGTGCCGTCCGAGATGTCGGCGATCCGGGTCTTTCTCCCCGTCTGGAACATGGTGCCGTTCCCCTCGAACCCCTGGTAGAAGGTGTCGCCGGCGTTCTTCGTTTTGCCGCGGGCGGGGGCGAAGCAGTCGGGCATGTCGGCGATCAACTTCCGGTTGTTCGGCCCGTCCCACGCCTCCTTCAGGTCGAACTTCTCGTACAGGGCGTTCTGCTCCAAGTACGGCAGTAGCTGCACCCGCCAACTGAGGGTGGTGACGCCCTTCCCGTCGGTCACGTTCGCCGGGAAGTGGCCGACGGCGTCGTGGTAGTTGTGTAGGGCGATCAGGATGTCGGCCATCCGCTGGCGGGCGGTGCGGAGTTGCTGCTTGGTGGCCGGGCCGGGTTCCGCTTCCAGCTTCGGCACCGGGGCGGCGACGGCCAGCCCGACGGCGAGCAGCGGGAGGGCGAGGGCGAGGCGGCGGGCGGTCATCGGCGGTTCTCCGCTGGGACGGGCGGGGGGATGTACACCAAGTCGCGGACGGCCGAGCGGGTGTCGATGTCCAGCCCCCCCTGATCCACTGTATCCGGTCCGACGCTCCAAATCACCGGACGACCGGCGGCCACCTCGACCACCCCGTGCGTCGCCTTGTTCGTCAGTTGCTCCGGGTAGGTGAACCGCCCGTCCGCCCCGGCCAGCCCGCCGAGCAGGGAGGCGAACTCGGTGCCGCGGTTCGCTTCGGTCGGCGCGGCGACGATCCCCCCGGCCCCCTGGCCGTCCTTCAGCACTGTCATCCACCCGCCGACCGCGGCCGCCACCGGCAGCTCGTGCGGCCACAAGGTGGTGGTGATCGGTACCGGGCTGCGGGTCTCGCGGGGGAGCTGCTCGCCGGCCGACAGGCGGTAGCGGAACGGCATCAGGTCGAACGGGTCGAGCGGGACGGCCGGCAGGAACTCGGGCACCAGGGCGACGAGGCCGTTCGGCGGGCTTCCGTGTGTCAGTTCGTACCGGCGGACGGCGACGAGCAGGCGGGCCGCCCGGCGGTCGGCCTGCACCAGCCCCTCCGCCTCGGCGAACCCGCCCCGCGGGGTGTCCAGCCAGTGCGAGGTGTTGTGCGGCCACCAGTTGACCGCCGGCATCCCCCGGAACGGCGAGTTCGGCGACTGGAACCCGTACCCGGCGGTGTTCCCGCGGGCGATCAGCCGCTCGTGCCGCTCCACCTCCCACGGCATCTGCCAGCCGAGGCCGACCAGGTCGGCCTCCACGTCCATCCGCTGGCGGGTCTCCTCGTTCGCGTCGGTGTGTCGCCACTGCCGCCGCAGCACCTCGCCCGACCGGGCCACCGTGTTCCGCAGCACCACCTGGTCGGCCAGCCGCACGTCGGCCCGGTCGTTCCCGCAGGCGGCGTCGTGGGCGGCCAGTTCCGCCTCCACCCTCGCCAGCAGATCCTCCCGGCCGTGCAGCCGCTCCAGCCAGCGTTGCAGGGCCATGACCGCACGCCGCTCCGCCCGCCGGCCGGCCAAGGCGCACCCCTGTACGCTCATGTGCCGCGTGTTCCGGCTCAGGTTCAGCACCAGGGCGAAGTCGGCGACGAACCGCTCGGGGTCGCCGTCGTGCTGGGCCTTCAGCCCGCGGGCGAGCAGCAGGGCGTCGGCCCCGTTCAACATGTGCAGGTGCCGCATGGGGGCGTTGAGCGTCAGGTCGCGGGGGTCCTCGATGGTGCCGACGGGCAGGCGGGCGGCCGCCTCGACCCCCTTGTCCCAGTTGGTGCGGAAGGCGGACGCCAGCACCGCGTCCGCCTCGTCGGTCGGCTGCCAGCCGTGTTCCAGGGTGGTGACGAGCATGGCGGAGAGCGGTTTCGGCAGGCGGTCGATGGGGTCGGACTCGCGGGCCGCCTGGGCCGGGGTCGTCACCGCCCGCCGGGCCAGTTGCTCGGTCATCGCGTTCGGCCCATACACCGCCTCGTGCAGCAGCGACCCCGCCCGCCGGTACTCCTGCCCGGCCAGGTTGGTGTCGAACGCTGGGATCTGCTCTCTCTCGTAGGCCTGCTCCTTCCCCCGCGCCGGGTCGTCCGGGATCTCCACCACCCGGTATCCCAGGCCGACACCGACCGCCGCCGCCACCGCCACCCCGCCCAGTGTCAGCCGCCCGATCGCCCGCGGGGTGCCGACGCGGTCGGCCACGCACGCCCACGCCATCACCCGCGAGACGGCGAGCGTGACCGCGAGCGGCAGCCACACCTGCCACGGGTGCAGCCCGCCGCCGAGCAGTGACGGCAGCCACACCGCCGCCGCCACCGCCGACACCATGAGGGCGACCGACGCCGCGACGATGGCTTTCCGGAATAGCGCGCCCGCCAGGTGGCCGAACACGAACCCGTAGGCCGGCCAGAGGAGGACGAAGGTGAACACCGGGAAGTCCGGTTCGCCGAGCAGGAACGACGGGCGGGCCTCGAAGTCCCGCCGTGTCACCCACAATTTGATGAGGACCGGAGCGATGGTGAACAGGGTCATCAGCAGGCACCCGGCCGACCCGACCAGCACCTTCGCCGCCCACAGCACGCCGACCGGCAGCCGCCGCTCCAGCCAGAACCGCTTGGCCCCGCTCGCCTGCTCGTCGTACCACCCGAGGACGCCGAGGAGAACCGCCAGGAACAGCCCGACCGGTGGCCAGACGGCCACGAACGGGACGGCCGGGGCGAGCATCGACAGCCCGCTGACCAGCCCGACCGCCGACATCACGATCACGTACCGCCGCTGCTGGCGGACGTTCATCCAGACGGCGGCGCGGAAGCCGGCGGTCAGCCTCCCGACCCACGACGAACCGGGGCGGGGCGCCCGCGATTGGCCCGCAGCAGTCATCCGCACCGCCCGGCGGTGGCGGTCGCGGTCCGGGGCGGTGTACAGGCGGAGCGACACCAAGGCCGGCAGCACCAGCACGGTGAACAGCACGGCGGAGAAGATGACGACCACCTCGGCACCCCGCCCGCCGCCGGGGAGCCAGCCCGACAGTCGCGGCATCACGGCGAAATAGATGCCCGCTTCGACCGGCAGGAGGACGAGCACCGCCAGCCCCATGAACAGCACGCCCAACCCGGCCGCGGCGAGCGAGCTGCGGGCGAGCACCGACCCGACCGACCCCCAGGCGAATGTGGCCAGCGCCAGTACCGGCAGGCCGATCGCCCAGAGCGGCAGGTACTCCGCCTGACCGAGCAGTCGCACCGCCGCGGCCGCCGCCACCAGCACCACGGTGACAGCCAGCACCAGCACCGCCCCGGCGAACATCTTCCCCGCCCACACCGCCCGCCGCCTCACCGGCAGGAGGGCGAGCAACAGGGCGGTACCGTTCTCCTTCTCGGCCGCGAACAGCGTCCCGCCGACGACCGCCCCGCCCGTCAGGGTGAGCATCAGGGTGGCCAGGATGCCGGGGTCGGTCAGCAGGGTGCGGCTGTCGATGAACTCCCGCCCGCCGCCCAGGATGCCGACCGCCAACAGCACCCCGACCCCGAGGACGGCCAACGCCCCGACGATCAGCCCCTGCTCGCGAGCCTCCTTCCACAGCAGCGCGCGGATCACAGCCGCACCCCCCGCCGTTCGGCGACCCCGTTCCGCTCGGCGAGCGCCCCGCCGTCCGCCGGCACCGGGCGGGTGAGGGCGGCGTACACGTCCTCCAGGTTCACCGCCGTCTCCTCGAAGTCGTGCAAGTCGGGGTGAACCCGCAGCGACTCCAGGGCGTCCGGGTCGGGGTCCATGAGCAGGTGCTGAACGGACCGGCCGACACGGGCCGATTCACAGACGGTACCGACGGCCCGCACGTCCGGCGGGGCGGCGTCATACCGGAAACTGACCCGGCGGAAGCGGCCCCGCAGTTGGTCGAGCGTGCCGCTGTGCGTCACCTTCCCGCCAAGCACAATGCCGACGTGGCTGGCGAACCGCTCCAGTTCGCTGATGCTGTGGCTGGAGATGAGGATGGTGCGGCCTTCGGCGGCGAGGTCCACCAGGTTCGCCAGGAACTCGCGGCGGGTGTGCAGGTCCAGGCCGGAGGTCGGCTCGTCGAGCAGCAACACCTCCGGGTCGGCGGCCAATGCCAACGCCAGCCCGACGCGGGCGTAACCGCCCTTGCTGAAGTCCTTGATCCGCTTGCCGGGGTCGAGGCCGAGCTTGCCGGCCCAGTCGAGGTAGCGGTCGCGGAAGCCGGGGCGGTGGAACGCGCCGGTGAACCAGCCGATCTCGGACACCGTCATCCAGTCGTACAGCTTCGGCCGGTCGGGGACGTACCCGAGCTTGTGCCGCAGGGTGTCGGCGTGCGCCCAGCAGTCCACCCCGAAGATGCTCGCCTCGCCGACGTCCGGGCGGACTTGGCCGGTGAGCACCTTCATGGTGGTGCTCTTGCCCGCCCCGTTGTCGCCCAGCAGGGCGTACACCGACCCGCGGGGGACGGACAGGTTCAGCCCGGCCACCGCCGGCTTGCCGCGGTAGCGGACGGTCAGGTCGCGGACGCGGATGGCTTCCGTCGGGGCGGACATGGCAAGCCTCACTGTAGCCGGCCTCTGTGAGGCCGGAGGTGGGAGTCCGGCCTCACAGAGGCCGGCTACAGGTTACGCCTTCTTCCCGTTCCGGCTAACGCTCGGCCAGCCGGCGTCGATCAACTGCTTCAGGTCGTCGTCGCTCAGCCCCGCCGACACCGCCTCTCGAATCAGCTCGTCCACCCGCTCCCGTAGCAACTCCTTGCGGCGGGCTTTGCACCGCCGGGCGGCGTCCGCGGTGACGACCATGCCCCGCCCGCGGAGCGGCTCCAGCACCCCGAGTTGCTCCAACTGCTGGTAGGCGCGGACGACGGTGTTCGGGTTGACGGTGAGCTGGACGGACAGGTCGCGGACGCTCGGCACCAGGTCGCCGGCGACCAGGTCCCCGCCGGCGACGGCGAACACCAGTTGGTCGGCGATCTGCTCGTAGATCGGCACCGGCGAGCCGGCGTCCACCCGGATGGGCATGGCCGCACTGTGTGTGTGATGTGGTGTACTAGTTAACCGATACAGTAGTGAGGGGACTCGGTCCACGTCAAACGAATTCCGGTGACCCGGCGGGGTGAGCCGCCCGGGTTGGAGTTACCCAGGCGGCACACCCCGCCGGGTCACCCGGAATGGGGTACAATACCCTCACCGACCACGGACACCCCGACCATGCCCCGCAAGCCGACGGCGAAGAAGGTGAAGACGCAGAAGGCGAACATCGTGGCGTTCAAGGTGGAGGACGACCTGGCCGAGTTCCTGAACAAGCTGCCGAACAAGAGCGAGTTCATCCGCAAGGCCATCCTGGCGCAGTTCGGCATGACCTGCCCGCTGTGCACCGGTGGGGGGGTGGTGCCGCGGGGGGTCCACGAGCACTACGCGCCGGTCATCCGCGACAACAACAAGCACCCGTGCGAGAAGTGCCGCACGCTCATCGAGATCCCTCTGAGCGTGAACGCGGTGACGGACGGCCCGGACAAGCCGCGGCTGGAGCAGTTCCTCCGCGGCGGGCTGCTGTACTGCGGAAAGTGCTACTCGACGGTGCCGGCGTGCGACGACTGCGGCTGGCACGTGCCGCACGAGCGGGTGGCCGAGCACTTCCGCTCGGTGCACGCGCACCACACGCACTGAGATCGGTTCCCCTCGCCCCTGGGGGAGAGGGGAACCGACGTCACTTCTTCCGCCGCACGCTCTTGATGACCACTTCCTCGACCGGCACGCCGGAGTGTCCGCCGTTCTGCCCGGTCTTCACCTTGGCGATGGCGTCCACCACATCCATCCCGGCCACCACCTTGCCGAACACGCAATACCCCACCTTGTCGGGCGACTTCTCGCGGTCGAGCCACGCGTTGTCCTTGTGGTTGATGAAGAACTGACTGGTGGCCGAGTCCGCCTCTCTCGTTCGGGCCATCGCCACCGTCCCGCGGAGGTTGCTCAGCCCGTTGTCCACCTCGCACGGGATGGGATCCTTCCCCTTCTTCTCTTTCATGCCCGGCTCGAACCCGCCACCCTGGATCATGAACTCGGGGATCACCCGGTGGACGGTCAGCCCGTCGTAGAACTTGTCATCGACGTACCCGAGGAAGTTCGCCACCGTCTTCGGCGCCTTGTCCGGGTACAGCTCGACCTCAATGTCGCCCAGGCTGGTCTCGACGACGACCACGCGGTCGCTCCCCTTCACCGCCTTCGGCACCGGGGCGGCTGTCAAAGTCCCGGCGGACATCACGGCCGCGATCACCAGAAGGGTGCGGGTCATCGGCATCTCCGGTGGGTTTCTGGTTGAACCGACGGGCGGGGTCCGGTACGACATGGGTGTCAGTGTACCACAACCCCTCCTTCCGTTTGTCACGAGTCCACCATGCCCGACAACGGCGAACAATCCGACTCCCCCCGCCGCCCAGACCGGGACGACGACCGGGATGACCGCGACGACAACGACGACCGCGACCGCCCCCGCCCCCGCCGCCGGCGGGACGACGACGACGACTACGACGACCGCCCGCGGCGGCGGAGCGGGGGCGGCGACCCGACCGGCGGGCTCATCCCGTACAAGAACGGGATGGCCCTTGCGGCGTACTATTGCGGGGTGTTCTCGTTCATCCCTTGCCTGTGGGGGCTGCTCAGCCTGCTAGCCATCATCTTCGGGTTCGTCGGCCTGTCGCACGCCAACAAGCACCCGGAGGCTAAAGGCAAGGGGCACGCCATCGCCGGCATCGTGTGCGGGTTCATCACCCTGTTCCTGGCGGTGGCGTCGGTCGGGTACGTGATCGTCGCCGGCGCCATGGCCAAGTGACCGAGGGCAGACCATGCCAGCACCACCCCGCCGTCCCGACCCACAAACGGATTACGAAGACCCGATCGACCGTCTGTACCGCCGCCGCAGCCCGAAGAAGCAGGACAAGGACAACCCGCCGGACAAGATCCCGAGTGCGACGGCGAGCGTGGGGTACTACCTCGGGCTTGTCGGGCTGGTGCCGTGCGTCGGTGCGATCCTCGGGCCGGTCGCCGTCCTGATGGGCATCATCGGGCTGGTGCAGTGTCGCAACCCGAATCTGAGCGGCAAGGGGAAGGCGAAGACCGGGTTGTGGTTCGGGATGATCGCCCTCGCCATTAACTACTTCGTCCCGTTCGTGCTGTACCTGTACCTGGCCCTGCGAAACGGGCGGATGTGAGGTGGGTCTGGCTTTGCAGCCGGCCTCCGTGAGGCCGGTCGGAGCCGGGGTCACAGCCCCCGGCTCCAGTCGAGTCGCCCACGCTACTTGATCGTCACCTCGACTTCGGCATCGAACACCAACCCCGGATCGCCACGGCCGGTCAGCGTCTTGGCCAACACCGCAACCGTTCGGCTCACCTCCCCGGCGAACAGTTCCTTCCCGCCCTTCGACACCTTCACCGGCTTGTCCAGGTCGGCGAAGCGGTCGTCGAACCGGACGATCAGCTTCTCCACCTTCTCGGCGGTGACGACGTCCACCGCCTGCTTGTCACGCTTGGCCACCACCAGCGAATCCCCCTTCGCCTCTTTCGCCGGCACCGCCAGCCAGTAGCTCCGCTCGTGCGGGGTGCCGGTCTGCTTCCACACCACCTTGTCCGGGGTCGGGTTGCGGGTGAACTTGGCCATCCACGGCAGGGCGGCCTTGTCTTCCAGGTCCATCCAGTGCCCCTTGCCCTCGTGGATCTTCACCAGCTGCTCGTACCCGTCCGGGTCGTCCTTTCGATACTTGGCCAGCGTCTCGCCGTACTCCTGGGCCACCTTGTTGCGGTTGTATGCCGCGTCCTTCCCGCCCACCTGCAGGGCGAACGGCACGTTCCGCAGGCTGAGCAGGCTGACCCCGTTCGGGTGGCCGGCCATCATCGCCGCCCCCGCCCAGTGGTCGGCCATCCGCGGGGCGATCTGATACACGCCGTCCCCGCCGGCCGAGTAACCCATCACGTACACCCGGTTCGGGTTCACTTCTTCCAGCACGATCAGGTCTTCGATCAGCCGGGTGAACAGGCGGTCGATGTGCCCCTCGTGCCACAGGTTCCAGGTGTTCGTCGGCGCCCGCGGGGCGAGGTAGATGCCCTCCTCCGGCTGGTACAGTTTCTTCTGGTTCTCCCACTGCCCGTCGTTCACGTTCTTCGGCGCCCCGCCGCCGCCGTGCAGCGAGATCCACAGGCTCCACCCGTCCTTCGGCTTCTTGCCGAACGTCTTGGTGAAGAACGGCATCTCCAGTTTGTCTTCCTTGATGAGCCGCGCTTTCAACTCATCGGCCCGATCCTTCTTGATGATGTCGGTGTGCAGCTTCCAGAGCAGTTCGCGTGCGGTGGCGGCGTCGGCCTTCGTCAGCGGCACCGTCGCGAACGGTTTGTCGGCCAACTCCGCGACGGACTTCGGCCCGGCCTCGACGGCCGCCTTCAAGTCCTTGACCGCCTGACCCGACTTCGCGGCGTCGGCGGCGAGCAACGGGGTGGTGAACAGCAAGATGGCGATGAGGGGGCGCATGGAGAATCCGAGGTTTGAAGGCGAACCCGGCCCGCGAGGGCCGCGGGTGGCGGTCTCAGGTGGCTGCACCCGCCACCCGTAGCCCTCGCGGGCCGGGTTCGCCCAGAATTGGGGTCACTTCACCTTCAACTCGACCACCTTCGTCTCGCCCGCCTTGCCGGTGGTGAGCGTCTGCTTCTGCTCGCCGACACCGACCGTCACCTCGGCGTTCGGCGGCAGCAGGAAGGTCAGGTGGTTGTTGGCGTCGGCGGTGTCGTCGTTCGACTTGCCGGTCTGTTCTTTCTTCGCCGCGTCGGTGACGGTGACGGCCTTCACCACCCGCTTGCCGTCCGCGTTCACCACCTTGATTTGCAACTTGAACAGGTCCTTCGCGGCCGGCGGCTTGGCGTACCGGTCGGTCACGTTCACCGCGTGGACGCTCCTGTCGGACATGGCCCACACGAGCGGGAAGTGGGTGTCGGCCGGCTTGTAGCTGGCGGCGAAGATGCCGTGCTTCGGGTCGTCCTTCTTGGCTTCTCCGGCGTTGCCGACGAACCACCCGCGGTCCAGCCCGCTCGGGTCCGGCTCGCACGCCCCGGTGAAGTGCCAGTCCTTGTCCCAGACTTCCACCCAGGTGTGATTGCCGCTCTTGTTCGCCCACAGCGGGGTGCCGACCACCCGCGCCGGCACGCCCACCGCCCGGCAGGCGTCCACCAGGATGATGCTCAGGCCGGTACACGACGCCTTGCCCGTCTCCATGCTCTCGGCCGGGCTTTGGTTCGGCTTCTTCCGCTGGGTGCTGTACCCCACCTTCACCGTCTTGAACAGTTCGCCGTTCAGCTTCATCGCCACCTCGGTCGGCGTCTTGCAGTCTTTCACCAGCGGCTTGCACAGATCGTACAACTCCTGCCGCCAGGAGTCCCGCTTCTCGTCCACGTTGGCGAACGGCAGCACGTCGTTGAAGAACAGGTCGTCGGCGATGCCCTTGCCCCACGGGAATTCGGTCCGTGCGGCGTAGGCTAACTTGGCGTTGGCGATCAGGAAGTCGGCCTTCAGCGTTTTCAGGTCCGCTTCCCGCATGTGCTCCACCAGGAACGCCATCCCGGGCCGTTGGTCCTTCGGCACGCCGGCCAGTGCCTTCTCGATCTCCTCGCGATTGTCCTTCGCCTTCGCCAGTGCCTTCTCGACCGGCTCGCCCCACCACTTGTCCGGCTCGCCGGCGGGGGCGAACGGGATGACGGTCAAAAGCGCCAGGAGCGCGAGGCGTGCGGGCATGACGTGTCCACCCTGAGTGACTCCGACGATTGTACCGAAACTCATGCCGACGGGATGAATTGCGTCCTCCCGCCGCCGGGCGCATAATGCCCCGGCCGGGTGTCCGCCCGGCGTCACGTCGCCTCCCGCTCCGGAGACCAGTCATGAAGAAGCTGTTCGCCACCCTCGCCCTGACCGGCCTGTTCGCCGCCGGCACCTGCACGGCCGTCGCCCTCGCCCAGGCGCCTAAGCCGGCCGACCCGAAGAAACCGGCCGACCCGAAGACCGCCGCCAAGGGCACCCTGGCGATCAAGCCGGACGCCAAGGGCAAGTACCGCCTGTACGTGCGGGACGGCGAAGGGAAGACGCTGCTCATGTCGGCCGGCGCCGGGTTCGACGACGAGAAGGCGGCCAAGGAGGCGTTCGAGGAGGTGAAGGGGATTGTCGCCGGCGCGAAGGTGACGGTCGAGAAGGCCGACGAGAAGGAAAAAGGCAAGTGACATCAGCTTTGGTGAACCGGCGGCGTGAGCCGCCTGGGTGTCAGTATACCCA
>CAYMHO010000085.1:0-1025 GCA_964390195.1 uncultured Fimbriiglobus sp. | reverse complement strand
TTGGGTCACCGGGGGGGGGGCGCCGGGGGGGGGGCCCCCCCCCCCCGCCGCCCCCCGCCGCCGGTTCACCGGGCGGCCGCCAACACCTCCGGCAGGACCTCACTCAGCACGTCGATCTCCGCTTCAGTCGTGTAGAAGTGGTGACTCACCCGGATGAGCAGCCGATCCGGGCGGTCGATGATCGGGATTTCGATCCGCCGGTTCCACAACTCCGCTCTTAACGTCGCCGCGTCCACACCCGACGGCAGTTCGAACGCCGTCATCGACCCGTGCAACCCCGGTACGTCCGGTGTCGCCAGTTTCAGCCCGTGCCGCTCGCCGATCACTCTTCTGGTGTACGCCGCCAGTTCCGCGAACCGCCCGCGGATCGCGTCCCACCCAAGCCCGGTCTGGAAGTCGATCGCCGCCGGCACCGCCAGCCACGGGCACACGTCCCGCGTGCCGTCGAACTCCAGGAATCGCGTGCGGGGGGTGCTGCCGAAATCATCAGCGACATCGGGGCGGTCGCTTAGGTTCGGGGCACCGGGCCGATACCGGTCCGGGTGGTATCCCCAACTGACGACGAGCGGTTCGAGGGTGTCTTCCATGCCGGGGCCGACGGCCAAGAACCCGCACCCGATCGGGGCGAGGAGCCACTTGTGCAGGTTGCCGGTGTAGAAGTCGGCCCCCACGTCGGTCACGTTCAGCGGGATCATAGCCGGGGCGTGGGCGCCGTCCACGACGGTCAGGATGCCCCTCCGGCGGGCGGCGGCGCAGAGTTCCTCTGCGGGCAGCACCAGCCCGGTCGGCGACAACACGTGGCTGAAGAAGAACAGCCGCGTGCTCGGGGTGAAAGCCGCTTCCGCGGCGGCCACAATCTCGGCCGGGTCGCGGGGCATCGTCGGCAGCGGGAATGTGCGGATGGTCAGCCCGAGCCGTTTCGCCGCCCGCTCCCACGTCCACTCCATCGCCCCGTACTCGTGGTCGGTCATCAGGATTTCACTGGGAGCGCGGGCGTCCCGCCCGCTCTCCAGCAGCGGGCGGGA
>CAYMHO010000084.1:0-22841 GCA_964390195.1 uncultured Fimbriiglobus sp. | reverse complement strand
ACTCCACTTGCGGTACCCTTGCAATACGTTGTCGCGCGTCGGGCTAACAGGTGGTTGCCGTCGCCCTGCTCGGAGGATTTCCCATGCGCCGCTCACTCCCCGTCCTGTTCCTCCTTCTGACACTCGGCTGTCAGCCGTCGGGGTGCGGCCGCCCGCCGGCGTCGGCCGACTCGCCTGCGGGCACGGTGCCGAGCGTCACCGACGACCTCGGCCGGGCCGTCCGCCTGACCAAACCGCCCGAGCGGATCGTCTCGCTCTCGCCCGCCGCCACCGAAATCCTGTTCGCCATCGGCGCCGGGCCGAAGGTGGTCGCCGGCACCGAGTACGACACCTACCCCGAGGAGGCCAAGCGGCTCCCCCGCATCGGCGGGTTCACCCCGCAGAGCATCAACGTCGAAGCGATTCTGTCACACAAGCCCGACCTGGTGGTCGCCGCCCCGCAGAAGGAGGTCATCGCCGCGCTCGAAAAGTTCGGCATCCCGGTCGTCGCCCTCGACCCGAAGACGACGGACGACGTGTGGCACAACGTCGAACTGCTCGGCAAACTGACCGGGTGCGAGGAGAAGGCGAAGGATGTGGCCGAGCGCGGGCGGAAGGAGTTCGGGCGGCGTGATTTCCACAAGCGGCTGGACAACCCCCGCGTCCTCTTCGTGCTGGCCGACGAGCCGCTCATCACCAGCGGGAATGGCACGTTCGTGGACGAGATCATGACCACGGCGTTGGGGGTGAACGTGTTCGCCGACGTGGCCGAGGCGTGGCCGAAGGTGAGCGACGAGCAGGTGCTAGCCCGCGGGGCGGACGTGATCATCTGCGTCGAACACGCCGGCGGGGGCGGCGGTTCCGTGCCCGGGCGTTTGAAAATGCGGCCGGGGTGGGACAAACTGAAGGCGGTGCAGGCCGGCAAGGTGTTCGCCGTGGACGCCGACCTGCTCACCCGACCCGGCCCGCGGCTGGTGGATGGCCTGGAGGCCATAGAAAAGCTGTTGCGTTAGCCCGACGCGCGAGCGAGGGATTCCCGTCCGTGACCGATTACGTGCTGAAGGCGTTCGAAACCCTCCGCCCGGACCTGGACGGTATCTACGCGTCCGCGCACGCCAAGCCGCTCGCCGACTGGACGAAGGGTCAGAAGAGGCTGGTGACGGCCAGCGGGGCGGGGGCGGCGGCGGTGCCGGGGCTGCACTTGGTGGGCATGGCGGCGGACGTCATGTTCCTGATGAACCGCATGTCGGTGTGCGCCTTCGGCATCGGGGCCATCCTGGGGACCGAGGCCCAACTGGGAAACGTGCTGGAGCCGGAGGACTTCGCCGTCGTGCTGGCGGTGTGGGCGGGGGAGGGCGGGATCGCCGACGCCATCAGCGGCAAGGGGCCGGCGGACGGCACCGGGGTGGGCGGGGGCAAGGTGCTGGGCAAGTCGGTGTACCGCATCCTGGCGAAGACGGTGGCGGAGAAGGCGGGGCTGATGGCGGACGGGAAGCTGAGCGGCCCGTTGGCGGGGAAGGTGGCCGGGCGGTTCGCCGGCAAGCTGGGCGGCAAGGCGGCGACCGGGTTCATCCCGCTGGTGGGGGCGGTGGTCGGCGGGGGGGTGAACCTGTGGTTCCTGAGCGGCATCGCCACCGCCGCCGAGCAGTGGTTCCGCTTCAAGGTGAAGGCGTGACGGGATGGTTTCATTCCACCCCCACCCACCCACCCGTGAAACCATGTCCCGAACGCGAAAAATCCCATGCCGGGCAAGGAGTTACGGCGAATCCTCGGGCGGGCGGAAGCGACGAAAACCATCGCCGGCGGCCGTCACTTCGACACGTCCCAGATCAACGCCGTCCCATCGCGGTAGCCGACGATCGCCTTCTTGCCATCCGGGCTGAACGCCACCGCCGACGCGGCCGCCCCCTTCCCGTCGAGCGTCCACGTCTTGCCGTCCTTTTTCAACTCGGCCACTTGCACCACCGGGTGGTGGTTGACGTGAACCAACACCTTCTGCCCGTCGGCGGAGAAAGGGAGGGCGACGACGTTTCGTGGCTGGTCGGAAATGATCCTTGTCGTGGTCCCACGCGACAGGATCGCCCCGCCCGCAGTCTCGACCACAAACCAATCCCCAGCACCACCCCCGATTCCGATTCGCTTCCCGTCCGACGACGGTGCGATCAGACTCAACCCGCTAAACCCCTTCACCCATTCGTGCTGACAAGTCGTCACCGACTCGCCCGACTCGAGAGAATGGCCCGTCAGTCCGGCCTTCCCCTCGACGTACTGCCAGAGGGCATCGTTCGAGTGCCCGGGCGGGTGGGCGTTCCGATAACACTCTCGGGCGTCCCACTCGCGTTGCAGTTTGCCCGCTGCGTCGTACACCTGAATCGCTTCGACGCCCCCGGTTTTCTGTGCCACTCCGACGACGACGGAGTCGTCGGTCGGTCGCACCTCCCACACCCACGTCGCCTCCGGTGTCACCTTCCAAGCCAGTTTGTTCTGCTTGCGATCCCAGGCGTAAATCGTGGTTGGTTGCTTCCACGGTGTGCGGAGTTGCCGCCAGACGAGCAGGTCTTTCGTGGCACCGACGAACCGGGCGTTCGACATCTCAGGAGGGGTCAACACCCGCTTCAACTCCCCGGTCACCGCGTCCCACTCGCGGATGTCGTGGTCGCTGGCGGTCACGGCAGTCTTCCCGTCGGACGAGAGCGACACCCATCTCACCTCCGCGGGGTGTTCGCCTCGTTCGTCGTCGAGTCGCTTTCCGGTGGCCGTATCGAACAGCGACATCCGCCCGAAACGATCACTGACGACCAGTCGGGTGTTGTCGGGCGATAGGGCCATCACGGGTGGTATGGCACCGGGGAGTGTGGAGGACATCCCGCTCTTCTCATACGGCGGGACGAAAAACGGGACTTGGGCCTCCCACACGTGTTTCCCGGCGCGCAAATCCCAACGACTCACAGTCGTCCCGCTCGCGTTCGTCGCACCGATCACCAACGCATCCGGAGTCGGAAAAGCGAGCTGCCACACGTCGCTGGGGTTGGGTGTGGCGAGTTCCTTTCCCGTGGTCAGATCCCACACGCCGAGGCGGGATACGCCCTCCTTCGGTTTCCCCTCCTCCTTTGGTACCCACCGCCGACCGGCCAGTTTCTTGCCGTCTGGGGAGAACTCGGCGAGCGACAAGCGGGACGGCAGTTCTGGGAACCGTAGCTCGCCGCTCAGGTCTGTGACGGTCGTGTCCTTCTGACCGTGTGAAACGAGCCAGCAACCATCGGCCGAGAAGGCGAATCGGTATTCGTGGTTTCCTGGCGGCGTGGCGTTCATGCACTTCCCGATGTCGGTATCGAACACCAGCACCTTGCGGGCGTAGAACGAACCGACAGCAAACCGCTTCCCGTCCGGGGAGATCGCACCGGCCTCTGACCCTCGGGAGAGGTTGGTGAATTCGACCAGCCCTTGCGTGTCGAAGTCGCTCCTCTTCTTCCCGGACGGCATGTCGAAGACGTGGACAATCCGCGTTCGCCACGGCCCTTCGGGGTCGGGGTTGCAGACGACGAAGGCCGAGTCACCCCGCACCCGCGACGTGTAGGCGTCCTTCACGTCCAGCTTGATCGGCTCCAGTGGCTTGCCACTCTCCGCGTCCCAGCGGAAGACGGTGGCCCTGTCGTCCGTGGAGTACAAGAGCTTGCCGTCCTTGCTGAACGTCACCCCGTCGGTGTTCAGCCCGCGGAAGCGGGCGGAACCGAGCCGCACGAGTGCGCCGTCGGGCAGCGGGTCGGGCTTCTCCTTCGGCACCGGGGCTGCCGTCGCCACTCCGGTCAACAGAACGAGCAGGCAAGCGGTTCGGCACATGCGGGCACTCCGTGAGCCGGCCGGCGGGGTCGAGTATACCATTCAGCACGCCCCGCGAGTGACCGCCGATGCCGATGCCCGTGCGATCGTTACCGACCGTGCAGAACTGGGACTGCCACCAGTGCGGCGACTGCTGCCGCACCTACGTCGTCCGCGTGACCGCCGAGGAGAAGGACCGCATCCTGAAACAGGGGTGGATGTCCGACCCGGAGTTCAAGGGCAAGGAGCCGCTCAAGATCGAGAAGTCGGGCGAGGCCACGCTCAACCAGAGCGAGGACGGCACCTGCGTGTTCCTCGGGCCGGACAACCGCTGCCGCATCCACGCCAAGTTCGGGGCGGCGGGCAAGCCGTTCGCCTGCCGGCTGTACCCGTTCGTGCTGGTGCCGGGTGGCGATCACTGGACGGTCAGCTTGCGGTTCGGCTGCCCGTCGGTGGCCGACAACAAAGGCCGCGGGGTGTCGGCCCACGTGTCCGAGCTGACCAGCCTGTCCGGGCCGATCGAGGCCGACAACCCGAAAGCGGTGAACATGGAGCCGCCCGAGCTGCAAGCCGGGCAGACCTCCCCGTGGGGCGACTTGTCCCGCTTCAGCAAGATGTTCCTGAAGCTGGCGACCGACACGACGCACCCCGTCGAGCGCCGCCTGCGCCAGATGGCCATGCTCTCCGGGCTGTGCCGGCAGTCGCGGTTCGACAAGGTGAGCGGCGGGCGGCTGGACGAGTTCCTGGACATCGTCACGGCGGCGGTGATCGACGAGACGCCGGCCGACCCGTACGCGGTGCCCAAACCCGGCTGGGTCGGCCGCACCCTGTTCCGCCAGCAAGTCGGGGTGTACTTACGGCTGGACACCGGCCCGCACGCGGGGGTCGGCAAGCGGGGGGCGTGGGCACGGCTGGCGGCCGGGTGGCGGTTCGGCATCGGCGGCGGGGCGGTGCCGCAGGTGAACACGTGGCTGCCGGAGGGGGTGTCGTTCGCGGCGGCGGAGCAGCCGGCGGGGGATCTGCCGGCCGCGGCGGAGGAGGTGTTCACCCGGTACTTCGCGGTGAAGTTGCAGAGCGGGCAGTTCTTCGGGCCGAGCAACTTCCACCGCGGGTACTGGGACGGGCTGGACTCGCTGCTGCTCGTGTTCCCGACGATGCTGTGGGCGGCGAAGGTGATGACCGCCGGCGGGGTGGAGCGGACGGAGGCGATCACGCGGGCCGTGCGGATGGTGGACGAGAACTTCGGGTACAACAAGTTCCTGGCCGGCGGGCGGACCCTGTGGGCCGTCCACACCATCGCCGATCGCGGCGACCTGCCGAAGCTGATCGCGTGGTACGCGCGGTGAGAGGTGGCGGTTGCGTCGGGTCGCGGTGGCGGGTAAGTTGCTGGCGTGAAACTGTACCTCGACCTCTGCTCCATCCAGCGTCCCCTGGACGACCAGACGCAACTTCGGGTGAAGGTGGAAGCGGTGGCCGTACTCAGCATCCTCGAACACTGCCGGACGGGTGGTGCGGAATTGGTGTCCTCCGACGCATTGGTGTTCGAAATCGGCTGGAACCCACATCCCGACCGTCGCACCTTCGCCGAGACGGCGTCGCCATTGCGGTCGTTCACCAGCCGCTCACTCCGGCGGTGGAAGGGCGTGCCTCGACCCTCGAAGCGGGCGGGATGAAACCCCTGGATGCTCTGCATGTCGCCTCCGCCGAGGCCGTCGGTGCGGTATTCTTCTGAACGTGCGACGACCGGCTGTTGCGGCGGGCACGGGTGGCCGTCAATCCGCCGCTACGAGCGATGCCCCCGCTCGAACTGACAACGGAATTGAACCTATGAGCGCCGCCAACCAACCGCCCCTGACCCTGGCAGAACTGACCCGCCGGGCGATGCTGGTGTTAGCCCGTGAGTTCGGGCCGGCCGACACCGCTCGGTTCATCACGCAGTTCACCAACGGGTCCGGCGACTACACCGTCGAGCGGGACCAACTGTTTGCCGGACTGACCGTCGGCCAAATCGCCAACGCCATTCGGCGTGACGCGGGCATACCGCCGTCGGATGCACAACAATAGACCCGCGGCCGCCGGGGGCGAGTGGTCGCCACCCGCACGCCGGGGGCCGCGGGTCCTGTCACCCTCTGGCTCTGGCTTCCCACTTCTAGCTCCGCTGCCGCTACACTACCTCCCTCCCCACTTCCCCACCGAATCGACCAGCCGAGGCCGCGCGACGATGGACGCACCTTCACCAAGCAAAGACCCGAACCTGCCGCCGCTCGGGCGGCTGGGCGACATGGTCTGCCCGCGGGCGCCGCAGACCATCGCCGACATGAAGTTGAGCGAGGGCACGCTGCTGGACCTGGCGGCCAAGTTCGCCCACGCGAGCAACCGGTTCGCCGCCGACGTCCTGTGCGACCGCCTGAAGATCCCGCCGGCGGTGGCGGCCGAGGTGTGCTCGGCCCTGCTCACCGAGGGGTGGATCGAGACGACCATGTCGGGGACGAAGGAGCGGCCGATCTATCGCATCACCGACACCGGCCGGCGGCACGCCGAGCGGGCGCTGGAGGTGAACAGCTACCTGGGGCCGGCGCCGGTCAGCCTGGACGCGTACGCCGCCATGCTGCGGTGGGAGTTCGCCCACTCGCCGGAGGTGAAGCCGGCGCACGTGACCGAAGCCCTGTCGCAGTTGGTGCTGACGGACAAGGCGATCGAACTGGCCGGGCTGGCGGCGTCGAGCGGGCGGAGTTTGTTCGTGTACGGCCCGTCGGGCAACGGCAAGAGCAGCATCGGGCGGCAGATCCACAAGGCCCTGCAAGGGGACGTGTGGGTGCCGTACTGCCTGAGCGTGCGGGGCGACGTCATCCGCCTGTTCGACGAGCAGGTGCACCAGCGGATCGAGTCGGACGCGCTCAAGTCGACGTCCATCGACCAGCGGTGGGTCCGCACCCGCCGGCCGATGGTGGTGGTCGGGGGGGAACTGACGCTCGAATACCTCGACCTGGTGTACAGCCCGGCCCTGCGGTACTACGAGGCGCCGCCGCACCTGAAGGCGAACGGCGGCATCTTCCTGGTGGACGACTTCGGCCGCGAGCGGGTGTCCCCGCACCAGCTGCTCAACCGCTTCATCACCCCGATGGAGCACCAGGTGGACTACTTCACCATGACCACCGGGCAGAAGATCTGCGTGCCCCTGCGGCAGGTGCTCATCATCGCCACCAACCTGGGGCTGGAGACGGTGACCGACCCGGCGTTCCTGCGGCGGATGGGGTACCGGCTGCTGCTCGAGGCGCCGACCCCGGAACAGTACACGAAGATCTTCAAGGGGTACGCGGCGAAGCAGGGGGTGGCGGTCCCGCCGGGCATCCTGGAGGGCATTCTGGAGCGGTACCAGAAGGAGGAGCGGGAGCTGCGGGCGTGCGAGCCGCGGGACCTGATCGAGCGGTCGCGGGACATCTGCAAGTTCCGCGGCAAGCCGCTCGAACTGACCCCCGAAGTGATCGGCTTCGCCTGGACCGGGTACTTCGGCACCCAGCAGGTGCCGAAGGGCAAGCAGGCGGAGGCGTCCGGAATCCAGATCGGCAACCTGGGCGCGGCCGCGATGTAGAAGGGTGGCCGGCTCTCGCCGCGAGCCGGGTCTGAATCCGCCCTCGGCGAGGGCGGGCCACCCGAACGGAACCGCTACACTACCCGGATGGACTACTCACTCGAACTCCGCGAAGCGCTGGCGGCGGCCGACGCCGCCGGCAAGTACCTGGCCGCCGAGTACGCCGCCTTCACCGCCATCCCGGACGCCCCGCCGCACATCTCCACCCACGCCGACCGCGGGGCACAAGAGGTCATCCTCAAGCACCTGAACGCCGCCTTCCCGGCCGACGGGCTGGTGGCCGAAGAGGCCACGCCGACGGCCGCCCTCGCGCCGGACGGGGCGGCCCGCACCTGGGTGGTCGATCCGATCGACGGCACCAAGGGGTTCGCCATCAAGAACGGCGAGTTCAGCGTGATGATCGGGCTGACGGTGGGCGACCGGCCGGTCGTCGGGGTGGTGCTGGAGCCGACCAAGAACCGGGTGACGTATGCGGCGGTCGGGCACGGCTGTTGGCGGAAGGACGGCGACGCCGAGCCGGTGCGGTGCGGGGTGACGGCGTGCGACACCCTCCCGCGTGCCACCCTCACACAAAGCCACAGCAGGGCGGGCAAGACGAAGCCGGTGGTGACGAAGCTCCGCCCGGCGAAGGTGATCGAGACGTACTCGGCCGGCATCAAACTGGCCCAGGTGGCCCGCGGCGAGGCCGACGTGTACGTGAACAGCTACTCGGAGTTCCACGACTGGGACGTGTGCGCCGGCGAGGTGCTGGTGCTGGAGGCCGGCGGGGTGGTGTGCGAGTTCGACGGCGGGACGGTGCGGTACGGCCAGCGGGGGGCGAAGCGGCGGGGCGGGCTGATCGCGTGCACGCCGGGGTTGCAGGCGGAGGTGGTGGCACTGCTGAAAGGTTAGCCGCGAGCCAACGGCGAGCGCGGGAGGCGAGCTCGCCGTTGGCTCGCGGCTAACCCGATCACACCCCGCGGGCCTTCGGATCCCACACGTACTTGTGCATCTGGAGCTGCATCCGCACGGTCCGCCCGCTCGCCAGCACCCACTCGGCCAAGTCCTTCAATTCCACCGCCCCGAACACCCCGCCCACCAGCACCTCGAACCGCTCGTCCAGCCGGTGTTCCCGGATCGTGCCTTCGGCCCACTCCCAGTCCCGCCGGCTGGCGATCACGAACTTGATCTGGCCGGTCGGCTTCAGCACGTCCAGGTTGGCCCAGCGGTTGCGGTCGCACTCCCCGCTGTCCGGGCACTTCAGGTCCATGATGACGTGAACCCGCTGGTCGATGATGCCCACGTCGTGCGCCCCGCTCGTCTCGATCAGCACCGTCTTGCCCGCGTCGCACAGCTCGGTCATCAGCGGCAGCACGTCCGGCTGAAGGAGCGGTTCGCCGCCGGTCAGCTCGACCAGCGGGCAGTCGAACGCCAACACCTGTTCCAACACCGCCGACCGGCTCATCCGTTCGCCCTGGGTGAACGCGTGGGGGGTGTCGCACCACGAGCAGCGGGAGTCGCACACGGCGGTGCGGACGAACACGCACGGCAGGCCGGCGAAGGTGCTTTCCCCTTGCAGACTGCGGTAGATCTCGTGAATCAGCAGTTCGCCGGGGGGCAGGTCGCGGAGGAGTCGCACGCGGTGGGCGACGGCCGGGGGCACGGTGTCGAGGGCACGGGGGGTCATCTACCTACCATAGCAGATGACGCCACCCACGGAACGCGTATGCACACCCGCCGCCTGTTCCTCGCCGCCGCCGCCGCCCTGCCGTTCGCCGGCTGCCGCCGCGACCCGAACGCCGTCACCCTGTCGCCGGCTGACGCCAAACGCATTGCGGACGAGGAGGCCGCCCGCACCGCCCTGCGGCAAGCCCTGGCCGTCGCACGGGTGCCGGCGGACGCCGTCCGCACCACCCCGGCACGGGAACGCGACCTGGTCAAGGAGTTCCCCGAACTGAAGCCACTCCTGCGGATGACCCACCGCCTGCAGCCGCGGTTCTCGGACGAGCCGGCCGCGAACCAGAGCAAACTCGGCGGGGCGATCGCGTGGCCGGCCGGCGAGGCGTGGCCGACGTGCGAGGTGTTCAAGATCCCGTACGTGCCGGTGCTACAACTGCTCGCCGACGACTGCCCGAGTCAGGTGAAGTTCAAGCCGGGCAGCGACGTCCTGCAACTGCTCTGGTCGCCGCGGGACCACAAGGACACCGGCCTGCCGAAGCCGATGCTGGTGTGGCGGAAGCTGAAGGACGTGCCCGGCCCGTACGCCGACCCGCCGACCCACCCGCACGCGTTCCCCGGTTACGTCCCGCTGCCGTGCCGGCTGTTCGTCGAAAAGGTGCTGGAGTTGCCCGACTGGAGCACGGCGAAGGTGACGCCGTTCCGCGAGCGGTTGGAGCAGTGGAAGCCCGGCGGCGGCCGCGACCCGGTGAAGCTGTACGCCGAGCAACTGAGCGTGGCACCCGGGACGAAGGTGGGCGGGTTCCCGTGGTGGGCGGGCGGGGCGAACCCGCCGAGCTGCGACACCTGCAAGCGGGCGATGGACTACCTGCTGACGCTCGACGCCAACGAGTGGCGGGAGCCGACGTGGATCCCGCGGGAGGAGGCCGGCCGGCCGGACCTGCTGGCGTCGGCCAAGAACGCGGCCGGGCTGGCGCTGGCGAGCAACTACCACGTGTTCGTCTGCCGGCGGTGCGACGGCTGGCCGGCGAAGGGGGTGGCGTAGTGCTCTGCTCGCTCCGCGAGCGGGTTTGATGACCGCTCGCGGAGCGAGCAGAGCACTTATAATGCCCCGTCCACACCCCGAGATGCCCACCAATGGACGAGCCGAACGAGCCGACGCCGGAAGAGACCCGCCGGGTGATGCGGCGGGTGGCCGAGTACCGCAAGGTGTGCGAGCACGTCCGCGGCCGGGGCACGCACAGCCTGGTGTTCGGGCTGATGATGCTCGGCTTCTGGTACTTCGTGTACGTCTACCTGACGAAAGAGCCGTGGGGGGTGTTCAGCATGATCGCCCTCGGGCTGGCCGTGCTCGAGGTGCTCGTCGGCCTGATGCAGCGGTTCTTCCCGTCGGCCGAGGGGTTACTGTTCGACGGCATCGTCATGCTCGCCTTCGCCGGGTCGAACGGGGTGCGGGCGTACCTGTGGTGGAAGGCCGGCCGCGGGGCCGACCCGGTGTTCATCATCTTCAGCGTCCTGTGGACGTTCCAGGGGTTGAACCTGCTGCGGTCGTACGCCGGCCTGCTGAAGCGGATGCCCACCCGCCCCACCCGCGACCAACTGCGGTGGTTCAACAGCCTGCTGGCCGACCTGCGGGACGCCGACCCGAAGGCCGACCCGCGGGCCGTCGCCTTCCCCACCGACCCGTTCCTCACCGGCCTGCTGCTCGGCGAGTCGGCCTTCTTCCTCGATCCGGCCGGTGAGATGCTGGTGGCCGCCCGCCGGGACGTGGTCCTGGAGTTCGAGAACTCTCCCGACCCGGACCGCCCGCCGCGGGGGTACCTGAGCATCGGCCCGCACGACTTCCCGCCGTTCAAGCTGAGCCGGGCGAACTGGGACAACTACGTGGTGTGGAAGCGGGAAGGGGGCGAGGACCCGATGGAACAGTGAGCCGCCTGGGTTGCTGACACCCGGGCGGCTCACGCCGTCACTTGGTGACTTTCAGAATGAACTCCTTCGCCTCGACGAACAGCGGGTCGTCGGCCTTTTTCATGTCGGTCATGATGGTGATGTGGTCGCGGCCCTTGAACTCCTTCGCCGTCGCCTCGCTCGTCGCCTTCGTCAGCCCCTTGGCGAACACGTCCGCCATGCCCGGCAGGCCGAGGAAGTCCTTCTCCGCGAAGGCGAGCAGCATGGGCGGCTTGCCCGCCCCGACGTGCTCGATGGGCGAGGAGGTCTTCACCACCTTTTCGTCCTCCCCGAAGATGTCGGCGAACATCTTCAGCCGGGCGTCGATCAGGTACACCCCGGACACGCCGACCACCCCGCGGACGTCGGCCAGCGACCGCTTCTCGGCTTTCAAATAGTCCTCGTTGGTGGCCAACAACGCCGCCAGGTGCCCGCCGGCCGAGTGCCCGCCGATGACCACCTTCTTCGCGTCCCCGCCGTACTTACCGACGTTGTCGACCGTCCACGCGAAGGCCTTCGCCACGTCTTCGATGTGGGCCGGGTGCTTCACGTCCGGGGACAGCCGGTAGTTCGGGCACACCACCCCGATGCCGTGTTCGGCGAACTGCTTGGCCGGCCCGCTGAACGTCTCCTTCGTGCCCATCCTCCACGCCCCGCCGTGGACGAAGAACAGCACCGGGAAGTCCTTCTTCCCCTTCGGCACATAGATGTCCAGCTTGTGCCGCGTCTTGTCGGCCTCTTTGTCGGAGCGGTACGCCACGTCTTTTGTCAGTTCCACCTCCTGCTTGGCCGGTTCGGCGGCAGGGGCGACGGCGGCGAACAGCAGCAGGGAAGCGAGGGCGAGACGCATATGGGTATCCTGAGTATTTGTTGGCGGGGTCGCCGGCTGACGCCGGCTCGTCCACCCTTTATCGCGCATATTACGGCACCGGGAACGTCATCTTTTGGCCTCCACCAACATCTATCGACACCGCCGTCGAATCTGCCGCCCATTCGACGAACTTTACCCCTCTCATCCCGTAATCGGGGGCGGTTCCTGGCGGCGGGTGTCGCTTCACCATCCACACCTCACGGCCGGTACCCCGCTCCGTGACACGGATTTCGACCCACCCCTCGCGGGTGCCCTGAATCGTACCGCAGCTCTTGTTGAACGCTGACGCTTCAAACCGGCCGTCGGGCGAATCGCGTGTCTCCCCACCGCCGAGTTCACCGAACCACAACCAGCCGGCCACAACCGACACGAACAGCAAGGCGACAGCCACCGCTGCTACCAGCCATAACCGAGCGGAGGGTCGTCGCTGGTGCCGCGCGGGTGAAGGGTGAAGGGCATCGGCCATGAGAGCTCTGCATCTTGGCGGAGGTTCCGCTCACTCCCCACAATAACCCCCGGCCCCGCCCGCGTGTTTCACGGAATCCCGCCATGCCCTCCGTTGCCGACGTCGTCGCCTACATGGATCGCTTCGCCCCGCCGCGGCTGGCGGCCGATTGGGACAACACCGGCCTGCTGCTCGGCGACACGAGCCGACCGGCCGACCGCATCCTCACCTGCTTGACCGTCACGCCCGACGTGGTGGCGGAAGCGGTCGCAGAAGGCGTGCAAATGATTGTCACACACCACCCGATCCTGTTCCGCGGGGCGAAGAAGTTGAGTTCGCTCACTTCGGAGGGGCGGTTACTCGGGCCGTTGCTGGCCGCAGGGATCGCGGTCTATTCGCCGCACACGTCGTTCGACAACTGCCCCGGCGGGATCAACGACACCCTGGCCGCCCGGTTCGGCCTGACCGGCGTGAAACCGCTGCGACCGAAGGACGGCGCTCGCCAGTGCAAACTCGCCGTGTTCGTGCCCGAAGCGGATTTGGCGAAGGTGTCGGACGCCGTCTTCGCCGCCGGCGGGGGCGTGATCGGCGCCTACGAGCAGTGCAGTTTCCGCACGCCGGGTACCGGCACCTTCTTCGGCACCGCCGGGGCGAACCCGACCGTCGGGCAAGTGGGTCGACGCGAGGACGCCCCCGAGTTGCGGTTGGAGGTGCTCGTGCCCGAAGGGAAGATCGACGCGGCGGTGCGGGCGGTGCGGGCCGCCCACAGCTACGAGGAGCCGGCGTTCGACGTGTACCCGCTGCGGGCGAGTCCGGATGGCGGGGAGGGGCGGGTCGGCACCCTGGCCAGCCCGACGACACTGGCCGAGTTCGCCCGGCGGGTCAAGGCGGCGTGCCACGCGACCGCGGTTCAATCCGTCGGCGACGGGGCGATGGCGGTGACGACGGTGGCGATCGCCTGTGGGGCGGCCGGCGAATTCCTGACCGACGCCGTCCGGGCGAAGGCGGACGTGTTCGTGACCGGCGAGGTGCGGTTCCACGACTGCCTGACGGCGGAGGCGGCAGGGGTCGGGCTGGTGCTGCCGGGGCACTACGCGAGCGAGCGGCCGGCGGTGGAGGAACTGGCCGGGCGGCTGGCGTCGGCCGTCGGCGCGACGGCGTGGGCGAGTGTGCGGGAGCGGGACCCGGTGGTGACGACCGCGTAGGGATCAGCGGACCCCGGAGGCAACCCCCGCCCGCCCGAGATTCCGACCGCCACGACCGGTCGGCGGATTTTCTCCGCGGGTGTGCTTGACGCCGTTTTTTCCCCTGCTAAGAAGCGCCTACCTTTAACCGGACCGACGCGGCGGACCGACCCGGCCCGCCGTTTTTTCGGTGCCGGCCCCGATCCCGACGGCCTCGCCCGGCCGGTGGCCCCACCCCGGCCGGGCGCTGACATTCGACACGAACTTGGCACCGGCGGGTGCCGTGGGGCGAAGTCGCCACACCCGCCGGGCCGCACCGCGAAGAGAGGACGACCGATGCCCGCGACATGTCTGCCCGCCGTGGCCGGAGCGCCGACGGACGAGGGGTGGTTGGACGAGCTGTGGGCGATCATGCCCGCCCGCGCCGCCGACGAGGAGGCCGAGGAGGAGGCCGACGACGCCGGCGACGACCTGGAAGACGACGACGACGACCTGGACGACGACGAAGACGACTTCGACGACGACGACTTCGACGACGACGAGGACGACGAGTTCGACGACGACGACGACGAGTTCGACGACGAGTTCGACGACGACCTGGACGACGATGACGACGACCTGGACGACGACGAGGAGGAGGAGGACGAGCCGGCGGGTGAGTGACCGACCGAACGACGGCGGGCGGGGTGGCGAACCACCCCGCCCGCTCCCTTTTGTAGCCGGCACGCTCTCGTCCAGGAAGAAGTCCCGCCAGTCGGCGAACTGGTCGGCGGTGTTCTCCAGGTCGAACTCGCCGCTCACCATGTCGCCGATGTACGCCTGCAGTTTGCGGGCGCCGGCCGGTTTGGCGTGGTGGGTGGCCAGCTCGCTGGCGAAGTTGATCAGGTCGTACACCCGGCAGGCGGTCGGCAGGGTGCGTTGCCGCTTGGCCGAGATGGCGTCCATGTTGGCCAGCCCGTACATGCTCATCAGGTCGCCGGTGATCCGGCGGTACGCCCCGGTCACGCTGTACCCGTCCAGGTGGCTGGCCCCGTCGCCCCCTTTGCTCTCGAACCGCAGGGGCAGGTCGCTGGTGGTCATCAGTTGGCCGATGGTTCGGCCCAGGCGGTTCACCTCGTGGATGCTCGCCCACGACCGCGTCGCCCCTTCGAACCGCTGCCGCAGGGCCGCGAACCCCTCCTCGTTGTTGAACCCCTCGAGCGCCCGCTCCAGGCCGAACGACGCCTTCGCCCCGCTCTTGCCGGTCCCCTTGCCCAGGTTGATTTCACTCCGGAACGCCGGGGTCATGGCGATCGCCCCGTTGGTGCAAATCTGCCGCAGCATGGCCAGGTAGACCATCGGCCGGCCGAACCCGTCGATCGGCGTCTCGATGACGTACTGCGCCTCGAACCCGTCGCCGGCGATGGTGAACGGCCCGCCGTGCCGCGGGGTGTGGAAGCTCCGCACGATGCCGTCGTGGTACTTGCTCTCCTTCGCCCGGTAGCGGCTGAGCAGGTTGTCCAGTTCGTCCTTGTCCACCAGCCCGCCGGTCGGGTTGCTCACGGCCAGCAGCCGCGGCCGGCTTTCGTCCGACGTGCCCTCCAGGCAGTAGCGGATCTTGTCGTCCGGGCTGCGGCCGTTGATGCGGCGGAACACCTCGGCGTGGGTGAAGTAGCGGAAGATGTTCGGGGTGAACCCGAAGCGGATTTGCAGGCTGTTCCAGAACCGCTTGCTCGTCTTCACCGGGCGGTCGTTCAGCAGCAGGGTGGCGCAGTTGCGGTTCAGCTGCGGCTTGTCGGCGTCGGCCGGTCCCGCGGACTCGGGCACTTGCAGGTCTCGCAGGCGGCAGACGCCGTACTCGAAGGTGGCGGACATGGGACGGACTCCGGGGTGGGGGTGGGGTGTTTCGAAGTGCTCAGCTCGCTCCGCGAGCGGTCTTGATTGATGCCGCTCGCGGAGCGAGCAGAGCACTTATTCCCGCTCTTGCCGTTGCGCGACGCGGCGGGGCTGGTTCTTCTTCAGGAACTCGGGCAACTCGACGGGCGTCTTGGCGAGTGCCCGCATGGTGGACAGTGCCACCTGTTGCAGCTTCGGGTTCACCGTCAGCGAGCGCCACTCGCCGTCGGTCAGCACGTACTGGAACTCGGCCCCGGCGGTGCGGACGAACGGCCAGCGGGTCTTCTGGCACTGCACGACGTTCTTCGCCGGCACGTCCGGGTGTTTCCGCAGCACCCGCCCGCACATTTGCACTGTGATGCCCTTCTCGCTCGGCCGGCAGAACACCGTTTGCAGGCTCGGGCAGTCGAACCCCTCGGCCAGCACGATGCAGTTCACCAGGCAGTCGAGTCGGCCGTTCTCGAACGCCTCCAGTTGGGCGTCGCGGTCGCCGCTGGCGGTCACCAATTCCACCCTCGCCCTGCCGGCCCGGAGCAGTTCAGTCGCCCGTTCACACTGCGGGATGGTGTGGAAGTAGAAGACCGACTTGCCCCAGCGGGTGCGGTCGCTCAGGTACAGTTCGCTCACCGCCTCGGGGGTGTACGCCGGGATCGTGTAGTGCCTGAAGCGGGACAGGTAGCCGTCTTCGATGAGCGTGCGGATGCCGGCGTCGCGGATGGCGCTGTCGAAACACAACTTCACCTTGTCCGCCCGGAACGGGGTGGCGGACAGACCGAGGATGAACCGCGGGCGGACGACGTTATGCAGGTGGGCCATGCTGCCGGCGGCGTCGTGCTGGGCCTCGTCAACGACGAGCAGGTCGAGACCCTCCGGCGGGTTCTTGTCGAACATGCTGATGAACTGCGCTTCGACCGGGATGCCCCGCTCGGCCGCTTCCGCTTTCGCCTGGGCCAACAGGTACCGCCGCATCGCCACCCACCCGACTTTCAGCCCGAGCGCCTTTTGCAGCCCGGCGGCAATCAGCAGGCCCATCACCGTCTTCCCGCTACCGGTCGGGCTTTCGACCAGCACCGAGCGGAGCTGCTTCGTCAGGAACAGGTCGAGGGCCTTGTTCACGATCCGGGCCTGGTACGGCCGCGGCTCGACTGCCGTGCCGGCGATGAGTTCGTCAACGGTGGGCGGGGTGGTCACGGCGGCTCCTGCCGTTGGAGGGGTAAATGGTGTTCGCCCGGCCGGGGGGTGAATTTGGGTGGGAATGTAGGGCGAAGTGCGGGCGGCGCCGATGTCGGTAGGCGGGTGACGACGATTCGCCCGGCGGGAAAAGGGGCGTAGAATATCCCGATTGTCGTCCCGAGACCCCCGAGCCAGGCTCTCATGCACACCCGCTTCGTCGTCGGCATCGACCTCGGCACCACCAACTGTGCGCTGGCCTATGTGGACACCGGGGCCGGCGGCGACCCGAAGGTGCAACCGTTCCTCATCCCGCAAGTGGTGAACCCCGGCGAAGTCGCCGACCGCGCCCTCCTGCCGTCGTCGCTCTACCTGCCCGGTCCGGGCGAGCAGCCCGCAGGGGCGATGAAGCTGCCGTGGGACGCCGACCGCGATTACTCCGTCGGCGAGTTCGCCAAGAACTTCGGGGCGAAGGTGCCGACGCGGTTGGTGTCTTCGGCAAAGAGCTGGCTGTGCCACACCGGGGTGGACCGCAAGGCGGCCATCCTGCCGTTCCGGGCCGGCGAGAACGACCGCCGCATTTCCCCGGTCGATGCCTCCGTGCGCTACCTGAAGCACATCGCCGAGGCGTGGAACCACACGATGGCCAAGGGCCTCGCCGACCACCGGCTCGAAGCCCAGGACATCATCCTGACGGTGCCGGCCAGCTTTGACGCCGCGGCCCGCGAACTGACCGTGGAAGCGGCACGGGCCGCCGGGTTCGAGCACCTGACGCTGCTCGAGGAACCGCAGGCCGCCTTCTATGCGTGGATCGATGGCCAGGGGGAGAACTGGCGGAAGCAGGTGAACGTCGGCGACCTGGTGCTGGTGGCCGACCTGGGCGGGGGCACCACCGACTTCACGCTCGTGGAGGTGAGCGAGGAGGGGGGCAACCTGAGCCTGACGCGGCTGGCGGTCGGCGACCACTTGCTGCTCGGCGGCGACAACATGGACCTGAGCCTGGCGTACACGGTGGCCGGAGAACTGGCCAAACAGGGGACGAAGCTCGACGCCCAGCAGATGCTGCAAATGACGCACGCGGCGCGGGCGGCGAAGGAGCAAATACTCGCCGACAAGTCGCTGCAGTCCGCCCCCGTCACCGTGTTGGGCAAGGGGCGGTCGGTGATCGCGTCCACCATCAAGTACGACCTGCCGCGGGCCGAAGTGGAAAAGGTGCTGCTCGACGGCTTCTTCCCCGACTGCCCGCGGGACGCCGAACCGGCCCGCAGCCGTGCCGCCGGGTTGCAGGAACTCGGGCTGCCGTATGTCGCCGACGCGGGCGTCACCCGGCACCTCGCGCACTTCCTCACGCGGCAGGCCGAAGCACTGGCCGGCCGCGAGAAGCCGGGCGGCAAGAAGAAGAAAGGCGACGCCAGCCTGCCCACCGCGGTGCTGTTCAACGGGGGGGTGTTCAAGGCCGACCCGATGCGGAACCGGTTCATGGCTGTTTTGAACCAGTGGGCGAAGGCGGCGAAGGCCGAGCCGACGCGGGAATTGTCCGGCGCCGACCTGGACCAGGCGGTGGCGAAGGGGGCGGCGTACTACGGGCTGGTGCGGCGGGGTAAGGGGGTGCGGATCCGCGGGGGGACCGCCCGGGCGTACTACATCGGCGTCGAGACCGCCATGCCCGCCGTGCCCGGCATGCCGCAGCCGATCAAGGCCCTGTGCGTCACCCCGTTCGGCATGGAGGAGGGGACGGAAGCGGACATCCCGCAGCAGGAGTTCGGGCTGGTGGTCGGCGAGGAGGTCGAGTTCCGCTTCCTCGGCAGCACCGTTCGCCGCGACGACAAGCCGGGGGCGGTCATCGACGAGTGGGAAGGGCAAATCGACGAACTGGCCCCGGTGCGGGCGACGCTCGACGGCAAGCGGGGCCGGGTGAACGTCCACCTGCACAGCAAGGTGACGGAAGTCGGGCAGTTGGAGCTGTGGTGCTACAGCAAGGACGGCAAGCAGAAGTGGAAGCTGGAGTTCAACGTCCGCGAGCAGCGGTAGTCTCAACGAGCCGCGACCGCCAGGGAGCGGGTGATTCAAACCCCGCTCCCTGGCGGTCGCGGCTCGTGTCCCGTTCTCCGACACCCCCTTTGCAACTCTTACCGGCTTGGCGTTGACACACCCCCCGAGAATTTGACACCATCCCTCCCACGGCACGACGCCGCACCTTCGACCCCGCTCCACGGATGGAGAGGCCATGGCCGACCCGTTCTCGAATTTGCTGTCCCGCGTTCAGACCGGTACCGCCACCGTCGGCATCATCGGCCTGGGCTACGTGGGCTTGCCCCTCGCCCGCGCCTTCGCCCGGGCCGGCTTCCGCGTGCTCGGGTTCGACATCGACCAGCACAAGGTGGACAAGCTGAACGCCGGCCGCAGCTACATCAAGCAGATCCCGGACGACACCGTCCGCGAGATGCGGGCGAACCGGTTCGAGGCGACCGACCAGTTCACCCGCCTGGGCGAAGCCGACTGCGTGCTCATTTGCGTGCCGACGCCGCTGACCGACGCCCGCGAGCCGGACCTTTCGTTCGTGGTGAACAGCGCGCACGCCATCGCCGGCCAGCTCCGCAAGGGGCAACTGATCGTCCTCGAAAGCACGACGTACCCGAGCACCACCCGCGGCGAAGTGCTGCCGGTGCTGGAGCGGACCGGACTGAAGGCCGGCCGCGACTTCTTCCTGGCGTTCAGCCCGGAACGCGAAGACCCCGGCAACCCGACGCACTCGGTGTCTCACATCCCCAAAGTGGTCGGCGGGCTGTGCGACAAGAGCGGCGACGTGGCCTGCGCCCTGTACGAGAAGATCGTCCCGCAGGTGGTGCGGGTGAGCACGCCCGAGATCGCCGAGGCGTGCAAGATCCTGGAGAACACGTACCGGGCGGTGAACATCGCGCTGGTGAACGAGATGAAGGTGCTGTACGACCGGATGGGCATCGACGTGTGGGAGGTGATCGACGCGGCGAAGACCAAGCCGTTCGGCTTCCAGGCGTTCTACCCCGGCCCCGGCCTCGGCGGGCACTGCATCCCCCTGGACCCGTTCTATCTGGCCTGGGTGGCGAAGCGGCACGGCATGAACACGCGGTTCATCGAGCTGGCCGGCGAGGTGAACACGGCCATGCCGACGTTCGTGGTGAACAAAGTCGGCGACGCCCTGAACGACGCCGGCAAGCCGGTGCGGGGCAGCAAGGTGGCCATCCTCGGCATGGCGTACAAGAAGGACATCGACGACCCGCGGGAGTCGCCCGGCTTCGAGCTGATGGACCTGCTGCTGAAGAAGGGTGCGGTGGTGAGCTACAACGACCCGCACATCCCCACGCTTCCGGCCATGCGGCACTGGCCGCACCTGCCGCCGATGGAGAGCCAGCCCCTCACCGGCGAATACCTGGCCGCCCAGGACTGCGTGCTCATCGCCACCGACCACACGGCCTACGACTACGAGTTCATCGTGAAGCACGCGAAGTGCGTGATCGACACCCGCAACGCCACCAAGAAGGTGCCGGGGCGACGGGCGAACGTGGTGGCGGCCTAAACGTAGCCGCGAGCCGGAGGCGAGCGCGTGAATGACGCGCTCGCCTCCGGCTCGCGGCTACACCGCTTTCATCACTTCTTCTTCCGCCACTTCCACCACCACCCGGCCGCCCCCGCCAGCCCGATCGCCGCCACCGTCAGCGTGGCCGGCTCAGGTACGCCCGGCGGTTCCTCCGTCCCCGGCGGCTCCCCGCCCGGCGGCGGGGTGACGACCGTGGGCGTCGGGTCGCGGTAGTCCACCCGGATGGTGTCGGGAACGATGCTCGGCGGGGCGACCGGGTTCGCCCCCGGCCAGCCGACCCAGTAGAAGGCCGGCGCGGCGGCGGCGGTTCCCGCCGCCACCACCCCCGCCAGAACAAAGCGTGTCAACGTGTGCCTCATCGCAGGTGCCTCTCCGCGTCCGTCGGGTGGGGTGTTCCGGCCCCGCCCGACACGCCCGGTCTGTCTCCGAAGGGTGCGCATTTCCCATATCCGGTCGACCCCGTCAACCCGAACCCCGCCGGACGGACGGCGGGGTGAACGTGAAACAGAAACGCCGCGGGGGTCACCCGCGGCGTTCGGACAGTCAGAGCCGACTGCGAGACTCGAACTCGCCACCTGCGCTTTACGAAAGCGCCGCTCTACCGGATGAGCTAAGTCGGCGGAACCGGACGAACAGAATGTTACCAGCCGGGCGGCCGGCGGGCAAGGCGAACGCCGGGCGGAGCCGGCCGGATCTGGCAAGGCGGGTAATCTATAGCGGTTCGCCGGTCGCCATGAACGATTCGCCCAACCGGAACCACCCGCTCGCGTGGGTCTGTCGGCGGTGGCGGGCCGATAGAACCGGCACCTACGGATGGCCGAACTGTACCGTCGGATCGTCCGGTTCATGGAGGGACCGCGCGTGACTCTGAAGACGCTCAAACTGCTGGCCGCCGTGGGGGCGCTGTCCGCCTCCGTCGCCGTCGCCCAAGACGCGCCGAAGGCCAAGCTGCCGACCACCGAAATGGCCGCCAACCAGAAGCTGGCCGAGAAGGTGGCGAAGGAACTGGCCGCCCTGCCCGGCACCGCCGACCTGAAGGTGTACACCGAGGGCGGGACGGTGACGATCGTCGGCACCTGCAAGGAGGAGTCCCACAAGTCGGACGTCCTCAAGGCGGTGCAGGTGATCCAGGGGGTGAGCCTGGTGCGGGACGGGGTGAAGGTGGAGAAGGCGGAGGCGGCGAAGCCCGCCATGCCGCCCATGCCGCCCATGTCGACCGTCCCGACCACCATGCCCACCCTCAAGCAGACGCAGGCGCTCGACGGCGGCCCGCGGGTGGCGGCCGCCCCGACCGGCGTGCCCCCCGCCCCGATGGCCGACCCGGTGGTCGAGCCGCTGCCCCTCGGGCCGGCCGGCGGGGCGATGGGCGGCCCGCCGAACATGCCCAACCACGCCTGGCCGACCTACGCCCCGTACCCGAACATGAGCCGGGTGGCGTACCCGAGTGCGTACCCGTACAACGCCTTCCCGTATATCGGGCCGTACTACCCGTTCCCGAAGGTGCCGCTCGGCTGGCGGAGCGTCACCCTCAGCTGGGAAGACGGGCACTGGTGGATGGGCCGCAAGCAAGGCCCGGCCGACTACTGGCGGGTGAAGTTCGGGTACTAAGGTGTGCCTGACGAGCCGCGACCGCCAGGGGGCGGGGGTTGAATCCCCTGCCCCCCTGGCGGTCGCGGCTCGTTTCGATTGACCTGTCCCCTCTCCCGCACTACCTTTGCCCGTCCGTCCCCACGGGTAGTGCCCCCCCATCATGCGGCTGTACATCCTGCGGGCGTTGCTGGCGAAGGAAGTCCGCCGGCACCTGGCCAACCGCGGCGGGCTGGCCCTGGCCGGACTGCTGCTGGTGGCGTCCCTCCTGCTCACCATCTTCAAGCCGTCCACCGGAGGCGGGGGCGCCGCCGGGGCTGACCCGGTCGGCGGGATGTCACACTGCTACATCGAGTACCTGTCCGAGAACGATTTCATCCGCCGGTTGAAGGCTCGCGTCCCGGATGAATTGAAAGGGCACCTCGTCTTCCGCCCACAACCACAGCAGCTCATCACCGGGCCGATCCCGTACGGCACCGGCAGCGGGGCCATCCGGGTGGTCGAGGCCACGCACGACGGGTCGCCCGGCGGCATCCCGTACTTGCGGTTCGACGTGTGGCACCCGCCGGAAAACCCGAACGCCCTGGCCGCCTACGAGGAGTGGTTCTTCCGCGCCGCCCGCCAGATCCTCCGCGAGATGGCCGCCGAGAAACTCGGCCCGACGGCCAACCTCCGCGACCCGCACCTGCGGGCCGACGACCTGTGGGCGGAGGAAGAAGCCTTCCAGTCGCTGCTGGACGAGGTCGAACGGGTGCGACCGTCCGCCGGGTCCGACCGGGTGCTGCCGAAGATCCTCATCCAGCGGCACGGGCTGGGGGCGAAGCCGCTCGGCCTCCCGGCCCTCATCGCAACCGCCCTGGTGGTGTTCGCCCTTTACTTCACCTGCTGTTACCTGCTGCCGTCCCTCAACTGCGAGGAGCGGGAGCGGGGGGTGCTGCTGGCGCAGGCCCTCTCGCCCGCCTCGCCGGTCGAGATCGTCGCGGCCAAGTTCCTGTTCTACCCTGTGATCGGCATGCTGCTGGCGGCGGCACTGGCCGGGATCTATAACCCGGCGGTGCTGGGCACGCTGTTCTTCTGGCTGAGTCTGCTGGCGATGGGGTGCGGGTTCCTGGGCATCGGCATGACCGTGAGCACCCTGG
>CAYMHO010000083.1:0-23005 GCA_964390195.1 uncultured Fimbriiglobus sp. | reverse complement strand
AACAACTTCGCCGAGATGCACCCGGTGCTGTTCAGCCGGTTCATCGACCGCAAGCTGAAGGGCGACAAGATCACCCTGATCGACCTGTCGACACGGCACACCCGCACCAGCGAGCGGGCCGAGCACGTGATGGTGTTTCAGCCGCAGTCGGACCTCGCCATCGCCAACTGCATCGCCCAGCAGGTGATCGCGGCGAACGCGGTGGCGACCGACTTCGTGACGAAGCACTGCACCTTCCGCAAGCCGTGGAAGCTGTCCACCGACCCGCAAACGCTGATGGGCGAACCCTGCACGTTCGACGAGTACAAGCTGCTGCTGGCGGAGTACACGCCGGAGAACGTGGCGAAGACGAGTGGCCTGTCGGTTGAGCAACTGCAATTGCTCGGCAAGCTGTTCGCCGACAAGTCGAAGAAGATTACCAGCCTGTGGTGCATGGGGATGAACCAGCACACGCAGGGCACTGCCATCAACAACCTGGTCCACGGCATCCACCTGCTGAGCGGGCACTGGGGGAAGTTGGGCGACGGCCCGCAGTCGCTCACCGGGCAGCCGTCGGCGTGTGGTACGGTGCGTGAAGTGGGCACCCTCTCGCACGCCCTGCCGGGTGATCTGCGGGTGGACAAGCCCGACCAGGCGGCGAAGGCCGAAAAGCTGTGGAACCTGCCGGCCGGCCGCATCAACCCGAAGGTCGGTTACCACACCGTGCAGATGTGGGAGAAGTTCTGTGCCACCGACGGCGACATCGAAACCCTGTGGGTGCAGGTGACGAACCCCGGCCAGAGCCTGCCGAACCTGCCGAAGCTGTTCGAGAAGAAGCCGGCGAACAAGTTCCTGATCGTGTCCGACGTGTACCCCACCGCCACGACGGAGTTGGCCGACCTGGTACTGCCGTCGGCCATGTGGGTGGAGAAGAACGGGGTGTTCGGCAACTCCGAGCGGCGGACGCACCAGTGGTTCAAGATGGTGAACCCGCCCGGCGACGCCCGCGACGACTGCTGGCAGACGATCGCCGTCGCCCGCAAACTGTTCGACCTCGGCCACCCCGGCATGAAGAACAAGGACGGCAAGTTCCTGTTCCATTTCGCCGACGCGGCCGGCGCCGAGGTCGAGGCGTGGAAGTGGGAGCAGTACTACGGCACCGTGAACGTGGACGAGAAACTGTACGAGGAGTACCGGCCGTTCACCCAGATCAAGCACAAGGACGTGGCCCCGTATGGTGAGCTGACCAAGGCCCGCGGGCTGCGGTGGCCGGTGGTGAAGCAGCCGGACGGCACCTGGAAGGAGACCCGGTACCGCTTCCTGGAGGAGTACGACCCCTACGTGGCGAAGGGCAAAGGGGTGCAGTTCTACCACTCCGTCGCCGGCGACGACAAGGCGTTCATCTGGTTCCGCCCGTATGTGCCACCGCCGGAAATGCCGGACAAGGACTACCCGCTCTGGCTGGACACCGGCCGCGTGCTGGAGCACTGGCACACCGGCACCATGACCCGCCGGGTGCCGCAACTGAAGCGGGCGATGCCGGCGGCGTATGTGGAAGTGAGCCGCGAGGACGCGACCGCCCTCGGGGTGAAGACGGGTGACACGGTGCGGCTGGAGACCCGCCGCGGGACGCTGGAACTGCGGGCGGTGATCGACGGCCGCGGGCGGTGCCCGAAGGGGCACGTGTTCGTGCCGTTCTTCGACGAGGCCAAGCTGATCAACAAGCTCACCCTCGACGCCCACTGCCCGTTCAGCAAGGAGCCGGACTACAAGAAGTGCGCCGTGCGGCTGGTGAAGGTGTCCGCGTGACTGGCGAACCGGCGGTGTCAGCCGCCGGGAATTGAGGAGACGTGATGACCCCACCCACCCCGCCGCCGGACCACCCGCACACGGCCGCCGACCTGCTGCCGCGGCGGTTGCAGCGGTTCGCCACGCTGTTCGCGGCGGTGATGATCGGCGTCGCCCTGTTCGGCTTCCTGGTCGGCCTCCGCGAGCCGCACCGCCCGGACCGCCCCGCCCCGCCGCCCGCCGACCACCACTCGGCCCCCGCCGCGGTCGCCTACTCGGAGTTGCCGGCCGCGAGCATCCGCCCGAACGGCGGGTGGGACCGCAGCCTGTCGCAGTTGAAGTTCGACAGGCCGGGCGTCTTCGCCCCGGTCGTCCGCACCGAGGGGATGAAGCTGGCCGCCCTCGCCGACCGGGCGAAGAACCGGGCCTACGACGGCGCCCCGCCGACCATCCCGCACCCGGTGGAGGCGCAATCCGCAGCGTCGTGCCTGGCGTGCCACGGCGAAGGGGTGAAGGTGGGCGACCGGGTGGCGTCGAAAATGAGCCACGCGGTGATGACCAACTGCACCCAGTGTCACGTCGAACAGGCGACGACGCCCGCCGACACGGCCTTCGTCGGCGTCTACAGGGCCGGCCCCGGCGAGCGGGCCAACCCCGGCGCCCCGCCCACCATCCCGCACCACACCTGGATGCGGGAGAACTGCACCAGTTGCCACGGCCTCGTCACCCGCCCCGGCACCCGCACCACGCACCCGTGGCTGACCAACTGCACCCAGTGCCACGCCCCGAGTGCGGCACTCGATCAGATGGAGTTCAACGGAGGCCGCAAGTGAGCACGCCGACGTTCGCCGACGGCCCGCCGGTGCCGCTCTTGGTCGAAGGGCTGATCGACCGGCCCACCCTCACACGACTGTTCGCCGAGATCCAGTCCGCCGGGACGGTACTCGGCGTGCGGGAGAAGGGAGGGCCGGCCGAGTACGCCAGCGGCGAGGACATGCCGCCGGCGGTAGCCCTGGAGCGACTGCTGGACGGCACGGCCCGGGCGATACAAGTCCGCTACCACTTCGACGGGCACGAGTGGACCGACACGGTGATCGCGCTGCCGGCCGGCTTCCGCGTCGTCCGCTGTCGGCACGAGTAGTCAGGTGAACTGTCCGGCGATCGCCCGCAGTTCGATCTCGTACAGCGACCGCCCGGCCGGATCGGCCCATCCGGGGAAGAAGTCGCCGAACGCGTTCACCTCCAGCACCACATGCCGGCGGAAGCCGGGTTCGAACAGCACATCCACACCGGCGACGAGCGAGTCGAAGCACCCTGCGGCGGCGGTCGCCGAGTCGAGCGCGTCCAGCCAGTGCCGCGTCGGGATGGCGTCGCGGCACCGCTGCCAGTCGCCCCGCCGCCCGCCCAGGTGCAGGTTAGTGATCGGGTGCGGACTCAGCCGGAAGATGGTGGCGACCGCCCTCCCGCCGACGCACACCACCCGCAAATCTGCGTTTTGCCCGTCGAGCTGGGCGTGCGGGACGCCCCGTTGCACCGTCACCCCCTCGCCGATCAAGAACCGCACGCACTCCCGCAATTCGACCCCGCTCACCGTCTGAAGGCGGCGGGTGTTGAGGAAGTCACGCCCGCGGCGGAGCAACGTGGTGGTGCCCTCCCACTCCGCCCCGCCCCACCGGCAAACCAAAATGCCAGTGGCCGACGCCCCGGTGTTCAGCTTCAGGTACGCCACCGGCCAGTGGCGCTCCCGCAACTGCTCGAACAGGCCATCCGGGGTGTCGGTGGTAGCGAAGAAATCGGGGGCCGGAATGCCGGCGGCGGTCAGGTCGGCCAGCGTACTGTTCTTGTCGAACATGCGAGCGACGGCGAGCGTGCAGGCGGTGGGGGTGAGGTGCTTGCGGGCGTCGAATGACTTCCGCAGCCCGGCCAACACATGGGCGAACCCGTGATGCTGTAGGCCGGGTCGCAGCAACAACCCTTTCGACATCGGCACCGCGTTCCAGTCGGTGTGCCGGTCGCCGGCCGCGAGCAGCAACCGTGTGACGGTGGTGTCCTTGCCCGGCGACTCCAGCCGCACCACGGCCGGCCGGTCGAACGGCGGAAGGTGATCCAGATTGCCACCAGCTGGGATCACCTCCGCCCACGGCACCACCGCCAGTTCAACTCCGTACGCTTCCGCCGCCCGGCAGAACGCCTCGCACCGCTTCGTGCCGGGATTGGCGATGAGGATCACCCGGGTCACTCGGTATCGCCGTCGTAAAGGTAGTCCGGGATGTGGTGCTCAAGGTCCACGACGGTATCGGTGTGCTGGTCGCCGCAGTGGACGTTGACCCCGGTGGCCTGAAGCATCGCCACCCCGGCGTCGGTCAGCGCGTTCCGCCCCAGGTTGAGGAATGTGAGCCCCCGCAGATGTGGGCTGACGGCCAGCAGACGAGCGCCGGCGTCCGTCACGCACCCGCCGCGGAGGTCGAGCACCCGCAACCGGGCGAGGGCGTCGGAGTCGATCAGTTCCCGCACCCCGGCGTCGCCGAAGTCGGTCAGCCGCAGACACAGGGTGGTCAACTGCTTGAGGTACGGCGACCGGCAGATGGCCTGCAGGTGTTCGAGCCGGATGCACGCCCCGGGGTCACGCCCACACGGCTGGCACTGGAGGGACTCCAGCTTGCTCACCGACGGGTTGGCCGCCAGCAGTTCCAGCGGGTAGCGGGAGACGAGCATCACGCTCAGGTGGCGCAGCTCGGGCATGGGCATGGCGAACACCGCAGCCGTGTCCACGTCGTACGCGTGCAGTTCCAGCCGCTCGACCCGCGGCATCTGCCGGACGACGAGGTGGGCCGCCGCCCCGAAGAAATGCCCGCTGAAGAAGTAGTTTTCGCCGAGGGTGGCCGGACTCCCCAGGTGGAAGGCCCGCACCGCCCGCAGAAAGGGGCCGGCGGCGAGGACGTGCAGTTTGGCATCGAGCTGGTCGGTGCCCTCGGGCACGTCCGGGCCGGGCTCGTACAAGTCCCCCAACGTCATGGTGTGGATGACCAACTCCCGCAGGAACTGCGCGCCGGGACAGGCGACCAGCGCGCGGGCATGATCCACGCACAGTTCTTCGAACTCCACCCGCCGTAACCACCCCCTCTCGAACACGTGAGTCACCGGCGGACGTACGGACCAGTCATCCTTGACGGTGAACTCGGCCAGCGGGCCGAGCCACTCTCTCTCGTGGGCGGCCAGCAACTCCGCCTCGGCGGCCTTCAGCTTCTTACGGTCGGCGGCTGAGAGGCTCTCGTCTTCGAGGGCCAGTTGCACCCGCATGAACTCGCCACGCGGGTCGCCCTGCTCGGTCAGGTAGTCCGAGTACGCGCTCCACCGGGCGATGTCGTGCGGGTGGTCCAGCAACCCGGCTTCAAACGCCACAGCCTCGGGGTGTTGACGCGTTCCCATCGGCAGCTCCCAGGGAGGAGGGCGGTGTCACTCGATGTCGCCGTCGAACAGGAACTCGGGCATCTCGTCGTCATCCGGGCCAGGGGCACCCTGGTTGTGCATGCTGGACAAGTCGGCGTTCACCCCGGTCGCCTTGATCGCCTTCACCCCGTCCTTGCTGAGGGCGTTGTTCTGCAGGTTCAGGAACTCCAACTCCTTCAGGTGCGGGCTGGCGGCCAGCAGTTCGGCCCCTTCGTCGGTGACGCACCCGGCACGCAGGTCGAGCACCTTCAGCCGGGCGAACAGGCCGGAGTCGATCAACTCCTTCACCCCGGCGTCGCCGAAGTCGGTACACCGCAGCATCAGGTGCGTCAGGCGCGTGAACTGCGGGGAGCGGCAGACCGCCTTCAGGTGCTTCAGCCGGATGTAAGCACCCCGCTCCTCGTCGTCGTACTCGAGGGCGTGCGGGTGGAACTGGAGAGTGGTCAAGTTGGTGAGCGACTTGTTGGCGGCCAGTTTGTCCAGCGGGTAACTGTGACTGTTGAACAGGGTGAGCGCCCGCAGGTTCGGCATGGGCAGCACGAACAGTTTGTTCGCGTCCACCCGGTGGGCGTACACGGCCAGTTCCTCGATCCGCGGCATCTGCTTCACGAGGTGGTACACCGTCTCCCCGCCGATACGGCCCTCGTCGCCCGGGTCGCCGAGGGTGAAGCTCCGCACCGCCGCCAGGTGCGGGCAGCGGCAGAGGGCGTGCAGGCTCGGGCCTTCGTAGGTGTCCACTCCCTCCGGCACGTCCGGTCCGGGGGCGTAGAAGGCGTCGGCGTACCGATCTTCAGAGCCTTCCGGCGCCTCGGCGGCAAGGCCGTCGATGCACACCTCGCGGAGCAAGCGGGCGTCCTTGCACGCCGCCAGGGCGCGAGCCTGGCTCACCGTCAGGTTGTAGAAGTAGAGCCGCCGCAGCCACCCCCGCTCGAACTCGTGCTGCACCGGCGGGGCCTTCACCCGCTTGCCCCGGCTGTAGTGTTCCTCCGTCTCGCCGGCGACCGTGAACGCTGCCAGCGGGCCGAGCCATTCCCGCTCGTGGGCCTTCAGTAGATCGGCCTCGGCCTTCTTCAGCTTCTTGCGGTCGGCGGCGGAGAGCGACTCGTCCTCCAACGCCAGTTGCACCCGCATGAACTCGCCGCGGGAGTCGCCCTGCTCGGTCAGGTAGTCCGAGTACGCGCTCCACCGGGCGATGTCGTGCGGGTGATCGAGCAGCCCGGCTTCGAACGCTTCCGCCTGCGACACCTCCGCCTTCGGCGTCGTCTCCCGGTACCCCTTGCCGGTCTTCTCGCGGATCAGCTTGTCGGCTTCAGCCTGGGCCTTCTCGGCGGACGGGAAGGACTTCGTCTGCGTCTGCCCGGCCGTACCCACCTTTCCGTATTTCACGGTGAACGAACTGCCCTGGACGTCGATGGTCCAGAACTTGTGGGACTTCGCGTCGCTGAACTGAAACGTCCGCATTCGGGCACCTCATTTGTAGCCGGCCTCTGTGAGGCCGGTGCGGACCGGCCTCACAGAGGCCGGCTACAGTTGGTCTTTGTTCGGTATCCTCTCCAGCACGCCGTCGCCGAACCGCCCGTACAGGCCGAGCGGTTGCAGGTGGACGTACCCGATGTGGCACCCGCAGGTGGCATTCGGGCACGGCCGCGGCATCAGGCACGAATCGAAGTCGGCATCGTAAATGTTGCCGATGGGCGTGTCCACGAAATGACACCGCCGCGCCGTGCCGTCACCGGCCACACTGATGACCGTGTTCCCGGTGCGGCACGCTTGACCCGAACTTGGATGGCGGGTGTTGTTCACCGGGAAGAGCGGGTCGATGGCGGTGAGCGCGTCCACCACCTCGGGCGGGTAGTAGTCGGGCACCCGCTTGAAGGCGTTCACCCACAGGTACACCGCGGGCGGCAATTCGGCCCGCAGTGCCTTGATCTCGGCGAGGTGTTCGGTCAACCCGACCACCCCGACGCTGAATCGCACCCCGCGGGCAATCAGTTCGTGACACTTCGCCAGGAACCGCTCGCGGGTGGTCTCACCGGGGTGGTAGGTACACCACAGGGCGAGCTTCGACTTGTCGCAAGCGTCAGTCCAGTCGAGCTTGCAGGAGAGGTTCGTTTGAATCGCAGCCTTCACCACATGCGGCATGTTCGTCAACTCGGCCAGGGCGTCCTGATACCACCGCCGCACGAGCGCCTCACCCCACGGGGTGAACAGCACACCGACCGGATGTGATCTCCCGTTGACCCAGCCGACGAACCGCTCCAGGCACTCCCGGTCGTAGGCCAACTCGGCGACCGTTTCGGTCCGCTTGGCGAACGGGCAGTAGTCGCAGGCGTAGTTGCAACTGCTGAGCGGGCCGCGGTACAGGATGCTCAAGGTCATCGCGGCTGGTACTCCGCGGTCAGGGCGTTCACCCGCTCGGAGAAGAGCCACGGGCCGAGGCTGTCCGATCGTTCCAATCCGAACGGCGTGGGCACCCAGCGGGGGTGGTTGTACTGGAGGAGGCCGAGGTCGCGAAAGGTGTGCAGGGCGGGGAAATCGTCGCTCGGGTCGGTGCCGAAGCGACTGTGATACCGAGCGGCGTCCAGCCCGTCCGCGTTCAGGATGGATTGAAGCAGGAAGCGGCGGCGCTGCTCGTGGGCGTCCAGTTCGAAGCCATAGTCCACCGTGGCCAACTCGTCGGCGGTGCGTGCCAAGTAGTCCGCGATGATCGCCTTCACCCCGCCGGCGGCGACGGCGTACTCGAACGAGTAGTGCAGACCGCGGGTGTACGACCGCGCTCCACTCCCCAGCCCGACCATGCCGTCCTCCTGGCAGCAGTAGATGGTGCCCCCCTCTCCCCTTGCGGGAGAGGGGTTGGGGGTAAGGGGGCTAATCCGGCGGAACATCCGCATCGACACCTGCTCGTAGCCTTCACCCAGAAGCAACTCCCGCCCCTCGCGGTAGCAACTCAGCCGCAGGTCGTCCCACCGCTTCGCCGAGTTGCCCAGCCCGGTGAGCGGGCGAACGTAGAGCGGGTACAGGTACAGTTCCTCCGCCCCCCACCCCACCGCCGTGCGGACTGAGTACAGCCACGACTCCACCGTCTGCCCCGGCAGGCCGTAAATGAGGTCGAGGTTCAGCACCGCGAACCGCCCGCGGAGCAGGCCGAGCGCCGCGTCCACCTCCGCCCGCGTTTGCGGCCGACCGCTCGCCCGCACCTCGGCGTCGATGAACGACTGAACCCCGACGCTCACCCGCGTCACCCCGCGACCGGCGAGCAGTTCCGCCTTCCCTGCCGTCAGCGTGTCGGGCGACGTTTCGACTGCTGTCGGCATCGCGGCCCCGCCGGTCAGCACCTGAGAAATACGGAACAGTTCGTCCAGCCCGTGTTCGTCCAGGTACGTCGGGGTACCTCCGCCAATTGCCAGACTGGAGAACCGGGCATCGGGCAGCGTCCGCTTCACCACATCGGCCTGCCGGCGGAGGGCGTCCAGGTAGAGCGGCACCAGTGAGCCGGCCGGGTTCGCCGTGGTGAACAGGTTGCAGAACCCGCACCGCATGGCGCAGAACGGGATGTGAAGGTACAGGAGCAGGTTCCCACGCGGCTCGTCTGCCCAACTGTCGGCGAGCGGTCTCGGCGGCAACGGGCGGTAGGCCGTCTTGTGCGGGTAGGCGTACACGTAGCCGGCGTACGGCGACCCATGCAAAACCGGGTGCGAAGCGGTGGCATTCATCCGGGGTCCGCGGGGAGAACGAACTCGGCATAGGGTACGTCCCACACCACCGGGTGGGCCAGCCGATGGCCCGTGTACCCGTCTTCGCCGTACGCGGTGCCGTGGTCGGAGCAGATGATCACCAGCCATGCCCGTCGGTGTCGAAGTCCGTTGAACAGCCGCCCGAGCTGGCCGTCCACGTACTCCAAGGCCACCGCGTGCGAGGCGAGCGTGTCGTCGGTCGCGCCGGGCAGGTAGAAACGGTTCGGCTGGTGGATCGCCGACACGTTGACGAACAGGAACACCCGGCCGGCGGGCGGCACCGCGGCCACCCGTTCGAGGGCCAACGTCACCTGATTCTCGGTCGACCGCGGGTCGGTCACACCCAACTCGGGCGACCAGTGGCTCTCGTCGAACAGGCCCGGCAGCACGTTCCCGAGTGGGGTCTGCTTGTTGAAGAAGCCGACCCCGCCGACGCAGACGCTGTGATACCCCGCCCCGCGGAACCCGCTGACCAGGTCGGGGGCGTCGAACACGGCGGTGTCGTCGGAGGTGGTCTCGCTGCCGGGGAACCGCAGGGCGAACGGCCGCGGGTGCTTGCCAGGTGTGGCTGGGGTGGGCAGAAAGCCGGCGAAGAAGGCGGCGTGGGCGGCGAAGGTGAAACTTCCCGGCGTGTGCCGCCGCTCCCACCGCCCGCCGGGCAGAACGGCGGTCAGGTGCGGCGTGCGGCCGGCAGCGGCGGACCGCTCGGCCACGTCGTACCGCAGGGTGTCCAGGGTGACGAACAGCACGTCGTGCGTACCGACCAGGCAGCGGACGCCGAGCACGCGACACCTCCCCGCGGCGAACAGGGCCACGACCCACACGGGTGGGATTGTAGCCCCGCCGCCACGGGTCGGAGTTACGGCCCGCCCGGCGGGGGCATGACGGCCGGCGGCACGACGACCGTCAGCGTTTTCGCCCCGCCGTGAACCGTGACCGTGCCGTTGCCGGCGGCCGGGAAGGAGCACGTCCACGTCGTTCCCGCCGCGCTGTCGGTGGCCAGCACCGTGTTGCCGTTCTTCACCTGTACGGTCGTCCCGTCGCTCCGAGCGCCCGAAAGGGTGACGGTGGTCCCGTCGTTGGTCTTGGTTGTCACGCTCACGTTCGGCATGGCCCTGAACTCCGGGTGGGGAAACGAACTCCGCCCTACTCACCGGGCGGGAGCGGGGTGACGCGGAACGACCGCACCACCACTGACCCGCTCGTCACGTACACGCCGACCCCGCCGAACGGGGACACCCCCCACCCGGCGGCCGGCAAATCCGGGAAAGCCTTGCGGGCGTCGGCGAACGTCTGCATCGCCTGCTCGAAGGTCATGCCGCCCACGGGGGCGGCCGCCTGGGCCGCCGCCACCGCCGTCGGGTCGAGGGTGAGCGACACCTGCCGCCAGCCGACGGGCGGGGGCGGCACCAGTCGCCCGTTCGGGTGCGGGGCCGAGTCGCTGGCGTACCAGGCCACCGGGTCGCGGTCGGTGTCGCCGAGGTACTGGGCCTGCAGGTGAGTACGGCGGTTCGACGAGACGTCATTCCCCGGACCCACCGCCACTGTGTCTCCGCGGTCAGAGTACCGTGCCAGGAGCACGAAGTGCTGCCGGCCGCGGGCGATCTGGCAGTGCGACGCGGCGGCGTACACCCCGACCCAGCTCATCCCGTTGCCGGTCTCGTGCAGCAGGTCCGCGTCGATGCGGTAGCGGCCGGGCGGGAGGGCGGGGAGGAACTCCACCAGACAGCCGGCCGGCGACTGGCTGACCACCCGGAAGGACTCGTCGGGCGCAGAGATCACCCGCCCCGACCCCGGGCCGCTCGCCCAGTCGAACGCGGCCGGCGGGCGGTCGGGGGCGATCAACTCCACGGCCTCACCGCGAACCAGCTTGTCCAGCGAGTCACGCACCGAAGGCACGTCCGGCCACACGGCCGCCGGCGGTTCCGGCCGGGGCCAGGCCGCGAACGCCCCGCCGACGGCCGCCGACACGGCCAGCCCGCCCGCCACCCACCACCGCCACCGCCCGGTCGCGGTCAGCGCGTCGGCCAGTTCGTTCGCCGAGCGGAACCGTGCGGCCGGCACTTTCGCCAGGCAGCGGTCGATCACCCGCCGCCACCGCCGGCCGACCGCCGCCGGGGCGTGGGGTTTGGCACACACCTGCTCCCGCAACTCGTCCCACGTGCGGCCGGCGAACGGCCGGCGGCCGGTGAGCAGCTCGTACAGGATCACCCCCAGCGCCCACACGTCGGTCGCCGGCCCGACCGACCCGAACCGCACCGGGTCGTACACCTCCGGGGCGGAGTAGGCGGGCGTGCCTGCGACCCCCGCCGTCCGGGTGACGCGGGTGTGGATCGCGTCGCGATCGTCCGGGGTGTCGTCGGCGGCGCCGGTCACCGACTCCCCGGCCAGCAGAGCGGCCACCCCGAAGTCGGTCACCAGCGGCCGGCCGGCCTCGTCGATCAGGATGTTCGACGGCTTCAGGTCGCGGTGGACGATGCCGGCGGCGTGGGCGTGGGCGACCGCCCGGGCCACCTGTGCCACCAGGGCGGCCGCCCGCGCCGGCGACCCCGCCACCTCCTTCGCCCGCTCCGCCAGGTTCCCGCCGGGCACGTACTCCATCGCCAGGAACGGTGTGTCGCCGCTCACCGCGGCCGAGTGGACGGACACGATGCTCGGGTGGCGGAGTTTGGCCAGTGCTCGCCCCTCCCGCTCGAACCGCTTGAGCGGCCCGCCGCCCACTCGGGAGGGAATCTTCAGGGCCACCACCCGGTCGAGGGCGAGGTCGCGTGCCTTGTACACCACCCCCATCCCGCCGCGGCCGATCTCCGAGTCGAGCGCGAAGCCGGGGACGGTCGGCGGGGCGGCTTTGCCACCGACGGCCAGCAGCGGGTCCAGCCGGGCCATGCGAGCCACCTGCCGGCGGAGGTCGTCCACCCGCTCCGGGCAGTCGCGGCACACCTCCTCGGGCGTGACCGCCGTACCGGCTGCCTGCCGCAGCTCCCACTCGACCAGCAGGTCGAGCAACTCCGGATCCAGTCCCGTCGGGTCGGTCAGCATGTCCCCCTCCTCTACCTCCCCCATCGCAGACAGCGGACCACCCGGCCGCGGGCGGACACCGCTCTGGCGAATTATTCCCCCGCTGGGTGGTCGAGGCGGGCGGCCAGGCGCACCTTCGCCGACACCCACCGCCGCCGCACGGTTCGCTCCGACACGCCGAGCAGGGCGGCCACCTCGTGCTGGTTCAACTCGTGGTACCAGTGCAGGTCCATCACCTCCCGCTCGTCGTCCGGCAGTTGGCCGATGAGGGCGTGGAACTCCGCCCACTCGGCAAGCACCGCCGGGTCGTCACCACCGGCCGCCGCCGAACCGGCCCAGTCGGCCGGCGGAGTCGCGTGGTGACTCCCCCCGCCTTCGTCGCAGAAGTGATGGCGGGTCAGGTCGATCAGTTCCCGCCGCATGTTCACCGCCGCCAGGCGGAGGAAGTCGCGGGCCGACGCGACGGGCAACTGGTCCAGGCAGCGGAGCAGGCGGATCTGCACGTTCTGGAGGACGTCGTCGCTCTGCTCCCAGCGGCGCAAGCCGGGGTAGCGGAGCATCAGCCCGCGGACCATGACCAGCAGCCGCTCGGCCGCGACCCGCATCAACTCCTCCCGCGCGCCGGGGTGGTTGGTGTACAGCCGGTCGATGCACCGCTGGATCACCGTCGTGTGGGCGATGGCCATGATTCCGCACGGATCCGGGGGCGAACTGGTCCGAGTGAGATTAGCGATCGCGTGCCGCGCGTCACGAAAACGGTTGGCCGCCCGCCGCCCGCTGGGGTAGGCTCAGTGCCCCGCCCGGAGGTCCCGTCATGAGTGCCCTGCTCGTCACCCTCGCCGGCCTCGCCGCCGCCCAGCCGGCCGACGCCAAACCGCCCAAGCTGGAAGTGGTCGGCGAGGTGCTGAAAATCTGGGACGCCGGCAAGCACAACGCCTTCACCGACCTGATCCGGTTCAAGGAGAAGTGGTACTGCACCTTCCGCGAGGGGGACGCGCACGTCGGCGGGGACGGCAAACTGCGGGTGCTGGCTTCGGCCGACGGGGCGAAGTGGGAATCGGTCGCCTTGTTGGAGGAAAAGGGCATCGACCTCCGCGACCCGAAGCTGTCGATCACCGCCGACGGGCGGCTGATGATGACCGCCGGCGGGTCGGTGTACGAGGGGAAGAAGTTGCTCGGCCGGCAGCCGCGGGTGGCGTTCTCGAAGGACGGCAAGGAGTGGACGGCCACCACGAAGGTGCTGGTCGAGGGGGACTGGCTGTGGCGGGTGACGTGGCACGACGGCAAGTGCTACGGGGTGTCGTACAACGCGGCCGAGCGGACCTCGAAGGAGGCGAAGGACGCGGCGACGAGTGGCAAGGCCGAACCCGGCCCGGCCGAGTGGAAGCTGAAACTGTGGGTGAGCGAGGACGGCGTGAAGTACGACCTGGTGGCGCACCTGGACGTGCCGGGGCACCCGAACGAGACGACCTTGCGGTTCACCCCGAAGGGGGAGATGGTGGCGGTGGCGCGGCGGGAGGGGGGCGACCAGAAAGGCTGGGTGGGCACGAGCAAGCCCCCGTACAAGGAGTGGGCGTGGAAGGAACTGTCGACCCGGGTCGGCGGGCCGAACTTCGTGTTCATTCCCGACGGGCCGACTGTCGCCGCCACCCGGCTGTACGACGGCAAGGTGCGGACCAGCCTGTGCCTGCTCGACCCGAAAGAAGGGAAGCTCGACGAGGTGCTCAAACTGCCCTCCGGCGGCGACACCAGCTACGCCGGGCTGGTGTGGTACGGCGGGCACCTGTGGGTGAGCTACTACTCGACCCACGAGGGCAACAAGTCGGCCATCTACCTCGCCAAAGTGAAGGTCGGTGGCACTGCCAAGTAATCTCTCCCAATTCCCCCTCTCCCGGTACACGCCGATGCCTGTTCAACTTGGCCGTTCCGCCCGGTGGTGTGCGATTGCGGTGCTCGTGGCAGTGTCGTCGCTGAACGCAGCGGATCCCCCTTCGGTCGAGAAGTGGGCTGACGCCAAACTGCCCGTGACCGCCGGGCTGGAGTTGTGGCTCGACGCCTCGCGTGCCACCGCCGACAAACCCGCCCCGCTCGACGGCAAACTCGACACGTGGGCCGACGCCTCCGGCCACGGGCGACATGTGAAGCAGCCGAAGGCCGACGCCCGGCCGGTGCGCACACCCGTCGGCAGCGCGGCCGTTGTGAAGTTCGATGGCGTGGACGACCACCTGCGGGCGGTGAAGGTGGGGGCGAACCTGGACACGTTCAGCGTCTTCGTGGTGGCCGCCCCGCGGCACAACCCCGGCGACTTCCGCGGGGTGCTGGCGTTCAACGCCGCCAACACCCGCGACTACGAAACGGGCCTGTGCATCGACTTCGGGCCGGCACCCACCCCACGGTTCACCGCCCTGAACGTGGAGGGCCGCGGGTTCGGCGGCTATCAGAGCCTACTGAAGTCCGACACTCCGTTCGGCACCCTGCACACGCTGGAGGTGATCGCCGACGCGAAGGCGGTGAAGCTGACCGCCGACGGCAAGCCGGCCGGTGAACGTGCCCGTGACGGCAAGCCCGTCAGCTTGGAAGAACTTACCCTCGGGGCACGCCACTACACCAACGGCCCCGGTGCCCAGGAGGTGCGCGGGTTCGGCCGGTGGGACGTGGCCGAGGTGCTCGTGTACAACCGGGCGCTGACCGCGGACGAGGCGAAACAGGTGCGGACCTACCTGGACGCCAAGCACGCCGAGTTGAAGAAGAACCTTCCGCCGGAGCCGGCCGGGCCGGGCGACCCGCTCGTTCCCGTGAAGGACCCGCCGCCGGTGCAGGTGCTGCTTCCGGGGTTCACCGTCCGCGAACTGCCAGTGGAACTCACCAACATCAACAACGTGCTCTACCGGCCCGACGGCACGCTGGTGGCGCTCGCCTACAACGGCGTGATCTATCACCTGAAGGACACCGACGGCGACGGATTGGAAGACAAGGCCACGGTGTTCTTCGACAGCAAGGGCACGCTCTCGTCGCCAATCGGCATGGCCCTCACCCCGCCGAAGTACAAGCACGGCGAAGGTGTGTTCCTCGCCACGAAGGGGAAGGTGCTGCTCGTCACGGACACCGACGGCGACGGCGAGGCGGACAAGGAAATCGTCGTCGCCGACGGGTGGAAAGAGTTCAGCGTGAACATCGACGTGATCGGCGTGGCGGTGGACCCGAAGGACGAAAGCATCTACTTCGGCCGCGGCACCCCGAACTACGCCAACGGCTACCTGCTGGATAAGGAGGGGAAGGCGGCGTTCAACCTGAAGGACGAACGGGGGACGATTCAGCGGGTGTCGCCCGACTTCAAAACCCGCGAGGTGGTGGCGAAGGGCATCCGCTTCCCGGTGGGCATCCGCTTCAACCGGCACGGCGACCTGTTCTGCACCGATCAGGAAGGGGCGACATGGATGCCGAGCGGCAACCCGTTCGACGAACTGCTGCACATCCAGAAGGGGCGGTACTACGGCTTCCCGCCGCGGCACCCGAAGCACCTGCCGGACGTCATCGACGAGCCGAGCACGTTCGACTACGGCCCGCAGCACCAGTCCACTTGCGGGTTCTGCTTCAACGAGCCGGTGACGAAGGACGGCCCGACCTTCGGCCCCAAGAGCTGGGCCGGCGACGCCATCGTGACGGGCGAATCCCGCGGCAAGCTGTACCGCACTCAGTTGGTGAAGTCGAAGGCCGGGTACGTCGCCCGCAACCACCTGCTGGCGTGCCTGAGCATGTTGACAGTGGACTGCTGCATCACCCCGGACGGCGGGCTGCTGGTGGCGTGTCACAGCGGCGGACCGGACTGGGGCAGCGGGCCGACGGGCAAGGGCAAGTTGTTCAAGATCAGTTACGCCGACACGCACCCGCAGCCGGTGCTGGTGTACCCGAGTTCGAACCGCGAGGTGCGAGTCGAGTTCGACCGACCCGTCGATCCGGCGCTGCTGAAGGACGTGGCGAAGCAGGCGAAACTGACCGCCGGCCGGTTCGTGCGGGCCGGCGATCGGTTCGAGACGATCTGGCCGGGGTACGCGGTGGTGGTGAACGAGCGAGCGGCCCCGCGGTTCGACATCCCGGTGCGATCCGCACAACTGACGCCCGACCGCCGCACGCTGGTGCTCTCCACCGACCCGCTTCCCGCTGCGGTCCATTACGCCCTCACGCTCCCCGCTCCCGGTCGCCCGGCGAAACCGGCGAAGGGCGAACTGCGGCAGGTGCCCGAGATCGACCTCGACTTCGACCTGACCGGCGTGGAAGCGACGTGGAAATCGCAGGACGGCAAACAGGACTGGACCGGCTGGCTGCCGCACCCGGACTTGGAAGTGGCGAAGGCGTTCACCGCCGGCAGCTCCCCACACGACGCCCTTTGGAAAGGGATGCAGGTTCCCGGCTCACTCTCGCTGAAAACGAAGCTCGACCTGTCGAACATGCTCCGCCCGCAGGTGCAACCGGGATCGAAGCTCGACCACGAGTTCCCGGCGGAGAAGGTGTGGCTGAGCTACCTCGAGTCCACGCGGTTGGAAGACAGCAACAGACCAGATGAGGCGATCTTGCCGGCGATCCACGGCACTTCGTTCGGAGGAGCCGAATCCTGGACCGTTGGATACGAACCGAAGGGCGGGAAGCCTGTCCCGATCGAATTCAAGCTGACAAGAGAGGCCCAACCTGAACTGAAGTTCGACCTCATTTGGAGTACCAAAGAGGACAATGAGCACCGCCCGCTGCCGCTCCGACGGTTCCTCCTGCCGTGGGCGAACACCGACCCGAAGGCGCTGGGGCAGGATGTCGTCGCGGTTCGTCCGAAGGAGCTGGACGGCGGCAGTTGGGCGAAGGGGCGGGCGGTGTACTTCAGCGAACAGGCGGCGTGTGCCAGGTGCCACACGATTCACGGCCGCGGCGGGAACATCGGCCCCGACCTGAGCAACCTCGTCCACCGCGATTACGTCTCGGTTCTCCGCGATATCACCAAGCCGAGTTTCGCCCTCAACCCGGACCACCTGACGCAGGTGGTTCACATGGACGACGGCCGCAGCTTTACGGGCGTGGTCCGCACCGAGGGCGACAAGTTGTTCGTCGGCGACAAGGACGGCAAGGTGACGGAGCTGCCCCGCAAGGCGGTCGAGAAGGTCGCCGCGTCGCCGCTCTCCACCATGCCGGAGGGGTTGACCGAACTGCTCGGCCCGGAGCGGATGAAGGACTTGATGACGTTCTTGCTCACCGACCCCGTGCGGATGCCGGACTACGGCACTGGCAAGCCGCCGGAGATGCGAACGCGGAAGGAACTGGCGGCGGTGCTGGCCGGCTCGACAACGGTGGACCCGAAGCCGATGACGGTGGTGCTGGTGAGCGGGAAGAAGGACCACGGGCAAGGTGAACACGACTACCCGGCGTGGCAGAAGGCGTGGAAGGAGTTGCTCGGCACGGCGGAGAAGACAACCGTGCAGACGGCCGACGACTGGCCGACCGCCGAGCAGTTCAAGACCGCCGATGTGCTTGCCTTCTACCAACAGGGCAAGTGGACCGCCGACCGGGCGAAGGACATGGACGCGTTCCTGAAGCGGGGTGGCGGGGCGGTGTACATCCACTACGCGGTGGACGGCGGGGCCGACGCTCCGGGGTTCGCCCAGCGGATCGGGCTGGCGTGGCAGGGCGGCAAGTCGAAGTTCCGCCACGGGCCGTTGGAACTCGGGTTCGACGCGAGCACCAAGCACCCCGTCGCCCGCAACTTCGACCGAGTGAAGTTCACCGACGAGAGCTACTGGAACCTGGTCGGCGACCCGAAGAACGTGACCGTGCTGGCGCGCGGGAAGGAAGACGGTGCGGACCAACCGCTGTTTTGGTCGTTGGAGCAGGGCAAAGGACGGGTGTTCGTGTCGATCCCCGGCCACTTCGCGTGGACGTTCGACGACCCGCTCTTCCGCGTGCTGCTGCTGCGGGGCATCGCGTGGGCCGGCGGTCAGCCGGTCGATCGGTTCAACGACTTGGCCACGCCCGGCGCACGGTTGAAAGACTGACCGCCGAGGAACTTTCGCCCGCCGCGGCGGTTTACTCTCCTACTCTCCCAGCGGGGCGGTGCCATGCACAAGTTATGGATCGTCGTGATGGCCGCGGTGTTCGGCGCTTCGGCCTGGGCACAAAAGCCGGCCGCTCTGCCCTTCCCGCCGGTGCTACCGGACGGCAAGGCGATCCACACGCACACCGGCGACGAGTTCCTGAAGCCGCCGGCGACGCTCCGCAAAGACGTGGACGTGGCGAAGGCCGCCCCCACGGTGGACTTCCTCTACTTCCCCGGCCAGGACTACGAAGGCAAGCCCTGGTCGAACTGGGGCGACAGCGTGGCTGCGAACGGGAAGTATTACGCCAGCATCGGCGACCACTTGGCGGTCGGCGGGAAGGGCGACCCGGCGAACGGCACCGGCACCGGCCGCGTGTTCGAGTACGACCCGGAGAAGAAGACCTTCCGCCAACTGCTCGACACCACCCAACTCCTGAAGATGCCGATCGGCCACTACACGCCGGGCAAGATTCACAGCCGGCTGGACGTGGGATCCGACGGCTGGCTGTACTGCGCCACGCACCGCGGAAGCACCACCGTGACGAGCGACAAGAACAACTACCAGGGCGACTGGGTGCTGCGGTGCGACCCGAAGACGGGCAAAAGTGAGGTGGTGGTCCGCGGGCCGGTGCCGAAGCACTGCATCCCGTGCAGCGTGCTCGACGGCGAGCGGATGATCTTCTACGGCGGCACCGCGGCTGGCACCGATGCGAAGGACAAGGGCATTCAGTTCTTCGCCTACGACCTGAAGGCCAAGAAGGTGCTGTTCAGCGGACCCGATGGCCCGGCCCGGTACATGATCCTGGCGAAGTCCACCGGGCGGGTGTACTGGACGCCGGGCAAGGAAGACGGAATTGGGCAACTGGTGCGGTACGACCCCACGAAGGAAGGCGGGCCGGTGAAGATCGACGCCGAGATCGGCGTGCGTGCGGCCACCGAGGAAACGAAGGGCGGGAAGGTGTTCACCGTGTCGAAGGGCGGGAAGAGCGGCGAGGCGACGCTGTTCGCGTTCGACACCAAGACGGAGAAGGCGGAGGAACTCGGCCCGGCGGCGGTGGGGGTGAACGCCTACATCACGTCGCTGGATGTCGATCCGACCGGGCGGTACGTGTACTACATCCCCGGCGCGCACGGCGGCAGCGAGAAGGACCACTCGGCGGTGATCCAGTTCGACACGAAGACGAAGCGGCGGAAGGTGATCGCCTTCCTGCACCCGTACATCCAGGAGAAGTGCGGGGCGACGCTGGTAGGCACGTTCAGCTCGGCGGTGGACCTGGACGGGAGCAAGCTTTACGTGACGTGGAACGTGAACCGCGGCGGGAAGAGTTGGGACTGCTGCGCGCTGACGGTGATTCACATTCCAGAAAGCGAGCGGTGAGTGGGCGTGACAGCGAACCGGCGACGTGAGTCGCCGGGTGCATTTCAAAACCCAGGCGACTCACGTCGCCGGTTCACCAGATCGGAACCCCTCTCATGTCCCGCTTCCCCTTCGCGCTGCTCCTTCTCACCCTCGCCTCAGTCGTCTCCGCCGCCGACTACCCGTACGTGTTCAAGGACGTGGGCGAGGAGACCGGCATTTTTCCGGCGGTCGAGGGCATCCGTGGGCACGCGGTCGCATGGGGCGACGTGGACGGCAACGGCTGGCCCGACCTGTTCGTCGGCACCTTCCACAACAGCGGGTCGAAGCCCGGCGTGCTGCTGCGGAACGTGAAGGGCAAGTTCACCGCGGACAAGCAAGAGCACCTGAAAACCTCCGGCATCGGGAGCGGGGCACTGTTCGCCGACCTGACCAACTCCGGCCGGCTCGACCTGTATGCGTCGCACTGTGCTCACGGAAAGGACGGCGTGCTGGCCGCACCGAGCTTGCTGTTCCGCAATGACGGCGACGGCAATTTCACCGACGTGAGCAAGGACAGCGAGGCGTGCCCGAAGGGGTACGAGGGCCGCGGGTTGGCCGCGCTCGACTACGACGGCGACGGGTTGCTCGATCTCATCTTGTGCGAGCAGTACTACTCACCGAATGTGAAGACCGGCCCGCTCCTGCTTCGCAACAAGGGGAAGTACGAGTTCGAGGCGGTGAAGCTGGCGGAAGGATTCGGCGGGCTGGGGGTGGCTGCGGCCGACGTGAACGGCGACGGCTGGCCGGACGTGTTCCTCACCCACGGCGGCGGTGAACACAAGCTGCTGCTGAATGACGGCAAGGGCAAGTTCCGCGAGGCAGCCGGCACCACCGACGTGTTCCGCTGGAAGATCGACAGCCCCGAAGACACCCCTGCCGGCGTGTGCATCGCCGACGTGAACCGTGACGGTCTGCCCGACATCGTCATTGGCCACCACTTCAAAACGCCGTGGACGAATCCCGCATCCATTCGGCTTTACCTGCACCGTGGCAATAAGGACGGCGTGCCGAAGTACGAGGACGTGACGGCGAAGGCCGGGCTGCTCCCGCTGGCGATGAAGGCCCCGCACGTCGAGGTTCAGGACTTCGACAACGACGGCTGGCCGGACATCTCCGTCAGCATCATCAAATTCAAGGACGGAAAGCCGTGCCCGGTCATCTACAAGGGGCTTGGCGTGAAAGACGGCGTCCCGCAGTTCCGCGACGACGCCTGGGGGGTGAACGACTTTCCCACCGCCGAAGACGTGGCCCTGAAGCGGTCCGGCCCGTTCTTCGAGAAGGTGCTGAAGGACAAGAAGGTGATGTACACCGCCGCCGGCCCGTCGTGCGACTTCGATCGCGACGGCAGGCTGGACTTCTTCCTCGCCAACTGGTGGGTGGAGTCGAAGTCGATGCTGCTGAAGAACGAGACGACCGGCGGGCACTGGCTGGGCGTGCGGGTGGAGGGCACCGACGGGGTGAACCGCATGGGCATCGGGGCGAAGGTGCGTCTGTACCCCGCGGGCAAGGTGGGTCAGCCGGACAGCCTGCTTGGGGAGCGCGAAATAGCAGCCGGCTACGGTTACTGCTCCGGGCAGGAGGCGATCGCCCACTTCGGCTTGGGTAAAGTCGAGAGCGTGGACGTGGAGGTGATCCTGCCGCACGGCAAGGGTACGCTCACCCGCAAGGCGGTGCCGGCCGACAAACCGCTGGTGGTGAAGCGGTGACGGCTCAGGCGAGGACGCCCTTCACCACCCGCGACGGTTCGACGCCGGTCAGCTTCATGTCGAGGCCCTGGTACTTCACGCTGAACTTCTCGTGGTCGAGGCCGAGCAGGTGCAGCACGGTGGCGTGCAGGTCGCGGACGTGGACCACATCCTCGACTGCGCTGTACCCCAGCTCGTCCGTCGCCCCGTAGCCGACCCCGCCCTTCACCCCGCCGCCGGCCAGCCACACGCTGAACCCCTTGATGTGGTGGTCGCGGCCCGGCCCGCCCTTCCCCTGGAACATCGGCGTGCGGCCGAACTCCCCGCCCCAGATGACCAACGTGTCCTTCAGCATGTCCCGCTGCTTCAGGTCGGTGAGGAGCGCCCAGGTCGCCCGGTCGGTCGCCCCGCAGCAGATGTTCATGTACTTCACCAGGTCGCCGTGGTGGTCCCAATCGCGGTGGTAAAGCTGCACGAACCTGGTGCCGCGTTCGAGCAGTCGGCGGGCGGTCAGGCAGTTCGACGCGAACGACCCGTCGCCCGGCTTCGCCCCGTACAGGTCCAGCGTCTCCTTCGTCTCTTTGTTAATGTCCATCAGGTCGGGCACGCTCGCCTGCATTTTGAACGCCATCTCGTACTGGCAGATGCGGGTGTCCACGTCCGGGTTCTTGGCGGTCGAATTGCGGTGCTTGTCCAACTCAGCGACGCTGTCCACCAGTTCCTTCTGCTGAGCCGCAGTCACGCCTTTCGGGTTGGTCAGGTAGTACACGGGGTCGCCACTACTGTTGAACTCGACCCCTTGAAACCGCCCCGGCAGGAAGCCGTTGCCCCACATGCGCTGCGAGATCGGTTGCGGGTTGCGGCCGGCGAAGCTGGTCATCACCACGAACCCCGGCAGGTCGTCGGCCTCGCTGCCCAGGCCGTACGTCACCCAACTGCCCATGCTCGGCCGCCCGCTGATGGCGGTGCCGGTGTTCATCATGGTGTGAGCCGGGTCGTGATTGATTTGGTCCGTCACCATCGACCGAACGATGGCGATGTCGTCCACCATCTTGGCGTGGTGCGGCAGGTAGTCGCTCACCCACTGCCCGCTCTTGCCGTACTGCTTGAACTTGGTCAGGTGCCCCTGCACCTTCAACGCCTGCCCCTGAAGTTGGGCGATCGGCTGCCCCTTGGTGAACGACTCGGGCATCGCCTTGCCGTCGAGCTTGTCCAACTCCGGCTTGTAGTCGAACGTCTCCAGGTGGCTCGGCCCGCCCGACATGTACAGGTAGATGACCCGCTTCGCCTTCGGCGGGTGGTGCGGCAAGCCGCTCAGACCGCGGTATTTCTCGGCGGCAGGGGCGGCATCTCGGGAGAGCAAGGCGTTCAACGCGACCGCCCCGAGGCCGACGCCGGAGGTTGTCAAGAACGAACGCCGCGAGAGCGGGTGGAACGGAGTCATGGGTTCACTCGCGGGTGATGGTTTCGCTCAGGTTCAGCAGCGCCCGGCCTACGGCGGTCCAGGCGGCGAGTTCGGCGGCTTCGGCGTCCTTCGGCAACGGGACGAGTCCGATCTTCAGCACCTCGCCGGCGGCCTTCGGGTCGGCGGTGTAAGCGGCACGGTTCTTGTCCAGCACCTTCGCCAACGTCCTCGCCTCGAACTCGTCCGGCGTGCGCGACGTGACTTGCTTGAAGGCGAAGCTCAGCCGCTCGCCGTCGGTCTTCCCGCCCTCGGTGAGCGTCCGCTGGGCCAGCACCCGTGCCGCCTCCACGAACGTCGGGTCGTTCAGCAACGCCAGTGCCGCGAGTGGCGTGTTAGACCGTGCCCGCTGGGCGGCGCACTCCTCGCGGGTGGAGGCGTCGAACGCCTTGAGCATCGGGTGCAGGTACTGCC
>CAYMHO010000082.1:0-23017 GCA_964390195.1 uncultured Fimbriiglobus sp. | reverse complement strand
GGATGACCGACACGTTCTGCCACTCCATGTGCGAGCCGTCGAGGTTGAACCCGACCGTCCCCTCGAACCCGGCCTTGTTCATGTGGTTGATGTAGTCGCTCGCGCTCTCCAGGTCGCCCATCGCCCGCTCGCTCGGGTGGCACTCCAGGTCGTACGTCACGCCGTACTTCTTGCACTCGTTCCAGATCGGCCCGAACCGCTCGACCAGCAGTTGCAGGCTGACGTCCCGCACGTCTTCGATCTTGTGGCCGTCCATGCTGTCGGGCAGCGGCGGGAACAGGAACCAGTGGTTCCAGCAGCCGGCCGGCGAGCCGACGAACCCCGGCAGCGCCACCTTGCGGCCTTGCAGTTTGCTCAAGTGCCCGGCCAGCCGCACGCACGCCATCAGGTCTTTCGCCGCCTCCTCGTGAACCAGTTTGGCCACGTCCGGCGGGACGAAGTACGGGTCGGTCCGCGGCGGGCTGTTCCCGGCCTTCCGCCACGCCGAGTAGGCCTGCCGCGCCGCCCCCTTCGAGTTGCAGAAGTTGAGCGACTTCGCGCTCGGCTCGTCGCCGAGCACCTGCCCTTGCAGGTGGACGGCCACGGTGAAGACCTCCAGCCCGTGGGCCTTCGCCTCGTTCACCATCGCCGTCGCCATCGACTTCGCGCCTTCGTCGGAGTCGGCCTGCCGCAGGTCGAGTTCCCAACTCGCCGCCTCGTACCCGTCGAAGCCGGCGTCGGCGATGAACTTGATCCAGCTCGCGTGCGGGATGTTCCCGAACTGCCCCCGCACGAGGCCGATCTGGTGGAAACTGCCCTTGCCGTTCTTATGCGCGTCGGTCTGCTTGAAGCCCATCGGGGGACTCCGGGAAGAGGGGGTTGCGGACGGTGTTCGCGTTGTAGGGAAGCGACCGGCGTCCGTCGCGGCGGGGTTTCTCATCGGGTCCGGACGACGCCACCCGCCCGACCCGTTTCTGTCGCACCCTCGCGCCCACCGCCCGCGGGTGGTGATACAGTAGCAGTGAGAGCGGGCGGTTCATGACTCGTCCCCCGTGCGGTTACCGGGAGGCGACCCGGTACGTCAACTCCGTCCCCCCACTTGCGGCAGCGTCGCAAGTCGTTGTCTTGCGTCGGGCAAACGAGTCCGGGTTCTCGATCGAACTATGCCCCCACCGCCGCCCATCGAAGAACTCGTCCGCAAGGTCGCCGCCGCCCCGCCGGGCGAGCCGCGACAGAAACGGCTGGCCGTGCTGGTCAAACGCACCACCTCCGGCGCCGATGCGGTCACGGCGTTCACCCGACTTCAGAAGGCCGAGGGGGGCAAGCGGGCGGCGCTCGAGTACGCGGCGGCCATGCCGGAACCGCTGCCGGCCGCGCTAGTGCTGCTCGCCGCCCAGGCCCTGCACGACCGCGGCAACCCGGTGCCCGTCCGCATGGCCGCCGCCGGCTCGCTGCTGGCGTCCGTGCCGGACACCCCGCAGGCCGTCGGGCCGATCATCCGCGCCGTCACCGCCGGGCTGTCACGATCGAAAACCTTGCAGCGGATGATCGAGCTTCAGAGCCGCGTGGAGAAGTGCGACACCCTTGACGCGATGGTGCGACAGGCCGAACAGACGGTGAAGCTGAAGTGCCCGAAATGCCAGGGCAAGTTCCGCCGGGTGAGCTTCGTCCGCCACCTGTGGAAGGCCCACGGCCTGCAGTACGACCGCGGGGTGGCGGTCGACCCGCGGCCGAAGGTGGACGAGGCCGTTTCCACCGCGGCGACCACCGCCGCCGACGCGACCGAGGTGGACCGCGCGTTCACCCTGACCGAACAGCATTTCCCCAGCTCGACCCCACAGCAGGTGCTCCAGGCGGTGGCCGCGCGGCAGACGGCCACGGGCTACGCCGTGCCCGGCGAACTCACCCGCTCGGCCGCCGACGCCCTCTCCGGGCTTTGCCCGAACTGCCTCGCCCCCGTCCCCGACCCGTTCACCCCGCCGCCCCCGCCGCTCGCCGTCACCCGCACCCGGATCGCCGGCGACGGGTACACGGTGCAGGTGATCGACTCGCCCACCGGCCGCAAGGTGCACGTCGTCACCCCGAAGGACGAGTTCACAGACAGCCCGCAAGGGGAACGTCGGTTCGACCCGCGGGTGGTCGGGGTGTTCGCCGGGGTGCCGGTGCTGCTGGCCGGCGGGGTGCTGCTGTTCATGCCGTTCGTGTCGGTGCCGTTCCTGGCCGCGCTCGGGGCGGCCGTCCTCGGCTGGCTGCTGTACGCCGCCTTCGGCTTCCTGCGGAAGAAGCTGCCGGTCGGCCAACGGCTGGTGGTGGACACGGCGTGGCGGGAGGTGGTACCGCAGGTGAAGCGGAGCAAGGCGAACGCCCGCTGGCTGACGCGGCTGTGCCGGGCGTCGGTCGATCGCGGCACGCCGGAGGACCGCGGGCGGGTACTGAACGACGTGCTATCCGATGCCGCCGACAACTTCGAGCGCGGGACGCCGTTCGTGCATTTGTTCGCCGCCGCACGGCTGTTGCAGGTCTCCGACGGGGCCAGCCTGGGGCGGGAACGGGTGTCGGCCCTGGTGGAGGTGTTCGAGCCGTTCTTCCGCGGGGAGCTGACGGCCGAATTCGCCGAGGCCGCCGCCGACATCGCCCACACCGACGACCTGGTGCCGCCGACCGACACCGCCCGCCTGGGTGTGCGGCTCGTCTCGACGGCCTTCCAGGCCGGGTTCTCCCCCATCGACCTGTTGCGGGTGCTGCGGTTCATGCCGCACCTGCGGGTGCTGTGCGGGACGCCGACGGCCGAGGTGCTGAAACTGCAGTATGTGGTGTGGCGGTGGCGGGCGAGTGCCCCGTGGGCGGGGGTGGGGCCGGCGGAACCGGTGTGCGAACTGGCCGAGTCGTCGCCGGCCGCGTGCCGGCGGATCCTGGCCGCCCACCCGGACGCGGTGTTGCGAATCGAACTGCCAGACTCCGCCGAGCGGGAGTTGGGCGAGGTGGTGATGACCGCCCGCGGGCTGATGGTGGCCGGGAAGGTGCTGACCGACCCGGACGCCGACGCCGAGATGATCCGCTCCCCGCGGGGGTCGGGGTGGATGCTGGCGATCGGCCCGCAGCGGTTCAACCTGGACCGCAAGCTCAGCCCGGAGGTGGTGGCGCTGTTGTTGAAATGGCTCCGCTACCGGGTGACGAAGCTCCTCCCGCACGCCGAGAGCCAGGACCGCACGAACGGCGGGCTGCTCCGCCGGGTGCTCGGCCCGATGGTGCGGGCGTGCGGCCTGTGCGGGGCCGAGTGCGTCTGCCGCACCGGAAGGGTGGGTGACGCGTGGCCAGTTGTCTGATGGCGAACCCCGCCGAACTTGTGCGCTATGGGGGAGTGATGGCGGTAGGCGTGAGTCGTGTGAGGCCGTGGGTGAAGGACGCCACCGCGTTCCTGGGGTTCGTGCTGATCAACGCGGCGCTGCTGTGGCTGGGCCTGACCCTATACCGCAGTTGGGACCGAGGAGAGCCGGAGTGGGTGCATTGGTGGTTGTGGGCAATTGCTGCGCCGGTGTGGGCGGCACATTCGGCCAACCAATCCGAACTGTTCTGGCCGCTCGTCTGGCTGAACCCGCTCGTCTATGGAGCGGTGTGGTGGTTCCTGTGGCGGATGCTCAGGTTGATTCGGACGAAGTGATCCGTGGCGGGGGTCGCCGGCTGCCGCTGGCTCGCCCGCCCTGCTTGTTGGAGATTCCCTTGCTGCCCGAACGTGTCTGGCTGCTCCGCCACGCCGAGACGACCGCCCCGCACGTGTTCAACGGGGCCGAGTCCGACGTCGACATCAGCGAACTCGGCGAACGTCAGTCGGCCGCCGTCGCGGACTGGTTCACCCGGCACCGCCCGACCGCGGTGGTGTCGTCCGCCATGCTACGGGCGGTCCGCACCGCCACGCCGATCGCGGCGGCGTGTGGCGTGCCCCACACCACCCACTCGAACCTGCACGAGCGGCGGATCGGCTCGCTCGCCGGAATGCCGTTCGCCACCCAGTCTGGCCCGTGGCACGACACCATCGCCGCGTGGACCGCCGGGAACACCGCCTTCACGACAGAAGGGGCCGAATCGTTCGACGAACTGGTCGCCCGGTTGGTGCCCGCGTGGAATGAGGTGTGTGCGGCCCACCCCGGCGGGCGGGTGGTGGTGGTCGCCCACGGCATCGTGTGCAAGGTGCTGCTCGTCAGCCTGTTGGAAGGGAAGGGCATGGCCGACTGGGGCGTGATGGGCAGGTCGGCGAACCTGTCGGTGAGCGAACTGGTGCCCGTGCTGAACGGCAGATGGAAGGCTGAGCAGTTGTTGCACCTGCCGGAGCCGGTGGCCGCGGTGAACGAGTACGCGGTGCGGAACGGGGTGGTGTCGTCGGCGTGACGGTCGCTTGTAACTTCGCCTCCCCGCGGTCGGCCGGTTCGGGTATCTAGAATGACACATCCGATCATCCGGAGTGATCCTCATGGCTCGGCCGCACGACTCACTTGACTTCACCCCCGCCCGTCCGGGGCGGGTGGCCCTCCGCCTGCTCGGGCTGGTCGCCGTGCTGGTGGCCGTCGCCGCCGGTGCCGGGTTCTGGTGGTATACGTCCCAGAAGCCGACCCCGGTCGCCCCGGTGCCCGGTGGCAGCAAGCCGACCGTGCCCACCCCCGCCCCCGGCGACAGCGTCAAGGTGGACGGGGTGAAACTGTTCGACACGTGGCCGAAGCAGAAGCCGGACCTGGTGATCGTGGTGAGCGGGCAGATGTTCGGGTACCTGTCGCCGTGCGGGTGCAGCCGCCCGCAGACGGGCGGGCTGGAGCGGCGGTACAACCTGATCCAGGAGTTGAAGGGGAAGGGGTGGGAGGTGATCGGGGTGGACGTTGGGGAGGTGGCGCCGGCCGGGGCGAAGGGGCTCCCCAAGCAGAACTTGAAGAAGTACGGGTACGCCATGCGGGCGCTCAAGGAGATGGGGTATGTGGCGGTCGGGCTGGGCAAGACCGAGTTCCAGAACGACCTGATGGACCTGCTCGGTCAGTTCACCGTGAACAACCCGAACGAGCGGCCGATCATCCTGTCGGCGAACGTGGCCGGCGGGGTGGAGCGGGACCAGGACAAGAAGGCGACGAAGGCGACCGCCCGCGAGGAGTTCTTCAGGGTGCCGAAGGCCCGTCCGCTGGTGGAGGACGTGGAGGTGTACAAGGGCCAGGCGGTGACGGTGGGGGTGGTGGGCTTGGTCGCCCCGTCGGTGGCCAAGCCGATCGTGGAGACCGACGGCAAGTTCGACTTCGAGCCGACGGCCACCGCCCTGCCGGCCGCCTTGAAGAAGGCCGCCGCCGCCAAGCCGGATTTGAAGGTGCTGCTGTACCAGGGCACCGAGATGGAGGCGGTGCAAGTGGCGAAGGACTTTCCGGAGGTCGGGCTGATCGTCCGGGCGAGTGACGACGGCGAGGGGTTGGCCCCGCTCAAGAGCACCCAGGTGCCGGACGAGGCGAACCCGCGGACGCACGTCGTCAACGTCGGGCTGAAGGGGCAGAACGTGGGAGTGGTCGGGGTGTTCAAGACGGACAAGGGGGTCAGCCTGCGGTACCAACTCGTCCCGCTCGGCGAGGAGTACCTGACCCCGGAGAAGGTGGAGTCGAAGGACCACAAGGTGCTCGACCTGCTGGAGAAGTACACCGCCGAGGTGCAGAAGGACGACCTGCTGAAGGCGGCGGTGAAGACCAAGAAGGACCACCCGGCCCAAGCGAAGGTGCCGGGGCTGACGTACATCGGCAGCGAGGGGTGCGTCAAGTGCCACGCGGCCGAGGTGAAGAAGTGGGGCGAGACCAAGCACTCGCACGGGTTCGAGGCCCTGGAGAAACTGGCCAAGCGGCCGGGCCTGCGGCAGTACGACCCGGACTGCGTGAGCTGCCACACCACCGGCTTCAACTACACGGGCGGGTTCGAGAGCGCCGAGAAGAAGCCCAAGTTGCTGCACAACCAGTGCGAGAACTGCCACGGCCCCGGCAGCGGGCACGCCGACAAGCCGAACGACAAGGACTTGCTCGCCCTGCTCGCCACCTGGAAGCTGGACAAGGACGACAAACTCGACAAGGCTCTGCTCGACAAGATGGCGGCGCTGCCCGAGGCCGAGCGGGGCAAGGTGCAGGTGCCTGCCAACCAGCGGCGGCTGATCAACCAGTTGAACACCATGTGCATGCAGTGCCACGACCTGGACAACGACCCGAAGTTCGACATCTGGACGTACCTGCCGAAGATCTACCACAGCGGGCTGAAGGGGGGAGACCTGCCGCCAGGGGTGGGGAAATGAGGTGCCGGGTTGACGTCCCGACTTCGCGCGGCCGGGTGGGAGACGGGGGTGACAACCCGGCTCCCGACCGCCCGCCGCGAAGATCGTTACACCCGGTTGCTTTCCCCTCGCGCTGGGGTAACATCGGGGTGCGGGGATCACGTCTGACGTCCCCATGTCACTCGGTTCCCGTTGGGAGGGCCTAGCCATGTTCAAGATGTACCGCGTCCACGTGTTCCACGCCCCGGTGGACGACAAGCCGGGCGGCACGGCGATGCGGCTGAAGGCGCTGGCGGACGCCGGCGTCCACCTGGAGTACGTGCACAGCGAGCGGGCGGAGGGCAAGCCGGGCACCGGCGACCTGTTCGTCGCCCCGAAACAGGTGAAAGCCGAGTTCGACCTGGTGAAGAAGGCCGGGTTCCACGAGGTGCAAGAGCCGATCGTCATGCGGTTCGAGGGGGACGACACGACCGGCCTGGGCGGGCGGGTGACGATGGAGTGGGAGAAGGCGGGTATCAACCTGCACGGGCTGATGATGGCGGTGATCAACGGGCGGTTCGTCGGGTACGCCCAGTTCGACCACGCCGAGGACGCCAACAAGGCCGCTCACCTGCTGGCCGAGTTGGGGACGAAAGACTGACCGAGTGCCGCCACCCGAGCGGCACCCGAAATGGTGGGTGCCGCTCGGTGAGCGACACCTGACGGCGGGCGGGACTTGCCACCTCCCCGGACCCGCTATGATGAGCGTTTCCCCGTTGCCGCCCTCATGACGCCGCCCATCGGGTTTCTCGGTGCCGGACAGATGGCCACCGCCCTGGCCAAAGGGTGGATCGCGGCCGGCCTGCTCGACCGCACCACCGGTGTCGCCTCCGACCCGTACCCCGCCGCCTGGACGCGGTTCGCCGCCGACACCGGCCTGCGGGTGGTCGATTCCAACCCGGCCGTGCTCGCCGCGTGCCGGCTGATCGTGCTGGCCGTCAAACCGCAGGTGATGCCGGCCGTCCTCGCCGAACTCCGCCCGCACGTCACCCCCGACCACCTGTTCGTCTCCATCGCCGCCGGCGTGACGCTCGACCAACTCGCCGACCACCTGGGCCGCGACACCCGGATCGTTCGCGTCATGCCGAACACCCCGGCGCTGGTCGGCGCCTCCGCCGCCGGTTTCGCCGCCGGTGCCGCGGCCACCCCGCAAGACGTCGAACTGGTCGGCAAGCTGTTTAGTGCCGTCGGCACCGCTTTCCCCCTGCCGGAAAAGTTACTGGACGCCGTGACCGGCCTGAGCGGCAGTGGGCCGGCGTTCGTGTACGTGTTCATCGAGGCGCTGGCCGACGGCGGGGTGCGGGCCGGGCTGCCGCGGGAAGTGGCGCTGAAGCTGGCGGCGCAAACGGTCTTCGGTTCGGCGAAGATGGTGCTGGACACGAACGCCCACCCGGCGGCGCTGAAGGACTCGGTGGCTAGCCCCGGCGGGACGACGATCGCCGGGTTGCACGCCTTGGAGCGGGCCGGCTTTCGTGGTGCCACAATGGACGCCGTCACCGCCGCCACCAACAGAGCAACAGAGCTTGGGGACAAAAACTAACCACCGAGGCACAGGGACCCAGAGAAGACCAGTTTCCTTCTTCTCTGGGTCCCTGTGCCTCGGTGGTTAGTCTTCCGGGTAACCACTATGCCAAACGACCTCGTGCTGATCTTCGACTTCGGCTCGCAGTTCGCACAGCTCATCGCCCGGCGGGTGCGGGAGCTGAACGTGTTCTGCCAGATCGTCCGGCACGACCTCCCGGCCGAGCGGGTGAAGGAACTGAACCCGAAGGGGATCATCCTGTCCGGCGGGCCGGCGAGCGTCTACGAACCCGGCGCCCCGCACTGCGACCCGGCCATTTTCGACCTCGGCGTGCCGGTGCTGGGCATCTGCTACGGCATGCAGCTCATGTGCTACTTCATGGGCGGCAAGGTGGGCGGCACGTCGCACACCCGCGAGTACGGGCGGGCCAGCCTGAAGGTGTCCGACGCGAACACCCTGTTCCGCGGCTACCCGGCCGAGAGTACGGTGTGGATGAGCCACGGCGATCAGGTGCAGACGGCCGAAGGGTTCGTCCCGCTCGCCGCCACCGCCGACTGCCCGCTCGCCGCCGTCAAGCACCCGGCCAAGCCGGTGTTCGGCATCCAGTTCCACCCCGAGGTGAACCACACCCCCCACGGCGGCATCATCCTGGCGAACTTCCTGCGGGACGTGTGCCACTGTGCCGGCGACTGGAAGATGAGCAACTTCATCGACCAGACGATCGAGAACGTGCGGAAGGTGGTCGGTCACAAGCGGGTGATCTGCGGGCTGAGCGGGGGTGTCGATTCGAGCGTGTGCGCCGCACTTTTGGTGAAGGCGATCGGCAAGCAGGTGGCGTGCATCTACGTGGACAACGGGCTGATGCGGGCGGGTGAAACGGAGGTGGTGCGGCACACCTTCCGCGACTGGTTCCAGGCCGACTTGCACGTCGTCGATGCCGGGGCACGGTTCATGGCGGCGCTCAAGGGCGTGACCGACCCGCAGGAGAAGCGGAAGGCGATCGGCAAGACGTTCATCGACGTCTTCAAGCACGAGGCGACGAGCATCCCCGACGCCCACTTTCTCGCCCAGGGGACGCTCTACCCGGACGTGATCGAGAGCGGCGGCAGTGCGGACGGCCCGGCGGCGACGATCAAGCTGCACCACAACGTCGGCGGGCTGCCGAAGGAACTGGGGTTCGAGCTGGTCGAGCCGTTGCGGGACCTGTTCAAGGATGAGGTGCGGCGGCTCGGCAAGGACCTGGGTTTGCCCGACGAGGTGGTGTGGCGGCACCCGTTCCCCGGTCCGGGGCTGGCCGTGCGGTGCCTGGGCGAAGTGACCGAAGAGAAGCTGAACGTGATCCGGCAGTGCGACACCATCTTCCTGGACGAACTGCACCGCAGCGGGTGGTACCGGCAGACGAGCCAGGCGTTCGCCGTCCTGCTGCCGGTGCAAAGTGTCGGGGTGATGGGCGACGGCCGAACCTACGAGAACACCGTGGCGTTGCGGTGCGTGCAGACCGACGACTTCATGACGGCCGACTGGAGCCACCTGCCGCACGACCTTCTGGCGCGGGTTTCGACCGCCATCATCAACCGGGTGAAGGGCGTGAACCGCGTGGTGTACGACGTCAGCAGCAAGCCGCCGGCCACCATCGAGTGGGAGTGACGACCGTTAGTTAGCCGCGAGGCAACGCCGAGCGCGATCCTCGCTCGGCGTTGCCACGCGGCTAACCAGGACGCAACTTGATGCACCGCACCGACATCTGCTCCGCCGACGACTTCGACACCCAGGCGAAACTCGTCGCCGCCCTGCGTGATCTCGGGTTCGTCGCCGACGACACCTGGCACGACGACCCCACGTTCGGCGTCGGACTCACCCGGTATCGGTTGGACGACCGCGAGTTGACCGTCTTCAAGGATGCGTGGATCGTGGACATCGCCGGCCCGCAGGAGTTGGTGGAGGCGGTGTTGCGGGGGTTGGTGGGCGATCGGCCCGCGTGAGCGGGCGGGTCCCGGCCGAACCAGCCCGCTCACGCGGGCCGATCGCCGGTTGGTAACAACCCGCTCGTCGCTCCGCCCGGTCCGCCCGTATATTCCCCTTCACATCCCGCCCCCTTCCGCGAGGAGTTGCCATGTCCCGGTCGTTGCTCGGCGTGCTCGCCTTGGCCGTCGCCTGTCTGCCGGCACTCGCCCAGCCCGCCCCCGCCGACGCGGCCAAGGCGGGCATCGCCAAGTTCAAAGAGGAACGGGCGGACGCCGAGAAGACGTTCACCAAGGCGGAACTGGCGGCGGCCGACGAACAGGCCGCGAAAGCGGAGGCGGCACTGGCGGGCGGGAACGCCGAACAGGCCGCCCGGCTCATCACCGAGGCCCGCTGGCAACTGCCGGTTCAGCAGAAGAACCTGCCGGAGAACGTGTCCCGCGTGCTGGGGGCGGCCCGGTTGCGGCACGGCGACCGGGTGAACGGGCTGGCCTACTCGCCGGACGGCACCCGGCTGGTGAGCGCTTCCCGCGACGGCACGGTGCGGGTGTGGGACGTGGGCAACGGCCGCGAGTTGGTCGTGTACCGCGGTCACGAGGCCGCCCCGTTCGACGACGAGGAGGCGCGGGCGGACAAGGGGGTGGTGAAGAAGAACGTGCGGCGGGTGTTCGGGGTGGCGATCAGCGCCGACGGCACCCGGGTGGCCAGCGTCGGGGCGGACGAGGTGCACGTGTGGACGGCCGCCGACGGCAAGCTGGTGAAGACGCTCAAGGGACACAAGGGGGACGTGACTTGCGTCGCCTTCGCCCCCAAGTCGGCCGACGTGCTGCTCACCGGCGGGGCGGACAAGCGGTTCGTCGTGTGGGACGTGACCAAGGACAAGCCGACGTTCACCTCAGAGGAGCAGACCACCGCCATCGAGGTGGTGGCCTTCAGCCCGGACGAGCGGTACCTGGTGGCCGGGGACGCGAGCGGCAGCGCGGTGGTGTTCGCCGTCGGCAAGTACGACAAGCTGGTGTACGGGTCGAAGGTGATGGACAGCAAAGGGGTGCGGGCGGTCGCTTTCACCCGCGACGCGGCCGGGCTGGTGGTCGGCGGGGAGGCCGGGCAACTGAAGGTGGTTGGCGGGCCGGGCGGGCCGGAGTCGGGGCTGGGCAACCTGGTGACGCGGCTGGACGGGCACGACAAGAACCACGTGAACGGGCTGGGCCTCACCCCGGACGGCAAACTGCTCGCGTCGATCGCCGACAGCCGCACGGTGATCGTGTGGGAGCTGGCCGCCGGCAAGCAGATCCGCGCGTTCCAGACGGAGGCGTCGGCCAAGAAGGGCACCTGCCTGGCGGTGCGGCCGGACGGCCGGCAGGTGGCCGCCGGGTTCGATTCGGGTCAGATCCGCCTGTTCCCGCTGTCCGCCGCCGACGACCACCGCACGTTCGGCGAGAGCAAGGACAAACTGATGGCGGCCGCGTACAGCCCGGACGGCAAGCAGTTCGCCACCGCCGGCGGGGACGCGGTGGTGCGGGTGTACGACGCCACCAGCGGTGGGGTGAAGGCCGAACTGAAGGGGCACAAGATCGCCGTCACCGCCCTGGCGTGGGTGAACAACACCACCCTGGCGTCGGCTGGGGCGGACAAGCTGGTGAAGGTGTGGGACGTGCCCACGGCCGCCGCCAAGGACGCCGCCGGGCACACGGTGGCCGTGCTGGCCGTCGCCACCGACCCGGCCGGAAAGGTGCTGCTGTCCGGCGGGGCGGACAAGAGCGTCCGCGGGTGGAACCCGTCCACCGGCCAGCCGACCAAGCTGAAGTACGAGGGCACCTCGGCCGTGTGCGCCATCGCCCTCAGCCCGGACGGCAAGCGGGCGGCGGTCGGCCTGGCCAACGGCAAGTTGCAACTGTTCGCCCTGAAGGACGACACCCTCACCCTGACCGGCGAGGCGGCCGGCGCGCACAGCGCCGGGGTGGCGTCGGTCGCCTTCCACCCGAACGGGGACAAGGTGGCCACCTGCGGGGGTGACGGGCTGGTGTGCCTGTGGACCGCCCCCGACGCCGGCACCCCCGCGAAGGAGCGGGTGTGCGACCTGCCGTTCAAACCGACGGCCGGTTCCCCGCCCATGCCTGTCACGTCGGTCGCCTTCTCCCCGGACGGCAAGCAGTTGGTCGGGGGCGGGTCGGAGGGGGTGGTGCGGGTGTGGGAGACGGCCGGCGGCGGCGAGGTCCGCGGGCTGCGGGGTCACACCGGGTGGGTGACGAGCGTGCAGTTCTCCGCTGACGGCAAGGCGGTGCTGTCGTGCGGGGTGGACGCGGCGGCCAAGGTGTTCGACCTGCCCCGCGGGGAGGCGGCCGCCACCGGCCACTCCGCCCAGGTGAACTGCGTGGCCGTCAGCCGCGACGGCAAGTACGTCGCCACCGGCAGCGGGGACATGACGGTCAAGGTGTGGGACCTGGCGACCGGGCGGGAGGTGGCCACCCTGACCGGCGAAATGGACAAGGGCGGGCTGGACTCGGCCGGCATTCTGACCGTCGTGTTCGTGGGCAACGACCGGGTGGCCGCCGCCGGGCACGAGAAGGTCCTCCGCACCTGGACGTTCGGCCCGACCCGGCTGGTGAACACCAAGCAGTTGAAGGAGTCGGCATTCCTGCTGGCCGCCGACCCGGACGGCACCGGGGTGGCCGCCGCGTGGATCAACCTGAGCGGGTCGGGCGACAAGACGAAAGCCGGGTTCGACCTGTTCCCGGCCGGCGGGGACGTGGTCAGTTCGGAGGTCAACTCGAAAGGGAAAGACGACGCCACTTCCACCGCCGCCCTGTCGCCGGACGCCAAGTGGGGGGTGATCGGCGGGGCGGACGGGGTGATCAGCATCTGGGACCTGTCCAAGAAGGAGCGGATCGGCGGGGACTGGCCGATCCTGGCCAAGACGCGGGTGTACGACATGGGTGTCACCCCGGACCGCAAGACGGTGGTGGTGATCGACGACAACGGGGCGGTGAGCGTCGGCGACACGGCCAAGCGGGAGGTGACGGCCAAGGTGAAGGCGGTGGACGGGGAGGTGCGGGGGGTGGTGGTCGCCCCGACGGCCGACACGTTCGCCACCCTGAGCGGGGACGGCACGGTGAAGGCGTGGGACATGAAGTGCAAGGAAGTCCGCACCTGGAAGTTGCCCCACGCGCCGACGTGTGCGGTGTTCACCGCCGACGGCAAGCGGCTGATCACCGGCAACCAGGACGGCACCGCGTTCGTGCTCGAACTGCCGGCGAAGTAGTGGGCTTGGTCCCCCTCTCCCCCAGGGGAGAGGGGGACTCAACGATGCCCACCCCCTACGAGCACCTGACAGTCGCCCCCTACGAGGTGGACTTCTTCGCCGCCGTCCGCATCCTGTCGGCGGCGGCCGCCGCCGAGCAGCGGACCGACCCGTACCGGCCGGCCGACCGCAAGCTTCGGACGGTCGGCACCGACGCGCCGCCGGACGAAGAGGTGGCCCGCTTCCGCCCGCACCTGTCCCTCGCATTCCCCCCCAGCCAACTGGTCGAACTCCTCCCGCCCGAGCCGGACGTGCCGGATGATCAGCGGGTCGCCCCGACCAACTGCCCGCTCCTCACCGTCGCCTTCCTCGGCCTGTACGGGCCGCTGCGGGTGCTCCCCACCCACTACACCCAACTGCTGCTCGACACCCAGCGGGACGTCCGCGGGCCGGAGCGTCGCGCCCTGCGGGACTGGTTCGACCTGTTCAACCACCGGTTCATCTCCCTCTTCTACCGGGCGTGGGAGAAATACCGCTTCCACCGCTCGTACGAGCGGGGCGACGCCCGCACCCCGGACGGGGACGCGTTCACCACCGCCGTTCGGAGCGTGATGGGGCTGGGGTCGCCGGGGCTGGCCGGGCGGCTGGAGGTGCGGAAGGGTGGGGCGGCCGGCGGGCCGGACTACCAGTGGGTGCTGTCCGACCGCCACGACCCGACGGCCGGGCGGGCCGACCCGGCCGTGCTCGCCCGCATCGACGACCTGGGCTTGCTGCACTACGCCGGGTTCTTCGCCCAGCGGCCGCGGAACCTGACCAACCTGCGGCTCCTCCTGGCCGACTACTTCGGCCTGCCGGTGGAGGTTGAACCGTTCCAGGGGCAGTGGCTGCCGGTGGCCGAGGGGGGGCAGATGTGCTTCGGGGTGGTCGGCACCCTGGGCCAGGACGCGGTGGTCGGCGAGCGGGTGTGGGACCGGCAGGCCAAGTTCCGTGTGCGTCTCGGCCCGCTCACCTACCCGCAGTTCCTCGACCTGCTCCCCGACCCCGCCCCGGAACCGGCTCGCAAGACCATCTACCTGATCACCCAACTGACCCGCACCTACGTCGGGGCGGAGTACGACTACGACCTGCAACTGGTGTTGCGGGCGGACGCCGTGCCGGAGGTCCAAATGACCGACGCCGGCGTCGGCCCGCGGCTCGGATGGAACATGTGGACGATTTCCGCCCCCCCGCCCGCCCCGGTGGACGACGCCGTGTTCGAAGGCGAGTGGGTCACGGTGTTGTAACCTCACCGTGTGCGAGAGCGGTGGGGGCGTGCGCCGATCCGCCTCACACCAGTCGGCTGAACGGCTGGCACCTCAACATTTCTCATCTGCCGGCGGAAAAATCGTCTGAAATCGCACCTGTCCGTTGACACGAATACGATCGGGCGAGTAAATTCTCTCTCAGACCTCTCTCATCTTCCGTCGGCGGCTCTTTATCGTTCCATCCCGCCGGCCAGTTTCCTTCATCCACGGAGGTAGTCGTGTCTCAGTTCGCACGTGGCGCCCGCGGGCACCGGATCGGGTTCACCCTGATCGAGCTGTTGGTGGTCATCGCCATCATTGCCATCCTGATCGGTCTGCTCCTGCCGGCAGTTCAAAAAGTGCGGGAGGCGGCCGCCCGCATCACCTGCAGCAACAACATGAAGCAGATGGGCCTCGCACTGCAGAACCACCACGACGCGCACGGCGTGTTCCCCCCCGGCCTCGGGGCGGTGGGCGATAACCAGTCGCCGGCCAACATCTACGGCCCGACTTTGCCGGCCAACCTGATGTTCGCCTCGTGGCAGACGCACATCCTGCCGTACGTCGAGCAGGACGCGCTGTACGCCCGGATGAAGCCGAACACCAACGGCTTGGGTGGGTATGTGAAGATGTACGCGTGCCCGTCCGACCGTAAGGCAGGGCTGATCTACACCGTCGGCAGTTGGAACCAGGCCACCAGCAGCTACCAGGGGGTGGCCGGACTGGACGACATCGCCGAGGCGCCGAACTACAAGGGCATCCTCGGCTGGCGGACGAAGGTGACCATCGTCGGCATCGGCGACGGCACCTCGAACACGGTACTCGTCGGCGAACACCCGGCCAGCGACCCGAGCGGCTGGTGGGGGTGGTGGGACACCTCCCGCAGCCCCGGCGTGTTCTGGCTGCGGGACTGCGCCTCCGGGGTGCGGAACGCGTATTCGTTCTTCGGCACCAGCAGCGACAGTGGCGGCGGGTTCGCCTGCCCGACCGGCGCGGCCGCCGGCCTGTACCGCTCGCCGGCCGGCCCGCCGAACGCCTGCGACTTCGACCACTACTGGAGCAACCACCCAGGTGGCGCCCAGTTCCTTCGGGTGGACGGGTCGGTCTTCTTCCTCACCTACTCCGGGCGGCTGACCCTGGAGGCGATGGCCACCGTCAACGGCGGCGAGGTCGTCCCCCAGAACTGACCCTCACCCGGAGTGGAGGCGAACGATGCGTCGGATGATTCGCCCGGCCGGGGTGGTTCTCGCCCTGGCCGGGGTGCTGGCGGCCGTCGGGTGCGGGGGCGACACCGTCACCCTCACCGGCAACGTGACCGTCGGCGGGCAACCGCTGGAGAGTGGTACCGTCATCGCCCGCGGGGCGACCGGGCAGGTGGTGTACGGTGTGGTCCAGGCCGGCAAGTACGAAGTGCCGAACGTGCCGGCAGGACAGGTGAAACTGGCCGTCGTGGACGTGTCCGGGGCGGGCGGGGCGGCGGCCGGAGGTGGGGCCGGGCGTGGGGCGCCGGCTCCCGGGAAGGCGGGCGGGGCCAACGCCGCGACGAGCAAGTCCAAAATCCCGCCCGATTACCAGGACCCGGACAAGACCCCCGTCACCCACGACACCAACTCGGGGCGGTCGAAAGACATCGTCATCCCGTGACCCCTGTGGGTGACGTGTCACAGAACGCCGGGCGGGCCGACTCGCGAGGGTCGGCCCGCCCGGCGTGCGTTCGGGCGGCTCACGGCGGGTCGTACCCGCCTTCGCAGAACGGGTTGCACCGGCAGATCCGCCACACCCCCTTCGCCCCGCCGACGATCGGCCCGTACTTCTTCACCGCCCCGACCATGTACTCACTGCACCCCGGTTCGAACCGGCAGGTGGGCGGGAGCAGCGGGCGGACGCACCACTGGTACACCCGCACCACGGCGATGACCACCGCCGACAGCACCAGGGCAGGGCCGCGCCACATCCAGTTCATGACGCGGCCCCCGTGCGGCCGACCCGGCGGGCGGCGTCAGCGGCCAATTTCAGCAGCGAGGCGATGACCGCCTCCAGCGTCGGCTCCGTCTGCCCGGATCGCGGAATGAGGATGAAATCCAGGCCGGGCGGGAGGGCGTGCCGGTTCAGCCGGTAGGCCTCCCGGAGGAGTCGCTTCCAGCGGTTCCGCACCACCGCGTTGCCCACCTTCCGCGAGACCGACAGCCCGACACGCGGGTGCGGCAGTCCGTTTGCGGCGACGTACACCACCAGCACCCCGTCCGAGACGGACCGCTTGCGGTCGTACACCGCCTTGAACTGGGCGGGCGTCTTCAGCCGCACGTGCTGCGGGAAGGTGTGGTCGGGCATCGCGGGCACCTCACGGGCATCATATCACAACCGCCATGAAGCTCATGCCCCTCGGCGATCAGGCGGTTCTGGCTTACTTCACAGACGAGCCGGCGGCGGTGCGGTTCGCGGCGGCCGTCCGAACCGCGCCCCCCGCGTGGCTGCACGACGCCGTGCCGGCCTACGCCAGCGTCGGGGTGTACTTCGACGCCGACGCGGTGCGGGTGGCCGAAGTGATGCGGTATCTCGCCGCGCTGCCGGTCGCTGACACCGGGTTGTCACTGGGATCCCGACACGACATTCCGGTGTGCTACGAACTGGGGCTAGACCTGGCGAAGGTGGCCGACCACCTGAAAATGACACCCGACGAGGTCATCCGGCGGCACACCGCGACATCGTACACGGTGTACTCCATCGGGTTCGTGCCGGGGTTCCCGTACCTGGGGTATCTGCCGGCGGAGTTGTGCGGGGTGCCGCGGCTGGCCAACCCGCGGGTGCGGGTGGAACCGGGCAGCGTCGGACTCACCGGCCGACAGACGGGGATTTACCCGCTCGCCCGCCCCGGCGGGTGGCATTTGATCGGCCGCACCCCGCTCACCCTGGTGGACGTGGCCGACGACTACTTCCCATTGCGGGTGGGCGATGTGGTGCGGTTCGAGCGGATTGGGGAGCGGGAGTACAAGACGCGGGTGGGCGAACGACTCGGTTCACCCGTCCGCCTTTCGCCCGAACAGGCGTGCCCACCAGTGGCGACGGGCGGGCGCCGTGGCGAGTGACCGTGACACCTCACCGACCGACTGCGGCCGCTTGGACGGGTCGGGGTGCAGACAGGCGGACGCCAAGGCGACCAGATCGGGCGGGCCTTCACACGCCCGCAATCGGTTGGCCAAGTCGGTCAGGTCGCCGGTGTCAACTTGGAGCAGGAACGCGGACAGGGCGCCGACGAACGGGGTGTTGCCGGTCAGCACGAAACAGAGGAGGCACCCGAGGCCGAACACGTCTTCGAGCGGACTGGCGCCCCCACCCGTCGGTCCGGTCAGCCGCTCCGGCGGGATGCACCCGGGGGTGCCCAGCACCTGCTGCTCGCCGGTCTCGCACAGGTTGGGGAGGAGGATCACTTCAGTGCCCTCGGGCTCCGGCCGGGCGGACTCCCGCATCACCTTCGCCAGTCCCCAGTCGATCACCTGTGCCCGCCCGTGGCGGGGCACGATCACGTTGGCGGGAGTCAGGTCACGATGCACCACCCCTTTGGCGTGGGCGTACTCGATCGCCTCGCACACCTGACGGAACACCTGTCGGTAGAACTCCCAGTCGGCAGCCGGCGGTCGATGGGAGATGAGCCGCACGAGGGTGCGGCCGGGGACCAGTTTCATCGCCAGATAGGCCCGGCCGTCGGCCAACCGGCCGACGTCGTACACCGGCGGGATGCCGGGGTGGGTCAGGTGGGCGTAGATGCGGGACTCTTGCAGGAAGCGGACGACGGTGGTCTGTTCGGCCATCCGGCTGGGCTGAAGCACCTTGACCGCCACCCGCCGGGCGAGGACGGTGTCGGTGACCGCGTGCAGGGTCCCAATCCCGCCGCGGGCGAACACTTCCCCCAGTCGGTAGCGGTGTCCGCCGGTCGGCAGACGGGACCACTCCCAGAGGGTCGCCTCAACCTGAGGGGCGGAGTCCGAATCCGGACCAGGGGGTGATGAATGGGGTAGACGACCGGCCGGCGGATGCCCGGACGGTTCGCCCTCGGGGGAGCGAGGGTGCGACATACTCACCAGGTGGATCGCGGACGGAACGAGTCGCCGCACGTGGCGGAACCACGGGCGCGGACTCGACGGGTTGGGCGCCCGTCGCGAGGTCACGCAGAGAGCACACCAGCCCGCAGGGGATCTTTCGTGCGAGGTGAGAAATTGAGCCGGGCGTGAGTGCCCTTTCCGGGAGTGCGACAACCCGCTATTCGCCGACCTTCGTGTACGCCGCCTTCAGCCACTTCTTCACCTCGGGGGTCACATCCTTCGACGAATGCAGTGCGATCAGGTGTGTCAGCCGGTCGCCCTTCTTCGCCCGCTGGGCGTTCACCGTCAGCACCCCTTGCGCCGGCTCCTCGCCCAACGCCAAGGACAGGTCCACCCGCGTGCGGGTGGTCGGCTTGACCTCGGCGAACACCCGCGAGCGGTACAGCGGCACCATCGTCTTGCACGGGCAGACGGTCACGTCATCGCCCAGCGAGCGGCCGACGTCGATCAGCCTCTCGAAGATCGGGAACAGGTGAGCCTTCCCACCGGCGTACATGGCGGTCACATACCCGTCGGCCGCCCGCAGATAGCTGTCCGGGTCGGCGTCCCAAGTGGCGGTGCCGGAGGCCGCTTCCACCAGCCACCCGGCGGCCACCGAGCCCAGCCCGTACTCGGCCTTCAAGTGGTCCCGCTTCTCCTTCGCCGTCGGGTGCTTCAGCCGCTTCACCAGGGCGGTCCACTGCTCGAAAGTGCGGCCCGTCTTCGCAGGCAGCTCGGCCACCCACTTCTGCACCATCGCCACGCCGGGATGGACGTCGAACCGGGGGAGGGTGAGTGCGGGCATGAGCGGAGAGTCCGGAGAGGGTGACTTCCGGGAGTGTCGGCCACCTGTGGGGGGAACTTGAGCGAGAACCGGCGAGCCGGGAGTGTGAGCGATCGGAGTGTTACTTCCCCGGTCGCTCACGCTCCCGGCTCGCCGGCACTACTTCACCGCTTTCAGCAGCGCCTCCGCCGCTTCTTTCGTGAGCTTCTTCTCGGCCAACTTCTTCAGCTCGTCTGGGTCATTCTTGAACAGCTCGCGGAGTTGCTTCACCACCTCCTCGCGGGCGTCGATCAGGTCGCACACGTACCGGGCCTCCCGGCGGGCGGTGTTCGCCACCGCGAACTCGGCACGCTCTTTCGCCGTCGGCTTGTTCCCGAGCGGTGTCACCTCCGGCACGTCCGGCCGCTTCGCCGGCAGTTCCACCTTCAACACCTCACCGTAGGCGTCGAGCAGGTGTTTGGTAGCCATCTCCCGTCGTACGCCACCGGCCGGGCGGTCGGCGGGTGTGGCTTCGTTCATCCGAAGCACCAGCCGGGCGAGGGTGAGATGCCCGTCGGCCCGATCGCCCGTATCCCGGCTGCGTGCCAACCCCTCTCCGACGTACATCTGCGCCACCTGATACGCCTGCGGGGTGTGGTCACGGGCGGCGACGGTGGCGGCGGCGAAGTACACGGGGGCGTCGTCGTCGTCCGAGTACCCGCGGCTCATCACCTGTCGCACGTCGTCGGTAAACGGGTCCTGCCGCGCTTGCGGGGCGGTGTACCGTAAAGGCAGTTCGGTGAGCAGGGCGGTGCGGCTCGGCCACACGGCGAACGGGCGGGTCGGACGGGGGTTGGGGGTGTTGCCCCTCAATTTGATGAGTTCGTCGACCGCCGCTGTTGCCGCCTTCCGCGCGTCGCCGGACGCGAACCCGGCGCGAGCGAATACCGCCCCCCGAGTGTGAACCTCATTTGCCCGCCACTGTTCGACTCGTCCATTCAGTTTGTTCCACCACTCGAACCCGACGTCGGCCGGGTCGTGTCCGAGTACCCGCACCGCCGCCGCGCGGGCCACGTCCCGAACCTGGGCAGACACCACCTCGCGGTCCGACAGTCGGTGGTTGGGGGAGTCGGCGGCGATCGACGCCTCGTCGCCGAACAGTTCGGACAGCGCCGGGACGTCGGCGGGGGAGCCGAACCGCCCCAGGTACTCAGCCGCCGCACACTTGTCCGTAGTGGACAGTTTCGCCTGCTGGATTGCCTCGCGGACGACAGCCGCGAACCCGGGCCGCTCGCAGGTGAAGGCGGCAGCCACCACCGCGCGGCCAGCCGCTTTCGGGCGACGGGCGGCCCAGGCGGCTACCAAGTTCGCCATCTCGGGGTGTGGGCGGTACTCCGGCAGGCCGTTCATCCGTCGTGACACGACCCCCTGACACGCCTGGTTCACCAGCACCTCGTACACCCAGCCCGCTTCCCCGCTTTTCGCCGGTTCCACAGCGGCGGTGTCGGCGAAACTGCCGAGGAACAGGAAAAACACCAACTCCTCTTCGATCGGCCGTACGGCCGGCGGGAGTGTGGTCGGTTCGGCGCCGCGGCCCCCCCGCCAGTGTTCGGGTATCTTGCCCGCTTGTTCCACCAGCGCGTCCAACTGCACCTTGTACGGCTCGGCCGCGTCCGGCTTCTCGGCCAACCGCTCCACCACCGCCAGCCTCGACTCGCCGCCCACCATTTCGGCGTAGTACCCCCGCGCCCGCGGGGTGTCGCCGGTGATGCCCAGGAACCGCTTGAGCACCGGGTGGTCGGGCTGTTGCACGTCGGTCGTCCGCAGTTTCGGCAGGATCCGCTCGCACCGGGCGGCCACCTCCAGGGAGTCGCTTTTCAGCCCGCGTTTCACCACCCCCGCCACCACCCCGCCCATCGCCACCAGCTTCTTCTCTGCCTCGTCCCGTTCCTTGAAGTCGCGGCTGCCCAGTTTCTCCACCAGTTCTTCGGCCACTTGTTGCTTCGCCCGGTCGGACACCGGTTTCGGGTCGTCCGCCCACGCCACCCCGGCACACCCGACCACCATCCAGACGAGTGCTCGCATGACAGCCCCTCAGCACCCAGGGTCCCCACTCAGTGTAACGGCACACTCCACTCGCCGTTGAAGCGTCGTTCGGGTACCATCCCCCCAACGACCCGCACGACCCCTCTCGCTCGTCGCGTCGGCCCCTCCGGAGCCGTTATGAAACCGCCGTCGCTCACCATCGGCATCGAGGAAGAGTATCAGATCATCGACCCGGCCACCGGCGAGCTGAAGAGCTACATCACCCAGATCCTCGAAGACGGCAAGCTGACCCTTCGAGAGCAGATCAAGGCGGAGCTGCACCAGAGCATGGTGGAGGTGGGCACCGAAATCTGCAAGACGCCGGCCGAGGCGCGGGCCGAACTGGTGAAACTGCGGCGTGGCATCACCGAGCTGGCCGGCAAGCACGGGCTGGTGATCGCCGCCGCCGGCACCCACCCGTTCAGCAAGTGGGAGACGCAAGAGATCACCCCGTTCGAGCGGTACCTGGGGGTGCGTCAAGACATGGGCGACCTGGCCCAGCAACTGCTCATCTTCGGCACCCACGTGCACATCGGCATCGAGGACCGAGACTTCCTCATCGACGCCATGAACGTGGCCAAGTACTTCGTCCCGCACATCCTCTGTCTGAGTACCAGCTCGCCCTTCTGGAACGGGCGGAACACCGGCTTGAAGAGCTACCGCAGCATCATCTTCCGCAACTTCCCCCGCTCGGGCATCCCGCCGCAGTTCAAGGACTGGGCGGAGTACGAGGACATGATCGACGTGATGGTGCGGACCAGGTGCGTGCCCGACGGCACCAAGATCTGGTACGACGTGCGGCCGAACTGGCGGTACCCGACGCTCGAGTTCCGGGTGTGCGACGTGAGCACCAAACTGGACGAGTGCATCTGCATCGCGGCCCTGTTCCAGGCGATCATCGCCAAACTGTGGAAGCTGCGGCGGGACAACCTGACCTTCCGCGTGTACCCGAACGAGCTGATCGAGGAGAACAAGTGGCGGGCGGTGCGGTACGGGCTGGACGGCAAACTGCTGGATTTGGGGAAGGAGGCGGAGGTGCCGGCCCGCGAGCTGATCCACGAGATGATCGACTGGTTCCTGCGGGACGTGATCGACGAACTGGGCACCCGCAAGGAGGTGGAGTACGCGTACAAGATTCTGGACGGCGGCACCAGCGCCGACCGGCAGTTGAAGGTGTACGAGCAGAGTGGCGGGAACGCCAAGGCGGTGGTCGATCACCTGGTGGCGGAGACGCAGGAGGGGATCGGGTGAAAACGTTCCTCACGCAGAGCCGCAGAGCCGCAGAGGAAACAGGAGGAATGTCGGCAGAGACTTTTCCTCCGTCCTCACTACGGCTCTGCGTGAGGTGTCTGAAACAACGGAGCCTGTGATGCACATCAACGAGATCTCTGGCGTCATCGTCGATGCGGCGTTCAAGATTCACACCGCTCTCGGGCCGGGTCTGTTAGAAGCTGTCTACGAGGCGGTGCTGGAGAAGGAACTGAAGCGGCGGGGGCTACGGGTGCGGCGACAGGTGCCGGTGCCTATCCGCTACGACGGCATGGCGTTCGACGAAGGGTTCACGGCGGACCTGATCGTGGAGGAGTGCATCGTTGTCGAGTTGAAGTCGGTGGAACAGTTCCACGCGGTCCACGCCAAACAGGTGCTGACGTACTGCCGGCTGCTCGACTTCCGCCTCGGGCTGCTCATCAACTTCGGCACCGCACTCATCAAAGACGGCATCAAGCGTGTGGCGAACGGGCTGAAGGAGTAATAGAAGTTGTCCTCACGCAGGGCCGCAGAGGCGC
>CAYMHO010000081.1:0-23207 GCA_964390195.1 uncultured Fimbriiglobus sp. | reverse complement strand
TACCGCCGTCGGCTCCGGCCGAAAGGTGACAACCAACTCCGGCTATGTGCTTAGTTTGGTCGTCCGGGTAGGCTTGCGCTTTCCGACAAGCCTACCCGGACGGCCAACAGCAGTCAAAGGGTCGGAATAGGGGGGTGTCTGCGGATTGGGGCATCCCCACCCCCGACGTCCGCGCTCCGCGGGACGGCGACCCCTCCCCAGCGGGGAGGGGCGGGTGGACCCGGTCGATTCGCTTGGGGGAGTTGATCCCGTACGCCCGCCCCTCCCCGCTGGGGAGGGGTCGCCGGAGGAACGAAGTTCCCCGGCGGGGGTGGGGTGCCCCAAACCAAAGGGACACCCGAATAAGTTGCGTGCCTTCGCCACCGGACCGGATGGATTCCCACAAACGGTTACTGACAAGATGCTTACGACCCGAAGGCCGGACCGGGAGGTGAGCCGGGGGTGTGGGTGCAAAGTGGTGAGACTGAGACCAATCCGAAGGAGGGGGGTGGGGGGAAGTGGTGAAACTGAAACGAATCCGCCCCACCCGCGTCAGTCGGCCTGCTCGCACGCCGCACATTCATGTGGAGCCGGGGCGCCCAACTGCGGCAAACGCACCTCGAACGTCGCCCCCTTGCCGATGCCGTCGCTGTGCGCCGTCACCGTCCCCCCGTGCATCTGCACCAACCGCTTCACCAGCGCCAGCCCGATGCCCAGCCCGCCCTGCGAGCGGTTGAGCGTGCGGTCCACCTGGGTGAACAGGTCGAACACCTGCCCGAGCAACTCCGGCGGCACCCCCACCCCGGTGTCGCTCACACGCACAACCGCTTGCGCACCGTCGAGCGCGACGGCGAGCGTCGCCCGCCCGCCCCGTTCGGTGTACTTGGCCGCGTTCGTCAGCAGGTTGGCGAACAGTTGGGACAGCCGCACCTGGTCGCCGTTCACCGGCACCGGGTCGTCGGGCAGCGTCACCTCGAACCGCACCCCGTTCTCGTCGAACAGCGGGCGGGCCGTCTCGGCGGCGGACAGGAGGGGGTCCCGCAGGTCGATCGGGGCGATCTCCACCCGCAGCTTGTCGCGGGTGATGCGGGAGGCGTCGAGCAGGTCGTTGATCAGCCGCACCATGTGCCGCAGTTGCCGCTCCATCATGCCGCGGGCGGCGTCCACGGCGGCCGGGTTGGCGGACGCCAGCCGCATGATCTCGAGCGCGTTGCGGAGCGGGGCGAGGGGGTTCCGCAGCTCGTGCCCGAGGGTGGCCAGGAACTCGTCCTTGCGGCGGTCGGCCTGCCGCAGGGCGGCGTTCACCGCGGCCAGCTCGGCCGTCCGGTCGGCCACCTTCCGCTCCAGTTCGGCCTCCTGCGCCCGCTGCCGCAGGGCGTACCGGATGGTCCGCTCGAGGAGCACCGGGTCGAGCCGCGCCTTCTCCAGGTAGTCGGCCGCCCCGGCCGCCTCGGCCGCCCGGTCGAGTTCGGCGTGCCCCACCCCGGTGAGCAGGATGACCGGCCCCTGGCAGTCCCGCGCCCGCATCTCGGTGAGCATGTCCAGGCCGGTGCGGGCGCCCAGGCGGAAGTCCACCAGGTACACGTCGAACTCGTTCCGGCAGATCCGCTCGAGGGCGGTGTCGAAGTCCGACTCCCACTCCAGCGTGTACCCGCCGCCGGGGATGTCGGCGACGACGTCGCGGGTGAGCAGGTGGTCGTCCTCGTCGTCGTCCACCAGCAGGACGCGGATCGGACGCGGCGGCTCGGGGTCAGGGGGAGGGGCGGTCATGATCGGGCAGCTCGACGATCTCGAGCCAGTATTTCCCCAGAGTGCGGACCACCTCGACCAGCGTCTCGAAGGTGACCGGTTTGGTGATGTACGAGGCGGCCGACAGGTCGTAGGTGCGGAGGATGTCCTCCTCCGCCTTCGAGGTGGTGAGCACCACCACCCGGATCCGCCGCAGGTCGGGGTCCTGCTTCAGCTTGACCAGCGCCTCCCGCCCGTCCACCTTCGGCATGTTCAGGTCGAGCAGGATCAGCCCCGGCCGTGGGCTGCTGGCCGGGTCGGCGTACTTCCCCCGGTGGTATAAGTAGTCGAGCAACTCCTCGCCGTTCTCGACGAACCGCAGGTCGTTCGCCAGTTTCGCCTCGTCGAACGCCTCGCGGGTGAGCTGCCGGTCGTCCGGGTCGTCGTCCGCCATTACGATAGTGACGGGGGTGCCGGGGCGTGTCATCCGTGGCTCCTTGGTCGTTACGAGGGGTGGCGGGAGTCCGCGGCCGGCCGGGCGGGCCAGTCGAGGACGAACTCGGCCCCGTGCCCCGGTCGGGAGTGGGCGGTGATGGTCGCACCGTGGCGTAGCACAATCTTACGCACGATGGCCAGCCCCAGCCCCGTCCCCTCGTAGTCCGCCCTCCCGTGCAGGCGTTGGAACAGCTCGAAAATCCGGTCGGCGTACTGCGGGTCAAACCCGATGCCGTTGTCGCGGACGGCGATCCGCCAGCCCGGCCCGGGCGGCAGGTGGGCGTCGGCCGGCAGGTCGGCGAACGGGGTGGCAGTGAGCGTCACCACCGGCGGGACGTCCGAGCGGGAGAACTTGAGCGCGTTCCCGATCAGGTTCTGGAACACCTGCCGCAGTTGGCTCAGGTCGCCGGGGACGGTCGGCAGCGGGCCGACGTCCACCCGCCCGCCGGACCGCGCGAGCTGGTCCTCCAGGTCGTTCAGCACGTCGCGTGCCACCGCGTTCAGGTCGACCGCCTCGAACGTCCCCCCCTTGGTCGTCACCCGCGAGAAGGCGAGCAGGTCCTCGATCAGCCGCCGCATCCGCCCGGCCGAGTCGAGCATGCGGTCGATGTAGTCCTTCCCCTGCTCGCCCACCGCCTCGCGGAACTTGGTCGCCAGGCGGGTGCCGAACGCCTGGATCTTCCGCAACGGCTCCTGCAGGTCGTGGGAGGCGATGTACGCGAACTTCTCCAACTCCTGGTTGCTCGCCCGCAGGGCGTCGGCGGTGCGGACCAGTTCCCGCTCGTACTCCCGCCGGTCGGTCATGTCCCGCATGGACACCACCGCCCCGAACACCCGCCCGCCGTCCCCACGCAACTGCTGGCCGAAGCACCGCAGGTACCGCTCGGGTTGGCCGGTCGCCCGCACCACCAGTTCGGCGTCGGCCACCACCTCGCCCCGCCACGCCCGCAGGAGGGGCACCCGCTCGGTCGGCATGGGGGTGACCCCGTCCCCCTCGAACAGTTGGTAGTGGTCGGCCCACCGCTCGGGCGGGAGCGACTCGGCCGGCAGCCCGTGGATCCGCCGGGTGGCGGCGTTGAACAGTTGCAGCTTGCCGTCGGCGTCGCACGCCACGACCCCCTCGGCCACGCTGTCCAGGATGGCGTTCAGGAAGATCTTCTGCTCGGTCAGGGCGAGGGTCCGCTCCTCCACCAGCCGGCCGAGCAGTTCCTCCTGCTGCACCCGGTCGTCCACGTCGGTGCACGAGCCGAACCACCGCACCACCCGCCCGCCCTGGTCCCGCAGGGGGATGCCGCGGACGGCGAACCAGCGGTACGCCCCGTCGTGCCGGCGGATGCGGAACTCGACGTCGTACCCGCCGCCGTCGGCCACCGCCCGCTGCCAGGCGGCGGCGGTCGGCTGGCGGTCCTCCGGGTGCAGGGCGTCCAGCCAGCCGTACCCGAGCTGCTCGCCCAGCCCGCGGCCGGTGTAGTCGAGCCACTGGCGGCTCAGGTAGTCGCACTCGCCGGCCGGCGAGCACGCCCACATGAGGAGCGGCACCCCCTCGGTCAGTTGGGCCAACTGGGACGCCGCCTCCCGCACCTGCTGCTCGGCCCGCACCCGGTCGGTCACCTCCTCATGCGTCACCACCATCCGCACCGGCCCGTCCCCGCGGAAGCGGTTGGCCCGCATGTGGAAGTAGCGGTCCCCGCCGCCGCCGGCACTCAGGTACTCGGCGTCGAACTGGTCCCGCTGGCCGGACAGGACGGAGCGGATGCCGGCGGTCAGCTCCGCGCTCGGCCGGGTGGGGCCGTCGGCCACCACCGGGTCGAAGTAGCTGGTGCCCTCCCACGGGTGGGCGGGGTCGAGGCCGTACTCGGTGCCGAACTGCTGCCACGCCCGGTTGACGCTCACGATCCGCCCGTCGGCGTCGATCACCGTCACCTGGGCGGGCAGCGAGTTGAGCACCTCCTCGTTGAACCGCTTGGCCTCCCGCAGCTCCTCGGCCGTCCGCTTCTGCTCGTCGATGTCGGTGGACGTGCCGTACCACTTCTCCACCCGCCCGTCCGGGGTGAGCACCGGCACCGCGCGGGTGAGGAACCAGCGGTACTGGCCGTCCGCCGCCCGCCGCAGGCGGAGTTCGGCGTCCATCGGGGCGGCGGCCGCCTGGGCCTTCGCCCACCGCTCGCCGAGCGGCCGCAGGTCGTCCGGGTGGATCACCTCGGCCACCGTCTCGGGGGCGGTATCGGCCCGCCCGGTGTACTCCACCCACCGCCGGTTGATGTACTCCGGCCGCCCGTCGGCGGCGTTCACGTACACGATCTGTGGCATGGCGTCGGCCAGTTGGCGGAACCGCGTCTCACTCGCCTGGAGGGCCTGCGCGGTCTTCACCTGCTCGTCGATGCCGGTGCAGGTGCCCAGCCAGCGGACGATCCGACCGGCCTCGTCCCGCACCGCCACCGCCCGCCCGAGGAACCACTCGTACTCGCCGTCGTGCCGGCGGAAGCGGTACTCGATCTCGTACGGCCGGCCGGTGTCGGTGGACTCCTGCCACCGCGCCTTCGACCGCTCGACGTCGTCTGGGTGCAGGGGGCCGCTCCACCCCCACCCGATGCTCCGCTCGGGGGTCAGCCCGGTGTACTCGTACCAGCGGGCGTTGAAGTACTCGTGGTACCCGTCCGGGCGGGTGGTCCAGACGATCTGCGGCATCGCCTCGGCCAGGGTGCGGAACCGCCCTTCGCTCTCCCGCAACTGCTCCTCCATCCGCCGCTGCTCGCTCACGTCGGTGTTGGTGCCGAACCACAGGAGGACGCTCCCGCCCTCGTCCCGCGACGGGTTGACGCGGGTGAGGAACGGGCGGAACACCCCGTCCGCCCCGCGGAGGGGGAACACCATCTCGAACGGGGTGCCGGTGGCCAGCGAGTGATTCCACCGCTCCACCACCGCCGGCAGGACGGTCGGGTCGTGGACCGTCTGCCAGCCCCACCCGTCCATCTCCTCCGGGGTGGTGCCGGTGTACTCGTGCCAGCGGCGGTTGTACCAGAAGATGTGCCCGTCCGGGCGGGCCATCCAGGCCAACTGCGAGATGCCGTCGGCCATCGCCCGGAACTTCTCCTCGCTCTCCCGGACCCGCTCGGCCGCCCGGTGCCGCTCGGTCACATCCTGGGAGATGACCGCCAGACCCATGCGGTCGTCGTCCACCGGCACCCGGAAGGCGCTCACCTCGAACATGCCGCCGCGGACGGCCACCGGGCGGGCGATCATCGGAGGCCCGCCCGCCAGGATGTCGCCGAACGCGGCGACCGTGTCCGCCGGGGCGTCCGGGCGGACCTCCAGCAGGTGTTTGCCGAAGTGCGCCTCGACCGGCAGCCCGGTGCCGGCGGCCAGCGCCTCGTTCACCCGCAGCAACCGCAACTGGTCGTCGTAGAAGGCGATCATGTACGGGGCGTGCCGCACCAGCGCGTCCAGTTGGGCGAGCGCCTGATCGGTCCGCTGCTTCTCGGTAGCCAGGGCGGAGGTGGCCGCCCGCAGTTGGGCCATCTTGGCGTGCAACCGCCCCCGCGTCCGCCGCTGCAACTCGCCCAGCACCATCACCCCCAGCCCGGTCATCACGAACAACCCCAGGCTGATCTGCTGGTCCAGCCCCTGCACCAGCAGGGTGTGCCGGGGGGTGAGGAACAGGTAGGCGTAGAGGACGGTGGACACGAGCAGGGTGACCAGGCCGGGACCGAACCCGCCGTACCAGGCGATGAAGGTGACGGCCAGAATGCTCACCCCGAACGCCGGCAGGTCGCCGAGGGCCGGGTCGAGGGCGTACCGCACCAGCACCGCCAGCAGGCCGACGAGTACGGCCAGGGAGTACACCAGCGCCGGCTGGCGGGCGGCGTCCGGGTCGGCGACCGGGCCGGTCGCCGACCCGGCCGGGGGGGCGGTCGGCAGGGCGTCGAGCAGCGGCAGCACCTTCCGCAGGGTGGGCACCAGGGCGAACACGGTCGCCCACGACACCACCGCCGTCACCCCTTTCACCACCCCGGACAGGCGGTAAATCGGGTGCTCGAAGATGATCGCTTCGATCAGGTGGACGAACCCGCACGACACGATGAACGCGGCGAACAGCACCACCAGCCAGCGGAACGGGCGGACCGCCCGGTGGCGGGCGACGGCCAGCAGGACCAGCGGGATGGACAGGTAGGCCAGCCAGATGAGGACGTCCGACAGGGTGTGCACGGCCACCCACTCGGCCGTCCACCCCGTGCCGCACGACTTGCGAGGGTTGAACCCGTCGGTGCCCCACAGGGAGGTGAGCCAGTCGTTCATGCCGCGCCTCGCGTGGGGGTTGGGGCCGTCGGTATACTAGCCGAACCGTCTGCGTACCGGAGCCGTGGTATGTCCGCATCGACCACCCCCCCCGCCGGGGTCGTGCAGCGTGTGCTGGTCGCCGAAGACCAGGGCGACGCCCGCGAGTCCCTCCGCCAACTGCTCCACCTGTCGCTCGGTCTGGAGGTGGACACCGCCGCCGACGGGGCGGCGGCACTGAAGCTGCTCCGCGAGAAGGCGTACAGCCTGCTGGTGACCGACCTGCGGATGCCGAAGATGAGCGGGATGGAATTGATCGAGGCCATACAGGCGGAGGGGATGCCGGTGACGGTCATCGTCACCACCGGGCACGGGGGGGTGCCGGAGGCGGTGCAGGCGCTGCGGATGGGCGCGTACGATTTCCTGATTAAAGGGGGCGAACCGCAACAACTGTGCCAACTGGTCAAGCGGGCGCTCGAAGAGAGGTCCCTGCGGGATGAGGTGATCGCCCTGCGGAACCAGTTGCTGTCGGCCCGCTCGTTCCAGAACGTGCTCAGCAAGAGCGGCAAGATGGCCGACGTGTTCGACCTGATCACGAACGTGTCGGACACCGCCAGCACCGTCCTCATCCTGGGCGAGACGGGCACCGGCAAGGAGCAGGTGGCGCGGGCGTTGCACCAGGCGAGTGCCGCCCACCGGAGCGGGCCGTTCGTGGCGGTCAACTGCGCCGCCCTACCGGAGACGCTCATGGAGAGCGAGTTGTTCGGGCACGAGAAGGGGTCGTTCACCGGCGCCGCCGGCCAGCGGAAGGGGCGGTTCGAGCACGCCAACGGGGGGACGCTGTTCCTGGACGAGATCGGCGACCTGCCCTTCCCCGTGCAGGTGAAACTGCTGCGGGTGCTACAGGAGCGGCGGATCGAGCGGGTGGGCGGGAACGCCCCCATCGACCTGGACGTGCGGGTGATCGCCGCCACACACCAGTCGCTCGACAAGCTGGTGAAGGAGAACAAATTCCGCGAGGACCTGTTCTACCGGCTGAACGTCATCCGCATCGACCTGCCGCCGCTGCGGGACCGCCCCGAGGACATCCCCCTGTTGGCCGAACACTTCTGCCAGAAGTACGCCCGCCCCGGCCAGACGCCGGTCATCGACCCCGAGGCCATGCAGGTGCTGCTGCGGTGCCCGTGGCCGGGGAACGTGCGGCAACTGGAGAACGCCATCGAGCGGGCGTGTGTCACCTGCCGCGACGGGGTGATTACCACCAAGAACCTGCCGCCGGACGTCGGCCGCGGCGGCGGCGGGGTGAAAAGCCCGTTCCAGGTGGACCTGACCCGCCCGCTGACCGAGCAGTTGGCCGAGATCACCCGCGCGTTCGAGGAACGGTATTTGCGAAAGGCGCTGCGCAAGACCCGCGGACACGTCGGCAAGTGTGCGAAGCTGACCGGCCTGTCGCGACGGAGCGTGACCGACAAGATCGCCCAGTACAAGATCAACAAGGACGACTTCAAGGGGTCGGAGTAACACCCCACGCAAGTGCTGGCCTGCTCTGAGTTACGGCTGGTTTCAGTTCCACGACAATGGTTTCCCGGTTGGGTGGGTCGGGTGGGAAAACCATTCACCCAGGCGGGTTGGCACGCCGGATGCTTTTTCTCCGTTCGCCGTCACCACCGACGGCATTTCCCCAACGGAGCAAGCCCAATGGCTGATATCAAACAGAAGATCAAAGACGGAATCGCCGACGCGGCGAACGCGACCAAAGACGCCGGCAAGAAGGCGGTGGACGCGGTGAGTGACGCCGCCGAGGCGACCGCCGACAAGGCGAAGGAAGTGACGCAGAAGGCCGGCGAGGCGGTGCAGGACGCCGGCAAGAAGATCGAGAAGAGCGCCGAGTGAGGTCGGCCCCTTCTCCGAACGACCCCGGCGGTTGGGCCGGGGTCGTTCGTCGTTTTGCGGCGGCGGGCGGCACACCCGTTGCACTCGGTGGGGCGGTCCGATTCCCATCCCGAGGTGCACCATGAACACCACCAGCCCGGCGACCAAGTCCGACATTGACGCCCTGAACGGCCTGCTCCGCGGTGAGATCTCCGCCGTCGAGACGTACGAGCAGGCGATCGGCAAGTTCAAGGACCCCGAACACCGCACCATCTCGAACGTGCTCACCCGCATTCGTGACGAACACCACCAGACGGTGGCCACCCTCCGCGAGCGGGTGCTGGCCCACGGCGGGACGCCGAGCGAGGGGGCGGGCGTGTGGGGGGTGTTCGCCAACCTGGTGGAGGGGGCGGCCAAGCTGTTCGGCCCGCAGACCGCCCTAGCCGCGCTCAAGCAGGGCGAGTTGTACGGCAAGGAGCAGTACGAGAAGGCGTCCGGCGACAAGGAGGTGTCGGCCGAGGCCAAGTACCTGATCCGCGGCGACCTGATGACCCGCTGCCAGACCCACATCACCACCCTGGAACAACTGGTGGCGCAACTGGAAGCGAAGCAGTAGCCGGTGCCGCGCGGCACGCGGCACCCAACGCACACCGGCCGCCGCGGTCAGGAGACCGCGGCGGCCGGTGTGCGTTGGGGTGACACGTTCGCCCGGGCGGAGTGTCGGCGTTTGGCACGGCGTCTGCCTTTCCACTGTCGTCGGCGGACGTCGCCGAAAACAACAACCCGCCGGTCGGCCACTACCCCACGCGGTCCGCCGCGTCGGCCGACCGGCGGACGAGATACCTACCACCCGCTTGACCGGAGGCGTTGTCATGCTCCGCTACTCACTTGTGTTCCTGTTGGTCGCCCTGCTGGCCGGCGTGTTCGGGTTCACCGAAGTGGCCGGCGGGTCGTGGCTGATCGCCAAGGTGTTGTTCTTCCTGTTCCTGGTGCTGTTCGTGGTGTCGCTGTTCTTCGGCGGCCGGCGGGGCACGCCGGTCGACGCCGTGTAGCGACCGCCGATTCACCCTCTCCCCCGCGGGCCTGCTGTCACCGGCAGGCCCGCGGCACGTCCCGCCGGGCCTCGCCATGAACCTCGTCCGCGCCGTCTTCCACCTGTGCCGCGAGACGTTCGTCGAGTACGGCCGGGACAAGTGCCCGCGGCTGGGGGCGGCCATCGCCTTCTACACCCTGCTCTCCCTCGCCCCGCTGCTGCTGGTGGTGATCGGGCTGGTCGGCCCACTGGCCGGAGCGGACACCGCCCGCGGGCAGGTGGTCGCCCAATTCCGCGACCTGGTCGGCCCGCAGGGGGCGGAGGCGGTGGGCACCATGCTGGACAGCACCAAGTCGCCGTCCGGCGGGGTGCTCTCCACCGTCATCGGGGTGGCCCTCCTGCTGTACGGGGCGGTCAACCTGTTCCTCCAGTTGCAGGACGCGCTGAACAGCGTGTGGAACGTGCCCGACCGCCCGTCCAAGTCGCTCGGCATCTGGCGGGCGGTGAAGGACCACCTGCTGTCGTTCAGCACCGTCCTCGGCCTCGGCTTCCTCCTGCTGGTGTCGCTGGTGCTGGGGGCCGGGCTGTCGGGCCTGCAGAAGTGGCTGGAGGGCCGCATCGGCGGCGGGTCGTGGTGGCTGGGGGCGGCCAACGTGGCGGTCTCCTACGCCCTGGCCGCCCTGCTGTTCGCCTTCATCTACAAGGTGCTGCCGGCCGCGCGGGTGAGCTGGCGGAGCGTGGCCGTCGGCGCGCTGGTGACGGCCGGCCTGTTCACCCTGGGCAAGTACCTGATCGGCCTGTACCTGGGGCAGGCGGCGCCGGGGTCGGCGTTCGGCGCCGCCGGCTCGCTGGTGGTGCTGCTCATCTGGGTGTACTACTCCACCCAACTGCTCCTGCTCGGCGCCGAGTTCACCCAGGTGTACGCCCGGCGGCACGGCGGCGGGGTGCGGTACCGCGGGCAGAAGGCCGCCGGCGAGGCCAAGCCGGCGGCCACCCCCGCATAAACCCTGTTCGGATTCACACCCGCGAGGACCCCACCGCCATGACCGCCACCGCCGTCCACCCGCTCAGCAAGTTCGGCAAGATGCCCACCCAGAAGCCGCTCCGTCCCGGCATGGGGGCGATCCTCCACCCGAAGGGCACCACCTTCCGGGTGTGGGCGCCGCACGCCACCGCCGTGTCGGTGGTCGGCGCGTTCAACGACTGGAAGCCGGCCGCCCATCCGCTCAAGCACGAGGACAACGGGTACTGGGCGGCGGACGTGCCGGGGGTGAAGGCGGGCGACCAGTACCGGTACCACATCGCCAGCCCGTTCGGCGAATTCACCCGCATCGACCCCTACGCCCGCGAGGTGACCAACTCGGTCGGCAACGCCGTCGTCCACGACCCGCACTTCGAGTGGGACGAGGAGTATTACAGGACGCCGCCGTGGAACGAGTGGGTGATCTACGAGCTGCACGTCGGCACGTTCAACGACATGGAACCCAACGAGGACCGGCCGGCCACCTTCGCCGACGTCGTCCGCCGGTTCGACCACCTGAAGCGGCTGGGGGTGAACTGCCTGCAGGTGATGCCGGTGGCCGAGTTCGCCGGCGACCGCAGTTGGGGGTACAACCCGGCGCACGTCTTCGCGGTGGAGAGCAGCTACGGCGGGCCGAAGGGGTTCAAGGAGTTCGTCAAGGCGGCCCACAAGAACGGGTTCGCGGTCATCCTGGACGTGGTGTACAACCACTTCGGCCCGAGCGACCTGGACCTGTGGCGGTTCGACGGGTGGGGCGAGCACGACGGCGGCGGCATCTACTTCTACCAGGACTGGCGGCGGGAGACGCCGTGGGGGGCCACCCGCCCGGACTACGGCCGGCCGGAGGTGCGGCAGTTCATCCGCGACAACGCCCTCATGTGGGTGGAGGAGTACCACATCGACGGCCTGCGGATGGACATGACCCTGTACATCCGCAGCGTGCGGGCGGACGGCGAGCCGAACCTGCCGGACGGGTGGAGCCTGTTGCAGTGGATCAACGGGGAGATCCGGGAGAGGCACCCGAACACGCTCACCATCGCCGAGGACCTGCAGAAGAGCGACTGGCTGACCAAACCGCCGGGCGACGGCGGGGCCGGGTTCGGCGGCCAGTGGGACGACCAGTTCGTCCACCCCATCCGCGAGGCGGTCATCACCGCCGCCGACGAGCACCGCGACATGGGCAAGGTGGCGCACGCCATCGCCCACAAGTACAACGGCGACGCCTTCCAGCGGGTGATTTATTCCGAGAGCCACGACGAGGTGGCGAACGGGCGGGCGCGGGTGGTGCACGAGATCGCCCCGGACGGCCCGGACGACTACTTCGCCCAGAAGCGGAGCACCCTGGCGGCGGCGATGGTGTTCACCGCGCCGGGCATCCCGATGCTCTTCCAGGGGCAGGAGTTCCTCGAAGGCGGGTGGTTCCGCGACACCGTGCCGGTGGACTGGGACAAGCGGGTGGAGTTCCAGGGGATCGTGCGGCTGTACCGCGACCTGATCCGCCTGCGGCTGAACAGGGACGGAACTTCCCGCGGGCTGTGCGGGCAACACGTTCATGTGTCCCACGTGAACGACGCCCAGAACGTGATCGCCTTCCGCCGCTGGGAGAACGGCGGGCCGAACGACGACGTCGTGGTGGTGGCCAACTTCCACCGCGACCCGCGGGCCGACTACCGCCTCGGCTTCCCGGACGCCGGCGACTGGCGGCTGCTGTTCAATTCCGACTGGAAGGGGTACAGCCGGCACTTCGGCGACTTCCCGAGCGGCGACGTGACCGCAACCGCCGACGCCTACGACGGCCTGCCGGCATCGGCAACCATCGCCATCGGCCCGTACAGCGTGCTGGTGTACGGCCGGAAGTAGGTGCCGCCTGCCGGGCGGCACTCATGCGTGGTGCCGCCCGGCAGGCGGCACCTACTTTTTGGTACGCCGGTTGCATGCCCCTCATCAGACCGCGATCTACACAGAAGAGGGACCGAACGTGCCTGCTCTCGACGAACCCCCGATCCAACCCCCGCCGGTAGCCCCTTCGACTGCTCCCCCGCCCCCCACCCCTGTGCCGCTGGTCGGTGAGCAGACGACGACCAAACTCGTCGCCGACATCGCCGACGACGCCGGCAGCCTGTTCACAGACACCGCCAGCCTGTTCCAGGCCGAGGTGCGGGACGTGGCCCGTCAGGCCGGCGGGCTGGTGGCGGCCCTGATGGCCGGTGGGGTGATGGCCGTCCTGGGCATCCTGTTCACCGGCATCTCCGGGGTGTACGGGCTTCAGGACGCCACCAACCTGCCGCTGTGGGCGTGCTGGCTGATCGTCGGCGGGTCGCTGCTCGTCCTGGGCGGCATCGCCGCGGGCGTCGGCGGCTTCAGCCTGACGAAGATCAACTTCATCCCCACCCGCACCCTGAAGTCCCTTTCGGAGACCTGGTCATGGCTAGTGAAACGCTCGAAGTGACCGCCCCTCCGCCGGTCGACCCGCCGCCCGTGCCGGCCGAAGAAACGCCGGAGCAGATCGAGGCGCGGTTGCTCGAGCGGCAGAAGGCGATGGCCGGCAAACTGGACGTCCTCGAGCAGCAGACGCTCGGCAGCATCCGCGACACCATCGGGGCCGTCACGGACACGGTGAACACGGTGCAGAACGTGGTGAACGACCCGATGGCGGCGGTACAATCCGCCGTGATGAACCCTCTCGGCGACATCGCCGACGGGGTCAGCAATTCGGTGAACGACATGGTCCAGAACTTCATCCCGACCGATCTGATCCGCCGCTACCCGCTCGAATCGGTCGGCGTGGCCGTGGCCGGCGGGGTGGTGGTGAGCATGCTGTTGTCCGCCCCCGCCGGGGCGCCGGCGAGCGGCGGTCAGCAGACCTTGTTTCAGTCCCTCACCGGCGGCATCCGCAACGAACTGATGACCCTCGGTCGGCAGATGTTCGACACGGTGTCGAAGTCGCTCTTGGAGCGGGTCAAACAGTCGGTGGCCCCGCCGCCCTCTCCGCCGACTCGCATGTGAACGACCGCACGACACGCGACCGTCGCCCGGTGGTGGGACACCTGCCATCGGGCGACGGCTTTTTCGTCCCCACCCGCCGACGGTGTCGCTTGTGCGGCCGGGGCGTGCCTCCGAGCGACGGTTTGGCACGGCGTCTGCGTGAAAGACTCCAACCCCCGCCCAACCCGCGGGGAGACCAACGGAGGTGACATCATGCTCGCCACCTTGACGCAAACGCCCAGTCCGATCTGTGCCAGCCCGGACAAGACCTTGTGTGACCGCATCGCCCGCATCGCCGAGGAAGGCCCCGAAGCCGTCACCCGGCGGCTGACCGAACTGGACGCCGAGTGGACCGTCGGCCGGTGGGTGAAGGTGATCTGTGGCGGAATGCTCCTCGCCGGCCTGGTGCTGGCGCTCGCGGTCGATCCGTGGTGGCTGTTGCTGGTCGGCGTGGGTGGGGTCATCCTCACCCAGTACCTGTTCTTCCGCCGCAGCGTGTTGGGGTGGCTGCTCACCCCCGCCGGCGTGCGGCCGGGTGCGGAGATCGAGGACGAGCGGATCGCCCTGCGGGTGCTCCGCGGCGACTTCAAGTGCCTGCCGACGCTCGGCCAGGTGCGGGAGGAGGACGACGCCGTCAGCCGGATGGTGGACGAGGGCGGCCCGGCGCTGGACGACGACGACGACAAACTGCCCAGCCGCGACGTGGCCCTGCTCATCACCGCCGGCACCACCTCCGGGCGGAGCGAGTGACCGAAAGCGTGTCCCCTTCACCAGTCGGCGGCCGCGAGTGGGACGAGTTCGCCCCGGGGGCCGAGCTTGAAGCCGGTGAGCCGTTCCACCTGCCGCCGCAGTTCTGCCGGCGACCCGCGTGCCGGTTCGGGTAACGACCGGCGACGGACGACCATCTGACCGCGATCGTCGGCCTCCATCTGCCAGTACCCGCGGCCGGTGGTGAAGCGGATGGATCCCTCGTGATTGAAGTCGCTCAGTGAACGACCCGCCAATCGGAGGGTGCCGAACTCGCGCAACTGATATCCGTCGAGGTGCCCGAACACGACGTAGTCGTGAACGGTGTGCAGCACGGACCACGACGGGAAGCGGTTCACCTCTTCCTCGAAGGGATCCCGTTCGGCAAGTGCGGTCGTGATGACCTCGGTCACCTCCTTGGGGGCGAACCGTCCTCGCTCGAACGCGCGGTCCAGCAGGCAGGCGTTGACCGGCGGGAACGTGAGGCGCCCGACGGCCCGGCCGCGTGGCGCGGCGTCGAGCGTTTCCAGAACACGCCCCGTGCGGGCGTCCCACCGGCGGAACACGAGCAGTTGCGAATCCAGTTCGCCCTTCGTGTACAGGATGCCCAGGATGGCGGGTTCATGTGCCGCGTACCCGATAGCCAGGATTCGCCCCGCTTCCGCCTTCGGCATCTCGACGGGTGCGAGGCGCTCGTTCGTGTCCGCATCCACGATCCACAGTTCGCCCGTCTTCAGGTGACTCGTCAGGTACGAGCGGGAGTCCGAACTGAACGGCCGGAGGATCGAGGGGTCACTCGACGAGTCCCTCCGTGCCACTTCGACGCGGCTCTTGAACCCGTCACTCGTCGGGTCGATGTTCACCATGTAGTGGATCGATTCCATTCCGTTGGACGCGACCAGGAGTAACCGCCGGCCGTCGGGGCGGAACGTGGTTCCGGCCGACGCCACGAACTGAAGACCGGGCACCCCATCGGGCGTGAGTCGCACCACCTGTTTCGGTTTCTCACCGGACACGTCCCACAGTTCGCAGGCCCCACCGCCGACCAACAGCTTGGTGCCGTCCGGGGAGAAGGCGATCCCGTTGCCACACGCGACCGGCCACTCGTGCAGTAGTTTCCCGCTCGCCCCGTCGTGCAGTCGGACCGTGCCTGCGACCGGCGGTCCCATCTCGGTGAGGGGTGCGTCCAAAGTGGCGACCAGTCGGCCGTCGCGGGTGACGTCGAATGACTCGCCGGCAGGGATGGTCACCTCATCGTCGGTCGGGGCCATCGACCACAGGCAGACGCGCGAACTCTGGTACACCGCCCACGGGGCGATCGTGGAATCGTCTGGGGCGATGGCGACGAAGTGTTCGGCGTTGTCCGCGAACGGGACGGGCAAGCCGACCATGTGACGTGTTCGTGCGTCCCAGATCACCCCGCGGTTCAAGCCGGGAATGAACCACCGTCTGGCGGTGTGGAATCTGGTGGGCTGCATCCACTTGCCGTAGGGGATCGCAGTTCGAGCCAGGGTCCGGATGTCCACTTGTGCGTGAACGTCCCACACGGCCAATTCGGACCGACTCTCGTGCTCGCTCAACGTCAGCAGTTCTCGCTCGCTCTCGGCGTCGATGAAGTAGATGCGCTCGCCGACGGGCAAGGGCTCGGCGACGGGCTTGCCGAACAAAGGCCCATCGGCGTCGTTCAGGTTCCACACGCGGAGCAGGCCGTCCTGCCCGAGAATCGCCGCACGAGCGTCGGTGGCGTCGAACACGCCGCGGCTGGTGTTCGCCTGCGGCAACTGTAACCGCTTGCGGACGACCGGATCGGCCTGCGGGTCGATCTGGTACAGGTCCACTCCGGTTTCCTGGGAGATCATCACGAAGTGCCCGTTCGGTGACAGTGCGAACCACCCGTTGCCCCCGCCTCCCACCTCGAAGCCCGCGCCGACGGGGGCTCGGGTGTCGAAGGAGAAGCACTGAACCAGTGACTTGCTGTTCCCCTCATCCGCCAACCACGCAAGGAAAACGGGGCAGCTGGCATTGCCCCGCGTGACCACCATGTTCCCGCCGGTCGTTGGGTGGCTCTTGCCCTTCGTCAGAGGCTTGCCCGGTTGGTGCCGCCAGAACGTCACTCGGCAAGGGGTAGTGCTGGTGACGACGAGTGTCTGGTTGTCCGGACCCCAGCCACAGTACTCGATGTTGGCGACGTCGTCGGCGACCGTGTCCGTGAGGGGCGTCCCGGCGTTCGCGGGGGCTTTCGAGTCGGTCTGCCACAGCCGCACGTGGCCTTTCTGAGTCACTGACGCCAGCCGCGTGCCGTCCGGACTGAAGGCGATTCGCTCGACGACCGCCGGGTGCTTCATCGGCGGGCCGACCGGCTTGCCGACGGTCGGGGATTTGACGTCGGCGTCCCACAATTGCACCACGTCCCCGGCGGAGGTGGCCACCCACTTGCCCGACGGGTGGTACTCGACCAGTCGCACCGGGTCGGCGTGATCCAGGATGGCCCGCAGGCGGGGGTGCTGCGGGGTCCAGTCGCCGATCGCCCGCCGCACGCGGGCGTGCAGGTCGGTGGCGTCTTCCGGTGCCAGTTCGGCCGCCCGCGCCAGCCACAGCAGACCGCGGGTGACCTCGTCCCGCTCGCAAAAGTTCAACCCCTGCCCGTAAGCCGTCTCGGCCCCGATCAGTTGTTGCGCCCGCGCGACGGCGAGGGCGTCGGTCGCCTTCTGCTGCTCGGCCAACACCCGCCCCTGTTCGGCGAGCAGGTCGTTTTTCGCCCGCGTTTGCATAACGGCGAACACGGTCGAAACGACTGCGACGGCGAGGACCGCGGCGACCGCCAGCCCGCCGGTGACGGCTAGCGCCGGGTTCCGCCGGCACCACCGCCAGCCGCGTTCGGCCGCGCTCACCGGGCGGGCCAGGATGGGCCGGCCGTCCAGGTACCGCCGCAGGTCGTCGGCCAGGGCGGCGGCCGTCGGGTACCGCTTGCCGGCCTCTTTCTCCAGACACTTGAGGGCGATCACTTCCAGGTCGCGAGGGATGGTCGGGAGCAGGCGGGTGGGCGGCACCGGCGGCTGGGTGCGGACCATTTCGAGGGTGGACGCGGCGTTCTCCCCGCGGAACGGCGGGCCGCCCGTCAGCGCCTCGTACAGCAGCCCGCCGAGGGCGTACACGTCGGTGGCCGGGCCGACCTCCCGGACGCGGCCGTCCGCCTGCTCCGGGGCCATGTACGCCGGGGTGCCGAGAACAGCCCCGGTGTGCGTGTGGTCGTCGGCGTCGAGCAGCTTGGCCAGCCCGAAGTCGGTCACTTTGGGCGTGCCGGCGGGCGTCAGCAGCACGTTCGCCGGCTTCAGGTCGCGGTGGACGATGCCGTTCTCGTGGGCGTGCTGGACACCCCGAGCGACCGCCTCCACCACCTCCGCCGCGACGCGAGCCGGTTGCGGGGTGCGGTCGAACCGGGCGGCCAGGGTGCCCCCGCCGACGAACTCGAGCGACAGGTACGGCACGCTCCCGCGGCCCCCCGGCGGCGCGCACTCACCCACCTCGTAGACGGGCACGATGTTCGGGTGCTGCAGGCGGGCGACCGCCTCGGCTTCCACCCGGAAGCGGGCCACCTCGGCCGGCGAGGCGAACTCCGCCGAGCGGATCATCTTGAGCGCCACCAGTCGGTTCAGCCCGACGTGCCGCGCCTTGTACACCACGCCCATCCCGCCGCGGCCGAGTTCGCCCAGGATCTCGTGCCCGACGGTCACCCACTCGCGGCCGGCGGGCGGGTCCGCCGTCGCCCCGTCGGAGATCGTCTCGGCGGCTGACGCTACCCGCTCGGCGGGCAGGGCGGGAAACCGAAGCTGGTACTCCTCGGCGGTCGGGGTGTCGCCCGCCCGCCGCCGGTAGTGGACGTCGATCTTGATGAGTTCGAGTAACAGTGGGGTGCGGGCCAGTTCCGGCACGTCGGTCAGGAAGTCGCCCAGGTTCGGGCGGGTGTCCATCTGCCAGGCGGCTTCGAACCGCGCACAGGCGTCATCCAGTTGGCGGGCGACGGTGAGCGGGAGCGACGGATCCGGAACGATCACGCGGGTGGTGTTCATGGGGCGTCCGGGGCGTCCGCCCGCTCCCACGTCTTGCGGATGAGCGCCAGCCGCCGCTCGACGGTGGCCAGCGCCTTGCCCAGCCGGGTGGCGATCTCGACGTTCGTGTACCCCTCCATCTTCCACAGGGCGATCGACTTCAGCTCGTCGTCGCCCAGCGCGTCGAGCATCCGCAACATGTCGTCGGCCAGTTCGGCCTCCACCGCCGGCGGCAGGGCGGCCCCGGCCACCCCGCCGATGCCCGGCGCGGTGGTGTCGTCGAACACCGACTCGCCGGCCACCTGCCCACCGCCCCGCTTCAGTTGGTACTGGGAGCGAACCAGTCGGGCAGCCTTGCGGGCGGTGACGGTGGCCAACAGCCGCCACAGGTCGTCGCGGTCGTTCAACTGCGGGAACCCGCCCCCCTTCGCCCGCCGGCAGAAGCTGTCGAACGCGCTCAGGGCGACGTCCTCCTCGTCGGCCGCCGCCTTCCGCGGCAGCCCGCTCAGCCTCGACCGGGCCAGCCCGACCAGCCGCGGGAAGTACCGCTCCCACAGCACGCCGGCCGCCTCGTCGCTGCCGGCGCGGAGTTCGATGAGCCATCCCGCGAGGGAGTCAGTCGGGTCGGACATGGGGGGCGAGCCGTGGGGCCTGGAAGTGTGTCGGAGTATACCCGCGTCGTCCCGACGAAGAAAATTGAAATCGGTGAGGGGTGGGGGGCGGGGACCGGAATGACCGGGGTGTGAGGGCCGCTCGGCCCGACACGACACCCCCAATCGGAGAGCAATCATGTTCCGCTTCCTCACCAGCCTGTTCGCCGCCGACACCGCCTGCACCAGCCGCACCCCGGCCAACACGTTCCGCCCGCAACTGACCGGCCTGGAAGTCCGCGACACCCCGGCCACCCTGGCCGCCGTCGCATTCGACCCGCAGCCGGAACCGCCGCTCGCCACCCGTACGGCCACCGTCGCCACCACCACCATCCCCGGCACCTACGTCCCCAGCCCTGAGTTCGTCCCCGGCCCCGGTTTCAACACCGGCGGCACCCGCGGCATCGTCGTCGTCGGCGGCTGATTCACCCACCCCACCACCACCAACCGGACTCCCTCCCATGCCCACGCTCAGCGAACACCTGACCCGGACGGCCCGCTCCGCCACCCAACTGGGTAGCTTCGATACCGAAACGTCGCAGGTGCAGGCGGTCGCCTTCAGCCCGAACGGCCGCCTCCTCGCGGTCGCCGACGTGAGCAACAAGGTGCAACTGTGGGCCGTCCCGGACGGCCCGCAGCAGTCGGTCATCGACACCGGCAGCAACCACGTCAAGTGCCTGTCGTTCAGCCCGGACGGGCGACGGCTGGCGGTCGGCAAGGACTGCCGCACCATCGGCATCTGGTCGGTGGCGGACGGCACCTGCGAGAAGAAGTTCGAGGCGCACGACGACGACGTGGTGGCACTCACCTACGTCGGCCCGGACGGCAAGTGGCTGGCGTCGGGGGCCGAAGACCGGAAGGTGAAGCTGTGGGCGACGGCGGACTGGAGTTGCACCGCCACCCTGCCCGGGCACGAGGCGAACCTGTCCGCGGTCAGCGCCTCCGCCGACGGCCGCCTGCTCGCCAGCACGGACGAGGACGGGGTGATCAAAATCTGGAGCCTCCCGGACGGGGCGTGCCTGGCGACGCTCACCGGGAAGGGCGGGCGGTGCGCGACCATCAGCCCAGACGGCAAACTGCTGGCGGCGGACGGCCGCGACGGTGACGTCGTGCTGTGGGGCGTGGCCGAGAAGAAGGTGATCGCCACCCTGAGCGGGCACGGCGACCGCATCAAGTTCGTGCGGTTCAGCCCGGACGGCCGGCTGCTCGTATCGACCTGCTGGAACGACTCCACCGTGCGGGTGTGGGACGTGGCCGACCGCACCCTCGTCACCACCCTGAAGAGCGAAGGTCAGCCCGTCCAGGCGGCCTTCAGTGCCGACGGCCGGCTGCTCAGTTGGGGCGACTACCAGGACGGGAAGGCGCACCTGTGGCTGCTCACCGGCACGCCGGAAGGCGTCAGTTGGGAGACGGCCGAACCCGACCTGATGCCGCGGGCGGTGGTCACGCTCGTCCGCCCGGACGGCGACCGCGCCTACGCCGGCGGGCAGTTCGTGCTCGGGCTGAGCGTCGAGAATACCGGCAAGGCGCCGCTCTACCGCTTCCGGGCGGAGACCAAGTCGGACAGCCCGCTGCTCGACGGCCTGCACGCCTTCTTCGGCGTCGTCCCGCCGGGGGTGAAGGCCGAGCGGTGGGTGGTCGCCGACATCCCCTTCGACACCCCAGCCGGCGACCTCCGCGCCGAGGTCGAGTTCGCCGAGGCGAACGGGTCGGCCCCGGCCAACCTGCCGGTCACCGTTGCCGTGAAGCCGATGCCCCGCCCGGACGTGCCGTTCACCTGGAAGCTGGTGAACGACAACACCGGCAGTTCGATGGGCAGCGGGGACGGGGTGCCGAAGCGGGGGGAGAGCATCGACGTGCTGACGGTGGTCGAGAACAAGACCACTGCGGAGCTGAGCGGCCTCGAACTGCGGCTGGCGGCGGTCAGTGCCCCGGACGGGGTGGTGGTGTCGAACGCCACCGGCGGGCTGCCCGCCATCCCGGTCGGCGGGAGTGGCGAGGGGCGGGTGACGTTCGCCATCAAGCCGAAGGCGAAGGCCGGGCCGGTGGTGCTGCACCTGACCATCCGGGACGCCGCCGGGCGGGTGTTCGGGTTCGCCTCGGACGAATACCCGACGCATTCCTCCCCCCTCCCCACGGTGTCGCCATGCCCGCCAACGAGTCGTCGGTCCGCTGCGAAACGCTGACCGCGAAGAACTACTGCCGGTCGGTCCTGTTCGAGCAGACGAACGGGGTGGCCCTCTACTTCGGCGGCGAGTTCGCCGAAGGGGTCGTCCGCCGGTGGAAGGTGCCCGAGTTCGAGCCGCTCGACCGGCTGGAGAACCTGCAAACGGTGTTCGGCTTCTCTCCGGGCGGGCTGTACGTCGGGTTCGGCCGGCAGGTGTGTGCGGTGAACCCCCAGACCGATGCGGTCGTGTGGGAAGCGGGTGTCGAGTGCCTGGCGTGCGTGGTGGATTCCACCCGCGGGGTGGTCGCGGTGGTTCGGCGGGATCGGTCCATCTCGCTGCTTACCGCCGACACGGGCCGACTGATCGCCACCCTCCCACCGCACCCGTCGCGGGTGGCCAGCCTCTCGACCGCGACCGACGGCTCGCTGTGCGTGGTCGGGTACGGCGGGGAGGTTCTGCTGTGGCACCTGGACACCGGAGCGCCCGCCGGCCGCCTGACCGCCGGGTTCGAGGACGTGTGCGCCGGGTGCGTGAACGCCGACGGATCGGCGGTGGCGGTGGTCGGCCCGCACAAGCTGGAGGTGTGGGAGACGCAAACCAGCCAGGCGGTTGCGACGCGGGTTCCGAAGTACCAGTCGTTCTCGGGGGTGCAGTCGGCCAGGGTCGGCAACCGATTCGCCGTCGGCGAGGTGCGGAAGGAGGCGAACCCGAAGTACACGTCGGAGTCGTGGAACCAGCCGCAGTGGATCGAGACGGGCAGCGTGTTCCTGCTCGGCGGGCCGGGGTTCGACGTGACCGCCGAACTCGACCGCCCAAGGGCGGCCTTCAGCCCGGACGGCGCGTCTGCGGTGGGGTATCGCAGCCGCCACCCGCGAGACCGCGACGTCGGGGATTTCTCACTCAAAGTGTGGCGGCCGGACGGTGAGCCGGTCGTGCTGGAGTGCGAAGACCCGGTGTGGTCGGCCGCCGTTTCCAACGACGGGCGGTTCGTGTTCTCCGCCGAGATGAGTTACGCCCGCGTGTGGGACCTGCGAGCGGAGTGCCCGGGGTGAACCCGCCACACCACCCGTCCCGTGGTTCGAACTCACAACAACCCCTTTCGGAGGTCGCACATGCCATTGCCAGTACTGCACTATGTGAAGGCTGGTTTCCTGAACCAGTGGGTCGGGGTCGATCAGCGGGCCTCGGTCGGTCTGAACGGCGTCAACCAACCGGGCGACGTGACCCTCGTTCAGAAGTTGCTCAACGCCGTTCCGTCGGGCAAAGGCGGCCCGAGTACGCCGCTCGTCGTGGACGGGCTGATCGGGCTGAACACCCGAACGGCGATCGGCAACTACCAGGCCGCCAAGGGGCTGATCGTCGATCGACGAATCGACGTCGGCAAGGCCACCATCACCGCGCTGGTCGCCGACGCGGCCAAGTCCGGGCTGCCGACCGACCCGCGATTGATCGTGCCGATCCCCGCGACCCTGAAGCCGGGGTTGAAATACCTCTTCCCGGACTCCATACCCAGCTACGCCTGTTGGACGCTGCCGACCGTCACGATCCCGACGGTCACGGTGAGCGACTGGAAGTTGCGACCGAACCTGAAACTGCAAGACGTGCCGGACGCCCCTTGGTTACTCAGCGGCAACATCGAGATCGAGAAGGTGGGCGCCACCCCTCAAGTGTTGAGGCGCATCAACTTCGTTGGCAAAGGTGGCGGAATCGGCCCGGACCTGGCGGCGGCGTTGGGGTCGTTGGCTTCCATCGTGAACATCCCGTTCACGACCTACGGGTCGAGAATCTTCCTGCTCAACACCCCCCCGGCGTACTCGGTGCCGCTCGACTTGGCCAAGGGGACGTGTGTCATCATCTCGTCGAACAGCCCGATCATTGGGACGGGCGTCCAGACGGGAGGGACGCTCGTGATCTTCAACAACTTCTCGGCCGTCGGGTACATTCAGAACGCGCTCGCCATCTCGTCGTCGATCTCGTTGCACGTGAGCGTGTCCGAACTGATGACTCTCCTGCCGTAGTCCGGACGCACTCAGCTCACGCTCAGTGATTTGCCGTTGTCGGCGGCGGACAGGTTCAACAGGAACGGGGCGGCGCGAGTGGCCCAGGCGTCCGCCTTCGGGTACGCGCTCGCCCCGTCGCACCACGCCTGTCGCAGCATGTCGGTGTCGATCACGCCGGGGTTGAGCGGCACCGCCGCCATCCCCC
>CAYMHO010000080.1:0-23561 GCA_964390195.1 uncultured Fimbriiglobus sp. | reverse complement strand
GGGCACCCGGAACTGCCGCCGGCGTTCATCAAGACGGGTCAGCCGGTCATCATCCCCGGCGACATGGGGCGGGCCAGTTGGGTGCTGGTGGGTGGGGCGGCCAGTATGGAGCGGACCTTCGGCAGCACCTGTCACGGGGCCGGGCGGGCGATGAGCCGCACCGCCGCAAAAGCCGACGCGGCCGGCCGGCGGATCGACAAGGAACTGGAGAGCCGCGGGGTGATCGCCATGGCGAGCAGCCGCCAAGGCCTCGCGGAGGAGCAACCGAAGGCGTACAAGAAAGTGGACGACGTGGTGAGTGTCGTCCACAATGCTGGCCTCAGTCGCAAGGTCGCCCGCATGCGACCGATCGGCGTCATCAAGGGGTAGGTGCTAATCGCCGGGCGGCACGTCACGCCGGGGTGATGGTCACCCGGTAGCTCGCGGCCACGTCGTCCACAGCCCGCACCCGCAGCAGGTACAGCTCGCCCCGCTCGAGGGTGACGACGCCCGTGTTCACCCCGTTCTTCGGCTCCAGTTCCAGCACGTCCACGTCGGTCCGCGCGTTCTCGATCTCGACGTTCACGAAGTCACCACTCAGACGCTCGACCGTCACCCGCACCGTGCGAGTCTGTGGCACCCGGATGGCACTGAACTGTTTGTCGTCGCTGTCCGCCGAGGTGCCGGTAAACGACACCGCCGGTTGACCCGGCGGCAGGGTGAGGACGCGGCTGATCGGCTTGCCCCGCCCCTCGCGGTAGCCGAAGCTGACGAAGTGGGAGGTGCCGGTGGTCAGCCCCCGCTCGACGGCGTCCCGCACGTCCGGGTTGTCGTCCAGGTACACCCCCAGGTTGAACCCGTTGCCCGGCGAGCGGTCCTCGAACTGGCCGCTACGCAAGAAGTGCTCGTAAGCCGACAACCCGCCCGCGCGCACCGCCGCCGCCACGTCCGGGTTGGCCGCCAGGTACGCGGCGGTGTTGAACAGGTTGCTCGGGTTACGGCCCTCGAACTGCCCGTTCCGAAGGAAGTGGTCGAGCGGGTTCACACCCGCCGCCCGCACGTCCGGGTTGGCCGTCAGGTAGTCGGACACGTCGAACAGACGGCCGGGGTCGCGGCCCTCCCGCTGGCCGAACTGGCGGAAGTGCGTGGCCGCATCCGCCCCGGCCCCGCGGACGTCCGGGTTGTCGGCCAAGTACTGCTGGGCGTTGAACAGGTCGCCGAATGCGAGGGCTGGCACCTCGCGGCCCTCCAGGGCGGTCGCTTGCGGGCGGAATGCGCTGGTCGGCATGATCGAACTCCGGAGGGTCACAGAGCGGGATGACGGACGGGAGATGTGCCCCGCAAATGTGAACCTACACCGACGTGGCGACTGGACGACGTGTTGACCAGAAGAACAGTGAAAACGGACCGCCCCCACGTCTGGAATCTCGACACACGGAGTGTCGAAATCGCATTCAGGCTCCCACTCACCTCGTCGTAGGCGGAGACGCCACCGAGGTGGAGCGTCTCCGCCGTTTCCGTCACACCACGCTGACTCACTCGTTTCGAAGGACCAGCCCGTGGCGACGCCGGCGGAATTACTTCTTTTCCGGTTCGGGGGTGGTCGCGGCGGCCGCCTTTTTGGCGGCTTGATCCCTTAACTCGCGGGCCGTCCGGCCCTCCGGTACATCCAGAGTTAGCACATTGTCCTTCGGCTCGATGGCCACCACGTCCAGAAGTTCCGTCTCCATACCGATCTTCTCGCCGTTGCCCGGCGGGTGGTACGTCACCTTGTACCGCCCGGCCGGTGCGCCGGGGGCGAGGTGGGTCTTCCCGTTCACCATCCAGGATGTGGTGACTGTCATCGTGCCGTCCGGGTTCACGCTCCCGTTGATCACCTGACCGCCCCAGATGCCGGACTCGGGCAGGAAGATCACCCCCCCGCCGGCGGCCGGTTTGCCGGCGAGAGTGAGAGTGCCTGTGACGGGGTGGAGGACGGGTTGCGGCGGGCCGCCACAACCCGCGAGCAGGATCGAGAGAAGAGCGAGAGCGAGGGGAGTGCGACGGAGCATGGTCAACGGGGTTGTGAGTGGAGAACCGGCCCGCACCATGAAGTGCGGGCCGGCGGGGTGAGTCACTTCTTCACAGGCTACTTCGGGGCGGACGGGTCGTAGGCCCCGTCTTTCATCCCTCGCTCTTCCTCGTCGGCCTTCTTCTGGGCGGCTTCCTGCTCGGCGGCGGTCTGGCTGTTGGTGACCACCGCGGGGGTGTCACTACACCCGACGGCGGCGAACACGAACGGCAGCGCGAGCCAGTATCGGCGGCGCATGGGGTGTCTCCGGGGTGGGTCAGTCGAGGTTGAACACTTCCCCGCCGTTGCGGGTACAGACGGCGGCGAACGCGACCGGGTCGACCCCATACCGGATGTTCCGGACCGACCCGTCGCACATGACGAACTGCGCCCCGCCGGGGTGGGACGAGCCGAACAGCTCGTTCCAGATGGTGACGGTGGCGCCGCTGCTGTTCACCACCTGGGGGGCGTCGGCGTCCGGCTGGGGGGTGCGGGGGATGGTGCGGGTGGGGTGGACGCCCTGGGTGGCCGGCTGACCGCCGTTGTACGTGTACGAGTAGGTGCCGCCGCCGATGCGGACGACGCACTGGTCCCAACCGGCGTTGGTGGTGTTCTCGTTGTCCCCGCCGTCGGCGTTGTGCCGCCGCGGGTGCAGCCACTTCTCCCCGATCCAGACGGTGTTGCTGGTGCCGTCGGTGATGCTCGTCATGGTCACGTTGCCGGCGTTCTCCCGCACCATCGGCCCGTTGAACGAGTTCACCCCGAACGGGGTGTTGCCGTTCGACCCCTGGGTGTTCCCGTTCACCGAGGTGCCGTTCTCGAAGTCGGTGCCGGCATTGCCGTTGTAATCGCACCGCACGCCCGCCCCGTACACAGTCGGGGCGCGGCGGGTGGGGCAGTAGTATACCTTCACCGGGGTGGCGTAGAGGGTGGCCCGCGAGACGGTGCGGTGCAGGTTGTCCTGCTCGATGTACGGCAGCAGGTGGTACCGCCAGTTGAACCCGGAGCGGTCGTCCATTTGCCCGGCGGCGTTCTTGGTCGCCGCGTTCGGGTCGGTCCAGTTGCAGCACCCGCGGGTCTGGGCGTTGTTCGGGGCGCCCACGTCGCCGTCCCGCCCGCCCTTCGGCAGCGCGTTGTTGGCGTCGTGGAAGCTGTGGCTGGCCAACCCGAGCTGCTTCAAGTTGTTCTGGCACTGCAGCCGCGCCGCCGCCTCCCTCACCTTCTGCACGGCGGGCAACAGCAGGCCAATGAGGATGGCAATGATGGCGATGACGACCAGCAGTTCGATCAGCGTGAACGCCGACCGACGGGTCACAGACGGTGCCATTAGCTCGCTCCCAATGAACGTGGGGTAGTACGCTCACCACCCCCGGTCGGGGGCGACGAACACGAGCAGGTTACCCCCGAGATGTAAAGGGGAGGTGTCGAGAGCGAGTAGACACAGGCGATTCACCCGATCTTCACGGCTCGGCTGGCAGGGGGCTGGCAGCCGAGCCGTGACCGGCACAACCCTTACGGGGGCCGTCACTGCAACAGCCCGCGGTTGCGGAGGTAGCCGAGCACCAGCTTCTCGAACGGCACCTGATTGGAGGTGAACAGGTAGCTCATCCCCCGGTTGGTGCAGAAGCGGTTGACCGATCCGCGGAAGGCGTTGAGCGTCTTCTGGTACCGCTCGAGCAGCGGTGCGGAGATCGTCAACTCGGCCTCGTCCCCGTCCTCGATGTCGGTGAACTTGAGGTCGCCGGTGTACGGCGGGCTGATCTCTTCCTGGCTGAGGATGTGAATGCAGTAGATGTCCAAATTGCGGCTGGCGAGGAACCGCAGTCCCTCCTCGAACCCGTCCTTGTCCATGAAGTCGGACAGCACCAGGGCGATCCCACGGCCGGACGCCCGCAGGCTGAAGTTGCGGAGCGAGCGGTTCAACTCGCCCCCGCCGCCGGCCGGGATGTTTTCGATCACCTTCATCAGCCGCGGCAAACTCGGCCGCCCGCGGAACACCGGACTCCGCCCGCCCCGCTCGCCCCCGACCGTCTCCACGGACACCCGGTCCATGTTGATGAGGCCGACGAACCCGAGCGCCGCGGCTACCTGCTTGGCGTACCGCAATTTGGTCGGCGAGCCGTAGTCCATCGACGCGCTGTTGTCGATCAGCAGGTGGACGCTCAGGTCTTCCTCTTCCAGGTACATCCGCAGGAAGAGCTTTTCCAGCCGGCCGAACAGGTTCCAATCGAGCAGCCGTAGGTCGTCGCCGATGGTGTACGGGCGGAAGTCGGCGAACTCCGACCCGCGGCCCTTGCGTTTACTCAGGCGGTCGCCCTTCATCCGCCCGGCCCGGACCTTCCGCGACACCAGTTCCAACGCTTCCAGCCGCCGGAGAAAGTCCGGGGTGAGGAGCGGTTCGTCGGCGGTCGGCTTCGGGGCGGGTGTGGCCATGAGAGCAATGTAGGTTCGCCGCGAGCCGCAGGCGAGCGCGTCCAACCCGACACGCGTTCGCCTGCGGCTCGCGGCTACGAGTCGAACAGCGTACCCCCCTTCTTCACCTCGGTCCTGCCGTCCCGCACGTCGGCCACACTCGGCAGCCGGCGGACATAGTCAAAGTACCCCTTCAACTTGAACTTCTTCGCGGTGTTGTCGGACGACATGAACCGGATGTTGCCGAACACCAGGCGCTCGGGCGGCCACGGGCGGTCGAACAGCCCGAAGCACCACAGGATGCCCGTGTAGCTGTTCGGGTCGCGGCCGTCGATGGCGTACTTGTTGTTCAGGTGCTCGAGCACCCGGTACGCCGCTTCGGGCGACGGCGACCACTCCAGCACCTTCTTCCCCCACAGCATCCGCAGGTAGTTGTGAATCCGCCCGGTGGCGACCAACTCTCGCTGGGCGGCGTTCCACAGATCGTCGTGCGTGGCAGCGGCCTCGAACTGGTCGAGGGTGTACAGGTGGCTCCGCTTGTCGGCGGCGTGTTTGGTCAGCGTGGCGAGTGCCCACTCGGGCAGCACCCCGGCGAGCGTCCCTCGCTCCGGCAACGGCGAGAAGTCGAACGTGTCGAAGTTGAACGCCGGCAGTTCGCCGTCCGCCTGCCAGCTTTTCGTTCCAGTTTGCAATCGCGTGGAGGCGGTGACCGCTGACGATTGATGACTGACGACTGACGACTGACGGCGTGCCCAGTTCCACTGAAACCCCACGTCCCGCCAGGTGATCGCCTCATCGAGATAGCCGTTCACGTTCGGGTCGCGGCAGAAGTAGTCGTCGCGGTTGCGGGTCTTCGGGTTGATTTCATCCGGCTTCCACTTCTCCCCGAGCACCGCTTCGACCACTTCATCCATGCTCAGGTGGCCGTAGTGCAGGTGAAAACTGAGCCGGCTGGCCGAGTTGCGGTCCGGGTCGTCGGGCTGGGAGCGGTCGTCGGCGTAGCGGCCGAGTTTGGCGTCCACGAACCCGGCGAGCAACCGCCTCCCTTCGGTCGGTCCTCCGACCGCGCCCGGCACCGCCGGCACGGTCTGGTCGATGGGCAACCCCTTTACGAACGCCGGCAGGTCTTTGGGCGGCTTCCACGTCTCGAACGGCGGGGTGATCCCCTTCCCTTTCAGCCCGTTGAAGTCGGGTGCGGGGTTCGCCCGGTGCTTCCAGGCGTCGGGGAACAGTTTGTGCAACTTCGGCCGCAGGTGCGCCGCGGCGGCGGTCGGCGGGCCGAGAAGCGAGAGTGGGATAACACCGTTGCCGTCGATCGCGTGAACGGCCACATCGACGCTCTCTGCAACTGCCCGGACCTGGGCCGGCACGATGTACTGCGGGTAGTCATCCGTCACGAGCAGGCACGACTGTTCGCACAGCGTCCGCACCAGCCCGCGGCCGCGGTCGCCCGGCGTCTCGACGAACGGCCAGTAATGCACCCCCATCGCCTTCGCGGCGGCGTGGTTCTCGGCCATCCCTTCGAGCATGAACTGGTGGAAGCGTGCGCTCACCCACGGCGGGTTCAGCTTCAACCCCTCGTACACCACCAGCGGCTTGTTCATGTGACGGGCGGCGGCCACGGCGTAATCGAGGGCGTGGTTGTGCGTCAGCCGGCGGTACATCTGCATCCAGTACAAGACGTACCGCCCGCCCGAGTTGGTGCCGCGGTCGTTCGCCTTCCGCACGCGGGCGGCGTTGAGTGTGCTCATGAGGGATTAATAGGTGCGTTTGGCCGCAGTCGTGCCAGCGGTGTAGGTTGATTCTGCCCTCCCCGCCCCACGTTTCGGAGTTGCGAATGTTGCGACTGACGAGTCTATTTGTTCTGGCTGGTGCGGTCGTCCCGGTGTTCGCGGCGGACAAGCCGGTCCCCGTTGCGACGGTCGTGTCGTCCACCCTCGCCACCGACGGGGAAAAGATCCGCCAGTTCGCGTTCGACGGCTCCGACGACACCTACTTCGCTTCGACCAAAGCCCCGACGAAGGGCGACAGTTTCACCCTCACGTTTGACCAGGCGGTGACGGTGAAGTCGGTGAAGGTGACGACCGGCAAACCGAAGGGAGGCAACGCGGCGGCCGATGCGGTGCTGAGCGGGTCGGCGGACGGGAAGGAGTTCGCCCAGGTGGCCAAGTTCGCGGACGGGACGGCGACGGCCAAGCCGGAGAAGAAGTTTACCGCGGTTCGCATCGAGTTTCCGGCCGACGCGAAGGAAGCGGTCGTCGTCCGCGAGTTCACCCTGGAGACCGACCCGCCGCTCGCCGCCTTCAAGTACCCGGTCGAGATCGTGCCGAACGCCGACGAGGCGCCGGAACTGAAGGAGTGGTTCGAAGGCGTGGCGAAGCTGTGCGAGAAGCAGTACCCGATGATCTGCGACGAGCTGAAGGCCGACGGGTACATCCCGCCGACGCGGATCACCATGACCCTGAAGAAGGACGAGAAGGGGGTGGCCTACGCCAGCGGTACGCGGATCGTCGGGGCGGTCAGCTACTTCGAGAAGCACAAGGACGACGTCGGCGCGTTCGTCCACGAGACGGCCCACTGCGTGCAGCAGTACAAGGGGCGGAACAACCCCGGCTGGCTGGTGGAAGGCGTGGCCGACTACGTGCGGTTCTTCAAATACGAACCGAAGAAGCCGGGCAAACTGCAGCCGGAGAAGGCGAAGTACGACGGCAGCTACCGCACCACCGCGGCGTTCCTGGAGTATGTGGTGACGACACACGACAAAGAAGCGGTACGGAAGCTGAACGCGGCGATGAAACAGGGCAAGTACACGCCCGACCTGTGGAAGGACATCACCGGCAAGTCGCTCGAAGACCTCGGCCGCGACTGGCAGAAGAGCCTGGCCAAGTAGGTGACACCTCAAGAGCGGCCGGGGTAAACCCGGCCGCTCCTTTTCGTATCGTTCCCTCATGTCCTCCCTCCTTTCCGTCCTCGACGTCCACAAAACCTACGGGCGGTTCGCCGCCCTACGGGGCGTCAGCTTCGACGTGCCGGCTGGCGAACTGTTCGGCCTGCTCGGGCCGAACGGGGCCGGCAAGACCACCCTCATGGGTGTCCTCGCCGGGCTGAGTGAGCCAACGTCCGGTGAGGTCAAACTCTCCGGGCAGTCGTTCACCCGTGCCGACCGCGCCGCCCGCCACACCATCGGCCTCGCCACACAAGATCTGGCGATTTACCCCGAACTGTCGGCCCGCGAGAACCTGCTCTTCTTCGGCAAGCTGTACGGCCTGCGGGGGGCGGAACTCGACGAGCGGGTGAAGGATATGCTGGCGACGGTCGAGCTGACCGACCGGGCGAACCAGCGGGTGAAGACCTTCAGCGGCGGCATGAAGCGGCGGCTGAACCTGGCCGTCGCCCTGGTTCACCGGCCGAAGCTGCTACTGCTCGACGAGCCGACGACCGGCGTGGACCCTCAGAGCCGCAACCACATCTTCGAGCAGGTGCGAACCCAGAACGCTGCCGGGCTGACGGTCATCTACACCAGCCACTACATGGAAGAGGTGCAGGCCCTCTGCCCGCGGGTGGCCATCCTCGACCACGGCCGCATCCTGGCGAACGACACCCTGCCGAACTTGCTCCGCACGCTCGACTCGTCCGCAGTCTTCACCTTGGCGAACCCTTCGGCGGTCGTTGAACGCGTGCGAGCCGTGCCGGGGGTGGTGTCGGCCACCGCGGACGGCACCACCCTCACCGTCACCGCCCGTGACATCCCGCCCCTGTTACCGAAGATGCTGGCGGTCGTCGGCGAGGTGCGGTCGCTGGAGGTGAAACAGCCGAACCTGGAGGGGGTCTTCCTCTCGCTCACCGGCAAGGGGCTAAGAGACTGACCTGGCCTCGACACGAGTTAGTTGCTGTGTCACCACTTTCCCCCACACACACCGGAAACAAGTTCCGTCGTCAGAACAAATCCGCCGCCGTCTGACCACGGCCCTTGCCTCGCGGCCGCGGGTGCGGCATACTTAGTTTCCCCGCCTGGCTCCCTCGTCTCCCCGAGCCGCCGACATGCCCGCCCGCCCCGCCGGTTGCACCGACTTCCGCCGCTCGCTCCGCGAGCCGTCCCGCCGCTCGTTCCTCCGCATGGGGGCACTCGGGGCGGCAGGCCTCACCCTCCCGCAGTTGCTCCGCGCCGAAGAGAAGAAGGACACCCCGACCCGCGAGAAGTCGGTCATCATCCTGTGGATGCGAGGCGGGCCGAGCCACATCGACATGTGGGACCCGAAGCCGGACGCCCCGGCCGAGTTCCGCGGCGAGTTCGGCACAATGCCGACGGCCGTGAAGGGGATCACGCTGTCGGACATGCTGCCAGAGTCGGCCAAACGGATGAAGTTGTGGAGCATCGTCCGCAGCCTGCACCACGAGGACGCCGGGCACAGCACGGGCGACCAAATCTGTTTCACCGGGTACGGCCCCGGTTCGGCCCCGGACGAGAACGTCTACCCCAGCGTCGGGTCGGTAGTGTCGAAGCAACTCGGCCACCTGAACACGCGGCTGCCCAGCTACGTCATGATCCCGCGGATGGTGCCCGGCACCGGCAGCGCGTACCTGGGGCCGACGCACAAGCCGTTTGAAACTCAGGCTGATCCGGCGAGTGCCGGCCCGTTCAAGCTGCCGAACTTCGCCCCCGCCCAGGGGGTAACGGCGGACAAGCTGACCGACCGCAAGGCCCTGCTGACCGACTTCGACACCCTGCGGCGGGATCTGGACGGGTCCGGGCAGATGGTTTCCGCGGACAAACACCAGCAGCGGGCGTGGGACATCCTCACCTCGAACGCCGCCCGCGACGCGTTCGACCTGGACAAGGAACCGCCGAAGCTGCGGGAGCGGTACGGGTTCATGCCGGCGTTCGACCCGAAGGCGAGCAACCGATGCGGCTGCCCCAACTGGGCGCAGCGGATGCTCCTCGCCCGGCGTCTGGTGGAGGCCGGCGTGCGGCTGGTGACGGTGGACCTGCGGTGGTGGGACACGCACGTGAAGGGGTTCGAGTCGCTCCGCGAGGGCTTCCTCCCTCGATGGGACAAGGCGTACTCCGCCCTGCTCGAAGACATGCAGGACCGCGGGCTGCTGGAGAACACCCTGGTGCTGGCGTGGGGCGAGTTCGGCCGCACCCCGAAGGTGAACGCCGACGCCGGCCGCGACCACTACCCGAACGTGTTCAGCGCGGCAGTGGCCGGCGGGCCGGTGAAGGGCGGAATTGTGGTGGGCGAGTCGGACAGCAAGGGGGCGTTCCCGAAGACGACCCCGAAGACCCCGCAGGACATGCTGGCGACGGTGTACAAGCACCTCGGCGTGGACACCGAAGCCCAGTACCTGAGCAACGGCCGGCCGGTGAGCGTGCTGCCGAGCGGCAAGCCGATCGAAGAGTTGTTTTCGTAGCCGCGAGTCGGAGGCGACCGCGTCTCACCTCCCACGCGCTCGCCTCCGGCTCGCGGCTACTTCGTAAAATGTTGGTTCCCCCGGAGCCAACCGATGTCTCACCGCCAGCTTTACGTCAACGGCACGTTCACCGAGTCCGCCTCCGGCAAGCGGATCCCGGTCATCAACCCGGCCACGGAAGAGTCGTTCGCGGAGGTGAGCCAGGGCGGGCGGGAGGACGCCAAGAAGGCCATCGCCGCCGCCGCCGCCGCCATGCCCGCGTGGATGAAACTGACCGCCTACGACCGGGCCAAGATCCTGAAGAAGACGGCCGACCTGATCCGCGAGCGGGCCGACCAGTTCGCCAAAGACATGACGATGGAGCAAGGGAAGCCGGTCGCCGAGTCGAAGGGCGAGGTGATGCAGGCGGCCGACACGTTCGAGTGGTTCGCGGAGGAAGGGAAACGGGTGTACGGGAGCATCATCCCGAACAGCCTGCCGGGCAAGCGGCACCTGACCATCAAGCACCCGGTGGGCGTGGTGGCGGCCATCGGCCCGTGGAACTTCCCGATGACTCTCCTGTGCCGGAAGATCGCCCCGGCCCTCGCCGCCGGGTGTACGGTGGTGGCGAAGCCGGCCAGCCAAACGCCGCTGTCGTGCCTGAACGTGATTCAATGTTTGCACGATGCCGGGCTGCCGGCCGGGTGCGCGAACGCGGTCATCGGCCCGGCGAGCGAGATCGGCGACGAGTTCATGACCAACCCGGCGGTCAAGAAGGTGAGCTTCACCGGCAGCACCGCCGTGGGCAAGCACCTGATGCGGCAGGCGGCGGATAATGTCAAGCGGCTTTCACTCGAACTCGGCGGGCACGCCCCCTTCATCGTCTTCCCGGACGCCGACCCGGAGGTGGTAGCCAAAGCCGCCGTCATCGGCAAGTTCCGCAACAACGGCCAGGTGTGCATCTCGCCCAGCCGGTTCTTCGTCCACAAGGACATCGAGAAGAAGTTCACCGAGGTGGCCGTGGCGGAGGCGAAGAACCTGAAACTGGGCAACGGGCTGGACGCCGGCACGCAGATCGGCCCGATGTTCGAAAAGAAGGCGATGGAGAACACCATCGGGCTGATCGACGACGCGAAGGGCAAGGGGGCGTCGGTGCTAACCGGCGGGAAGCGGAGCGACCAGTTCCCGAAGGGGTACTTCTTCGAACCGACCATCCTGAAAGGGTTGTCCGACTCGGCCCGCGTGATGACCGAGGAGCCGTTCGCCCCGGTCATGCCGATCATCGATTTCGGCAAGATCGACGAGGTGATCGCGGCCGCGAATAACACCCCGTATGGCTTGGCCGCCTACGTGTTCACCAACGACATCTCGGTGGCGTTCAAGATGGCCGAGGGGCTGGAGGCGGGGATCATCGGCATCAACGACCCGGTGCCGGCGACCCCGCAGTGCCCGTTCGGCGGGATGAAGGAGAGCGGGCTGGGCCGGGAACTCGGTCGCGAGGGGTTGGAGGCGTACCTGGAGACGAAATACCTGAGCCTGAAGCTGCGGGATTAAATTGTTCTGGGCGAACCCGGCCCGCGAGGGCTGCGGGTGGCATGGTCAGGTGCCTGCACTCGCCACCCACGGCCCTTGCGGGCCGGGTTCGCCCAGACTCGCCCGCAGTTGTGTCGAACTCACGTCCACCCGGAACTCGTGTTCCGAGATCACCTCGAACAGGTCGCGGAACTCGCCCGCCAGGCGGTCCTCCCACACGCGGAACTCGCCGCCGTCCAACCGTCCGCCGACCAGCACCCGACACCCGCGTTCGACCAGCTTCGCCAGCGCCTCGTCTCGCCCCTTCTCGCCGCCGTAATACTGCGGGTCGATCAGCCGTACCGCCGTGTCGAACCCGAGTGCGAACGCGGCACCGGGGAACAACTGCGACTTCTTCAACACCCCCGCCGCCCGCGTCACCCACACCGGCCCAACGCCGACGAATTGTCGCAATCGCTCGGCCACCACCTCCGCACTCAGTTCCGGCTTGTCCACGTTCGTCACGCTGAGCTCGAAATGCACCTCGCACCCCAGCCGTCGCCCCGCCACCTCCGCCAGCGTGCGGTGGCCGGCGTGCAGCGGGTTGAACGAGCCGGGCAGCACGGCGAGCGGCCGAACAGCAACTTTCTCGAACCGCCCTTCGATCGTCTGGCAGAGCAGCCCGCCGCCCAGGCGAAGGTGATCGGCCAGCGGCGGCGGGATTCTGTTCATGCGGCTGGTGGGATTTCAGGCCGGAGTGTGTAGTTTATGTGAACTTACCCCAGGCATCCCCTCGAACGCCCAACGAGGTGACGTCGTGCGATTGTTATTCATCGGGGACGTGGTCGGCGCGCCGGGACTGTCAGCCGTCCGCACCCTTGTCCCCGCACTCCGGCGTGCCGAGCGGCTCGACGCCGTCGTCGCCAACGCCGAGAACGCCACCAACGGTTCGGGCCTCACCCCCCGCGACTACCGCCAGCTCCGCGCGAGCGGCGTGGACGCCATCACCCTCGGCGACCACATCTACCGCAAGGTGGAGATCGTGGACGTCCTCCGCCTGCCGGACGAGCCGATCTGCAAGCCGGCCAACTACCCGCCGTCGGCCCCCGGCCGCGAGTTCGCGGTGGTGAAGGTCGGCACCGTGCGGGTGGGGGTGGTGTCGCTGCTCGGCCGCACGTTCATGAAGCCGCACGCCGACTGCCCGTTCGCCGCCGCCGACCGAGTGCTGGATCGCTTGCGGGGCCAGGCCGACGTGGTGGTGGTGGACGTTCATGCCGAGGCGACGGCAGACAAGTACCTGCTTTTCCACCACCTGAAGGGGCGGGTGGCGGCGGTGTTCGGCACGCACACACACGTGCAGACGGCCGACGAACACGTTCGGGACGGAACCGCGTTCATCTGTGATGTCGGCATGACCGGCCCACACGACTCGGTGCTCGGTCGGCGGGCCGACCGGCTGTTGTCCAACGCCATCGACTTCGTGCCGACCATGTTCGACGTGGCCACCGGCGACGTGCGGCTGAGCGGGGCGATCGTCGATGTGAACCCGGAGACGGGCCAGGCCACCGCGATCAAACGGGTGATGGTGAAGGAGGGGGCTTTGTAGCCGCGGGCCGCAGGCGAGCGCGTCGGCCCTCGACGCGCTCGCCTGCGGCTCGCGGCTACAAACTGCGGATGTACGCCATCAGGTCCGACACCTCGTCGTCCTTCAGCGCGTCCAACAGTCCAGCCGGCATGAGGGAGTTCGCCCCCGGCTTGCGGCCCTCGATCGCCTTGCCGGGCACCCGCACGGTACTGTCGGCGGACGTTTGCAGGATGACCCCGTCGGTCGCCTCGTAGATGACGATCCCCTCGTACACTTGGTCGGCGGTGGTGAACCGCACGGTGCGGTAGCGGTCGGCCACGTCGCGGTTCGGGTCGAGGACGGCAGTTAGGAGGTCGTCGCGGCTGAACCGCTTGGCCACACCCACCAGCGACGGGCCGACGGCGGTGGTGCCGTTGTGGCACGCCGCACACTGGGCTTTGGCGAACACCACCTTCCCCTTCCCCGCGTCGCCCGCGGCGAAGTCGATCTTCTCCAACCGCTTCTTCCACGCCGCCGCGTCGTACCCGCTTCCGCCGAGCTTCTTCGCCAGTTCGGGGTGCTTCTCGATCAGCCACGCCTCCCACTTCGCCACATCCTCGAACGACTCGCGAGTGTGTGCCTTCAGTGCGGCAAACACGGCGGTGCGAACAGCGGCGTCCTTCTTCGCATCCGGGAACCGACGCAGGGCACGGACGAGCGGGACGAGGTCATCGTCCTTGAGGCCGTTCTCGGCGAGCGCCGCGGCACACTTGGTCACCACGTCGGCCGAAGTGGAACCGACCCCGGCGACGAACAGCGGGCGGTCCTCTTCCTTCGGCCACTGGACGAGCTGCACCGCCGCGGCATCGCGGAACCCGGCGTCGGCCATTTTCTTCAGCAGCGGGCGGGCCTGCTTCTCTTCCAGTGCTCCGAAATACTCGGCGTGCCCGGCCTGAAATGCGAACGACTTCGCTCTTCTGACAGTCCCCTCGAATGCCTCGCCGAAGGCGGCCTTCGGGATCGGCAGTTTGGCCAGCCAGAGGTGTCCGGGTTCGCCGAAGCCGGGTTCCTTGAGGACTGCCGCGGTGAGGCGGTGGTCCCGTTCAGCCAAGGCCTTGACCACTTCGCCCATCCGTTGCGGCCAATTCGAATCGCGGGTGCCGGCCTTTTTTGAGTACCTGCCGTCGAGACTGACAAGTGCGTCGGCCACCCGGGCGGTTTCGTCCTCCGTGCGAACCCCGGTTAGCCGGCTCAGGGCGATGAGTAAGTGGACATGCTCGATCGGGTCGGACTGTCGGATCAGTTCGGTCACCACCCGGCTGACCGCGTTGTCCTCGGTGTCACCCGCCGCTGCCAGAAATCGAGTCAACTCGCGGTTCAAGTCTGCGTCCCGCGTCGGAACCTCCTCACGCACAGCTTTCAACAGCGGGGCGATGTCCTCCTGCTTCGGCGGCTTGCGGAAGGTGTACCCCTCCCACACGGTGCCCTTCACCTTCGGGTCGCCGATGCCGCCAAGGGCGTCGAACCAGCCGCACACCACCGCCAGTTTTTCCCGGTCGGTCTTCGCGTTCGTCAGCGCTTCGGCCTTCAACGGCACGGCAGCCGGCTTCGCCCACTTGGGCAGTGGTTTTGAGTCGAACGGGATCGGCTGGTCCTTGTCCGCCTTCGTGTGTCGAATCCGGTACACCGCCCCGCGAGTGCCTCGCCCGCCGATGCTCACGAACAGGTCGCCGCTCGTCGGGTCCACCGCCAACCCGGTCGGGGCGAACCCGTTCTCGCCGGACACGCTCAGAAACGGCGTCGCATTCTGGTTGTCGCCCGGTTGGGTGAACCAGAGGGTGCCGAACGTCCAGTCGGCGAAGAAGAACCCGCCCTGGTACTCCTTCGGGAAAGCGGTGTGTCGGTAGCACGCCACCCCGGTCGGGGAGCCACGACCGGCCGTCACCACTGGCGGCACAACATAAGGCTTGTACGGCGGCATCCGCCACGTCTGGGCGTGCTGCGGGCTGAGCCAGCCGTAGTTGCCGCCGCTGAGCACGCAGTAGAACCGCGTCGGCTCGTACCACGGCAGCCCGACGCACCGCTCGTTGTCCGAGTCGTAGGTGTACGGCGTGCCGGTCACGTCGAAGTCGAAGTCGTAGGGGTTGCGGAACCCGTCGGCGATGATCGCCACGTCGGTACCGTCGTCGTTCATCCGCAGCAATGCCCCCGCCACCGGCTCCGTCACGGGGGAGTCCTTCGCCGAAACCGTCTTCGCGTTTACCCCGGCCATGTTTCCGCACAGGACGTACAGCTTGCCGTCCGGTCCGCGGCGAACCGCATGGGCGTCGTGTTCCCCGCCGGTCTTCAGCTTCACCACCAGCGTCGGCTTCTCCTTCGGCAGTTCCTTCCCCGTGACGCCGATCCACTTCTTCACCCCGCCGTCGCTCGTCACGAAAAGCGTGTCGCCCTCCCACAACAGTCCCATCGGGCCGTCGGCCGGGGCCGGGATGAGTTCGACGGCTTTGTCGGCTTTGCCGTCGCCGTCGGTGTCCACGAGGTGACGCACGTACCCGCGACCGGCAACCACCACCCGCCCGCGGGCATCGACGTGCAAACAGTAAATGTCGTTCGCCAACTCCGGCCCGGCGAATTGCGTGACGGTGAACCCGTCGGGCACCTTCAGCCCGGCGGCAGGGTCGGCGGCGAGGGCGAGGGCGGCGGCAGTCAGGGCGAGGTTCATCGCTTCACTCCGAACATCAGTCAGAATTTTGCACGAAAAGGCCGACCGGCCGCCACCAATAAATGGAACCCCGACCGGAGTGCCCCATGATCCGCCTGACGCTTCGTACGTTGCTCGCCTACCTGGACGACACCCTGCCGGCGGCCGACGCGAAGGTGATCGGCCAGAAGTTGGCCGAGAACGAAGAAGCCCGCGACCTGGCCGAGCGGATTCGGGTGCTCGTTCGGAAGCGGAGCCTGAGCACCCCGGCCACCGGCAACGAGGGGAGCAGTTCCGACCCGAACGTCGTCGCGGCGTACCTGTCCGACGCCCTCAGCCCCGAGATGGTGGAGAAGTTCGAGACGCTCTCGCTCGAATCGGACTCGTTGCTCGCCGAACTGGCCGCCTGTCACCAGATTCTCACCCTGCTGCTGTCCGATCAGGTGCGGGTGCCGCCGTCGGCTTACAAGAAGATGTACGGGCTGGTGAAGGGGAAGGAGTCGATCCCGAGTCGGGCGCCCGGGCGGAAGGCGGTGCCGGTCGGCGGGGTGATCCCGGCCGACCACGGGGCGGAGGCGGACGACACCGACGCGGCCTACCTGCTCGGCCTGCCGGCGTACTCGCGGAACGAGCCGGCCAGCCGAAAGGTGCTGCGTTGGGGGGCGGCGGCGGTGCTGGCGCTCGGGTTCGTGGTGGCCGTCGGGCTGGCGTGGTGGTCGTTGCCGGCACCAACCCCGACCAACGCCGTCGCGGCCGCCCCCACGACCCCGACGACCACCACCCCGCCCACCGAACCGAAGGTGAACACCCCGCCGACCGGCAAAGGCGAGGAGCCGAAGAAGGACGAGCCGAAAGTGGTGGAGCCGAAAAAAGACGAGCCGAAGAAGGACGAACCGAAAGTGGAGGAGCCGAAGAAGGAGGAACTCGGCGGCAAGCAGCCGCCGCTCGACAACCGGGGGCCGGTCGGGGTGAGCGACACCGCGGACGATCAGGTGCTGGTGGCGAACCGCTCCACCGGGGACGGGTGGGAGCGGGTGAAGAAGGGGGCGGAGGTGCAGTCCACCGACCGCCTGGTGTGCCTGCCGGGGTATAAGGCGAGGGTGCAGTTCAAGAGCGGGGCGACGGCTGAACTGCTGGGCAACGTGCCCGGCGAGCTGTTCCGCCTGCCAATCGCCGAGACCGCCCTCACCCCGCACGTCCCTTACGACGGGTTCGACGCCGACTTCACGCTGCACGCCGGGCGGGTGTACCTGGGCAACACGAAGGACAAGCCGGCGGTGGTGCGGGTGCGGGTGCGGGACCCGAAGTTCCCGGTGAAGGACGTGTACTTCGACCTGACCGTGCCGGACAAGGGGAGCGAACTGGTGGTGGAGGTGCTCCACCGCACCACCGGGCGGGCGACCGACCCGCCGCAGACGCGGACCGTCATCCACTGCCTGAAGGGGACCGCCGGCATGGTGATGAAGGGAAAGCCGACGCCGATCCAGGCCGGCAGCGAGGTGCAGCACGAGTCGTCGCGGGGCGTGGCCGAAGGCCCGCGGAAGGCGGCCGACCGGGCTGATGCGGCCGTCTACTTCGGCCGTGACCCGGTGATCGGCGAGCCAGACAAGGGGCGGGCGATGCTGAAAGCCCTGCGGCAGATCGCGGACGGCATGAAGGACGTGAAGGCGGTTCCGAAGGCGGTGGAGGAGCAGCGGCGTGACCCGACCGGCCCGCCGGCCGACCATCTGCTCTTCATCGCCGGGGTGGTGTGGTCGGTGTACAGCACCGCGGCACTGGGCGACGCGGCCGAGCTGACCGACCTGCTGAATGACCAGAACCGGCCGGGGATTCGTGGGACCGCGTGCGCCGCCCTCCGCGGGCTGCTGGCCTGTTCCCCGGACAAACTGGAGGCCGTCCGCATCACCGCACGCGACCGCTGGAAGCTGTCCGCCGACGACACCGACTACTTCCTTGACACCCTGGCCGGACTCAGCGAGACGAAGCGGATGGACAAAGAGGCGCTGAACAAATTAGCCGACCAGTTGAACGCCGAGACGGTCGCCCAGCGGGAGGCGGCCCAGTTCGTGCTCCTGGTCGACCTCGACCCGGCCGCGGCGGCCGCGCCGGGGTTGGTGCTGGACGTGACCGCCGCGGCCGACAAGCGGGCGGCCGCCATCGCCCAGTGGAAGAAGCGGATCACCGACCTCACGAAGGAGCCGAAGTGAGGTGCCGCCAGCCGAGCGACGCTCCCAACCGTGCCGCCCACCTGGCGGCACATGCGTTCACGTCCGCGGGAAGCGGCCTGGGCCGCCGACCTGCTGCTGGCGACCGGCATTGATCTTGTGCATGACCAGATCGACCACCTGCTCCAACAGCCCGATGTACTCGGTGGAAATGATCATCTTCACCTGAAGCATCAACTCCCGCCTCCGCTCGATGTTCTCGACACACTGTTCGACGCCCAGTCGCTCCATCGCCCCGCCCGGCTGCTGCATGGCAAGCAGTTCGGTGATCTCGTCCGCCCGGAACTCGTCGGCTCGGTCGGCGTTTCGCTCCAGCCAGGCCACCAGTTCGGGCAGGGTGGCGCTCGCCCGCAGTTGCTTGCGGGCCTCCTCGTCGGCCGGCGGCTTGCCGTGCATCCGCGGGAGCAGCCGCTCCAGCGGCAGGGTGCGGAGTTCGTTCACCGTCAGCCCGAGGGCTTCAGCGCAACTGCGAACGGTGGCGTTTCGCAGGCGACGCTGCGGCCCGCCGTGCAGGATCTGTCGCACCGTGTGGCGGTTCAACCGGCACGCCTTGGCGAACTCTTCCTGGTTCAGACCGCGCTCTTCAACCAGTTTGGAAATCTTCAGCGCTAGGTCTTCGTTTCCGCTTCCGTCCGAGGTGGCGGCAGGGGCAGACATCGGGCACCCGCAGGCGTTCGAGGGTCATCGGCGGTGGGCTTTCTGAATCCTACCGCACCGCCGGGTGACAACCAGACCGCCCTGCGAATTTCCGGGCGCAACGACGGCGGGGTGTCGAACGAACCGTCACGGCCCGTCCGACACCCCGACAGTGGTTGACAACCGGCTAGTACTTCCCGCTCGTCCCGCCGAGGGTGGGCACCCGCGGGGCGTCCACCGCCGGCACCGACAGCGACGGCACCTGAGCCGACAGTTCTTTCTTCGGCTCTTCCTTCTTCGGCTCCTCCTTCTTCGGCATCGGGTTCGGCATCTTGTCCGGCGTGGTGCCGGTGCCGGTGGCCGGCGGGGTCACCACCGTGCCGTAGCTGCTGGTGCACCCGGGCAGGCCGGCGACGCTGCTGCCGCAGCAGGCCGAAGCCAGCGGAGCGGCGCACGCGTCGCACGACTTGCCGCCGTGAAACTTGGCCCGCAGGCGGGCGAGCAGGCCGACCCGCTCGCACGGGTCGTTGCAGCTCGTGGTGAAACCGGTGAACACCGGCTGCCCGCAGCAGGGAGCCGGGGCCGGGGCGACGACAACCGGGGCGTGGTGGACGACCACCGGGGCCGCGCACGGGTCGCACGCCGGGGCGCAGCTGTTGTTGCGGCCGAACAGCCGCGGCCGGCCGGCCCACGACGCCCGCAGGCGGTCGAACAGGCCGACCCTCCCGGCGCACGGGTCACAGGCGGCGTAACTGACGGCCGGGGCGCCGCACCCGCCGCAGCCGGTGCCGGTGACGTGGATCGGCCCGGCCGGGGCGGCGACCGCCGGCGGGGTGGCCGGCGGCGGCGGCGGCGGCGCGGGGTCGGCACCGAGCGCGATGGCGGTGAGGAACAGGAACGAACTGCTCATGTGTGACTGGCTCCTGAGGGTGATGGGGCGGCGTCTGGGTGAGGGCTCAAGGCAGAGCGGCCACACTCCGGCCGGCCGAGTGCCTCCGAGCGGGTGGACGGTCGAACCGTTGCCGCCCGAGGAACTCGGAGTTGTACCCCGAGATCGACCCGAGGCCGCGACGGCAATCACCGCGGGCGTAGATTTTGTGAACTCCGGTGACTTTCCGGGTCGAGTCTCGCGGGGCGTACCGCGAGAGCCGGTCGGCGGTGTCCGGCGGGTCGGGCGCAACCGGCCGGTCGTGCGGGCCACACCGCCCCCCTGCCGCCGCCGATTGACCTTGCCGACATCGGGCCGAGCGGCGAATGTGGTTCGGTTCCCCCCGACGAGAGTTGCCGTGCCGATCCGCAAACAGTGGCGTCTACTCCCGCACGACGAGACCGCCGCTCGCCGTCTGGCGTCCGCCATCGAAACGAACGAGGTGGTGGCCCAATTGCTCCTCAACCGCGGCGTCTCCGACCCCGTGGCCGCCAAACTGTTCCTCAGTTCGCCGATGTCCGGTTTGCACTCCCCGGACCTGTTGCCGAACATCGCCGCCGCCGCCAAACGACTCGCGGCCGCCGTCGCCACCGGCGAGAAGGTGTGCGTCTACGGCGATTACGACGTGGACGGCACCACCGGCACGGCCATCCTCTTCGCCCTACTCGGCAAGCTCGGCGGGAACGTCGTCTTCCACATCCCCATCCGCCTCGAAGACGGGTACGGGCTGAACGCCGAACCGTTGCGGAAGTTGGCCGAGGACGGGGTGAAGGTGGTGGTGACGGTGGACTGCGGCATCTCGGCGGTGGCCGAGGCCGAACTGGCCCGCGAACTGGGTATCGACCTGATCGTCACCGATCACCACGAGATGAAGGCCACCCTCCCTGCGGCCACGCTCGTTCACCCGCGGCTGCCGGGGTCTGTATACCCGTTCGGCGGCATCTCCGGGTCGTGCGTGGCGTTCAAGCTGGCGTGGGCGGTGGCACAACAGGTGAACGGCGGAACCCGCGTGAGCGAGGAGTTGCGGGAGTTCCTGCTCGACGCGATGGGGCTGGCGGCGCTCGGGTTGGTGGCCGACGTGGTGCCACTCCGTGACGAGAACCGGGTGTTCACCCGCTACGGCCTGAAGCGGCTGGTCCGCCGCCCGTCGATCGGCCTGAAGGCACTGTTCGACGAGGCCAAGCTGACAGACAAGCTGTCCGCCGAGGACGTCAGCTTTAAGATCGGCCCGCGGATCAACGCCGCCGGCCGGCTCGGGTGCGCCCGGCTGGTGGTGGAGTTGCTCACCACCACCAACCCGCGGAAGGCGGCCGAGATCGCGGCGTTCCTCGAAGGGCAGAACAGCCAGCGGCAAACCATCGAACGGAAGGCGACCGCCCAGGCGAAGGAAATGGTAGAGCAGAACGGCTGGGCCGACGCCCCGGCCATCGTGATCGGGCACGCGGCCACCGAGTGGCACCAGGGGGTGGTGGGCATCGTCGCCGGGCGTCTGGTGGAGCACTACGGCAAGCCGACACTCGTCATCGCCCTGAAAGACGACGACCACCCGAGTTCGGGGTCGGGGCGGTCGGTGAAGGGGTTCGAACTGCACACGGCCCTCGACGCCTGTACGGACCTACTGGAGGGGCACGGCGGGCACGCGGCGGCGGTCGGCCTGCGGGTGAAGCCGTCGAATCTCGACGCCCTCCGCGAGCGGTTCTGCGAGTACGTCAGCCGCACCTTCCCCGACGGCCCGCCCCCGCCGACGCTGCTGCTCGACGCCGAGTTACCACTGGCGTCACTGTCGTTCAAGCTGCTCGGTGACATCGACAAACTCGAACCCTACGGGCAGGACAACCCCCGCCCGCGATTCCTCGCCACCAACGTGCAGATCGAGGGGACCCCGCGGCGGATCGGGCAGGGCGAGCGGCACCTGAGCTTCCGCGTGCGGCAGGGCGGCACCACCATCCGGGCGGTGGCGTGGGGCATGGGGGAGCGGCTGGACGAGATCATGTCCGACGGGGGGCGGTGCTGTCTCGCCTTCACCCCGAAGATCAACGAGTGGAACGGCAACCGCTCGGTCGAGATCGAGGTGAGCGACTTCCAGCCGAAGCGGTTGGCGGACCTATCCTGACGGCATGCGCGTCCCCGACGACCACCCGCTGAGCGTCACCCTGGCCCTCCGCAATGCGGACACCGTGTCCGCCGCACTGGAGGAGTTGGCCGGGCGAACCGACCCCGTCACTACCGCCGGCCTGGTGGAACTGGTGTCCGCCGACCGGTGGGGCAAGCCGACCCAAACCGCCGTGGACCTCCTGACCACCGCCGGCACCCCGCTGTCAGTGGACGTCCTCCGGCGTGCGCTCGTCAGCCGGTTCGCGCCGGTGCGGCTGCTCGCCTGCCAGCGGGTGCGGGAGCAGAAGCGGGAAGGCTTGTCGCCGGTATTGGAGACGCTGCTGCGGACCGACCCGTCGTGGCCGAACCGTCGGGCGGCACTGTGGGCGCTGGCCGAGCGGGACGAGACGCGGTGGACGATCCTGGCCGCGGCCGACGACCCGCACTGGCGGGTGCGACATGCCCTCATTCGCGTGTTGATCGGGTGGGAGCGTGACGAACTCCTCCAACGGCTCGACGCGCTCGCCGCTGGCTTGCGGCTAAGCGTTTCGTCGCAACGCGTCCTGGCCCTCGCCGCCTACCTCCGCTTCGCGTTCGACGGCACCGAACCGTCCGACTGGACTCCCTTCACCCCGCCGGATCGCCTGCACCTCTGCCCGTTCTGGGACTGGGACCCCGCGGTGCTGTCGGTCAAGTTGAACGTCATGAGCCGGGCGGAGCGGCAGTCGCACATCGATGCCATGCCGTTCCTGGCCGGGCACGACGATGAACGGGTGTGGAAACCTGCCGTCGAGACGATCCGCGAGTGCGGAGAGGTGCGACACTATCAGGGGGTGGTCGATGGGCTGACTGACCCGCGGAGCGGGGCAGCCGCGGCGGTCGAGAAGTTGCTCGACGGTTTGGAGGAGGAGGTGAAGGAGCAGCTTTTGCCCCCCTCTCTCCCGGCGGGAGAGGGGAGCGGCGGAGATCGTCGCCGACCCCACTCTCGCCACCTCGTGGGCGGAGATCGAAGCCGCCTGCCGCACCGCCAAGGTGCCGCTCTGGGCCGTCACCCCGGCCCATCCGTGGAAGCCGTCGCACCGCCCTGCCCCGCCGGTGCCGCCGCTCGCCGCCCCGCTCGCTGACATCGCCATGTCGGTGGACCTCGGGCCGGAGAAGCTGCGCGTGTCGAAAATGGGCATCTCCGGGCACTACCTGCTTCCCGCCGACGCGTTCGCACGGGCCACCGCGGCCGGCGTCAACTGGTTCTTCTGGGAGCCGAACTACTCTACCCTCACCGAGTTCAGCAGCCGCATTTCACCCTCCGAGCGGCGGCAGTTCCACATGGTGGCGGGCACGTTCGAGGCCGAGGGTAAGAAGATTCGCACCGACGTGGAGCGGGCACTCCGGATGCTCAAGGTGGAGCAACTCGGGCTGTTCATGGTGTTCTGGGTGCAATCGTGGGACCGCATGACGGACGACCTGCGAAGCACAGTCGAGAAGCTGAAAGCCGAAGGGAAGGTGCGGTCGGTCGGGCTGTCGTCGCACAATCGGCCGCTACTCGTGAAAGCGATGAACGAGGGGTGGAACCCGGTGATGGCCCGTCACAGTGCCGGCCACCGCGGGGCGGAAACCGGCGTATTCCCGTTCGTGCCGGCCGGCACCAGCCTGATCACCTTCAACAACCTGTGCTACGGGCGGTTGCTTCAACCCGTCGCCGGCATGTCGCCCCCGGACCCCACCGACTGTTACCGCTACACCCTGAGCTTCCCGCAGGTGTCGGCCTGCTGGAGCGCGCCGGCCAACGTAGAACAGTTGGAACAAAACCTGGCTGTGCTGCGTGGCCCGCACCTGACAACAGAGAAGCGCGAGTACCTGGAGCGGTTCGGGGCGGTCCTGTACCGCGAGGAGAAGGCGTTCGAGAAGCTGGTGCGGATGTTGTGAGAAATGCGACTCGACCGCGACCACTCGCCGCCTACCAGTGTTACCATCAGAGAATCCTCCCTCCGGAGTGCAATGATGCGTCGTACGGGATTCACGCTGATCGAGCTGCTGGTGGTGATCGCCATCATCGCCATCCTGATCGGCCT
>CAYMHO010000079.1:0-23633 GCA_964390195.1 uncultured Fimbriiglobus sp. | reverse complement strand
AGGTGCCCCCACTCGCGGGCCACCTCGCGGAGGGCGTACCCCTGCTGCCACCGCTGCAACCCGTGCCCGGCCGACCCCCCCTTCCGCTTCTCCTCGGCGTCGGCCGCCCCCGGCCCGGCGTGGGCGCGGAGCTTCCGCGCCAGGGCGTCGAGCAGGGCGGGGATGTGGTCGTTGAACTGCACCCGCGGGAGGGCGTTGGCGGTGGTCAGCTCGGGGTCCGCCTCGACCGCCTGCCGCCAGCCGCTGAGGATGGCCGCCCGGCGGGCGGTCAGGTGCTCGACCAGCGCCGCCATCTGGCCGGCCGCCTTCGGTGACAGTGCCATCGGTCCCCTGGCCGGTGCGAACCCGGCGGTGGTCGGCGAACGGGCGGTGCGGTGTGAAGGGGGTTATTCTACCCGCCGGCGGAGGACCCGGAAGTCGGGAATCACTCCCGCCCGTCACGCTCGAGCGGCTCCTCGAACCGCTGGTAGATGGGCAGGTAGCGGTATTCGACCGTCAGTGCCAGGACGGCCATGGCGGTGGCGTACGAGGAGCCGTACCCCATGGCGTCCCCGCCGCCGCGGAGCCAGCCGCCGCTCGCCTCCGGCCCGGCCTCGCTCAGCAGCAGTTTGTGCAGCTTCGGCCGGTAGCTCTCCCAGTAGTTGCCGCCCAGTTGGAACATGGCCTGGGAGACGTAGTACACGCCGTAGAAGAAGTGCCCCTCGCCCGCCCGCAGCGGGTTCTTCAGCAGGTGCGCCCCGCCCTTGAGCGCCTGGTCGCACAGGTGGTACTCCTTCCCGCTCAACTCCAGGCAGAGCACCCCCACCCCGGTACACGGGACGGTGACGCCCCCGCCCGGCTGGTAGCAGAACCCGCCGCTCCGCGGCTCGAAGCTCCGCAGCACGTACCCGACGGCCGCCTGAATGCGGTCGGCCGGCACGTCGCACCCGACGTTCTTGGCCGCCCGCAGGGCCATCAGTTGCCACCCGGTCACGCTCAGGTCGGCGTCCCCGCCGAACGGCCCGTTGGTGAGGACCGAGTACCGCCACCCGCCGGCCGCGCTGTTGAACGCCCGCGCGTCCCCCTTCCGCTGCCCGGCCAGGATCACCTTCACCGCCTTCTCCAGGGCCGACCGCAGGCGGCCGGCGGTGTCCTGTTTGGTCATGCCGACCACCTCGGCCAGCATGAGGGTGCAGACGCCGTGGTGGTACATCTCGGTGCCCATGTTCCGCGGCACCAGCTTGCCGTCCGGCTGCTGCTGGTCGAGCACCCACTCGACGCCGCGTTCGACGGCGGCCCCGTAGTGCCCCTCGCCGGGCACGTGGCCGGCCGACAGGAAGGCCATGACCGCCAGGCTGGTGATGGCCAGGTCGCCGGCGGACTGGGCCGGTTGGGCGGGCTGACCGGGGCGGCCGAACCCGCCCTGCCACGGGTTGCCGGCCGGGTTGCCCCAACTGCCGTCCTTGTTCTGGGCGGTGCGGAGGAACTCCAGCCCGCGGTCGATGGCGTCGTCCACCGCCTCCCGCTTGCGAGCCGGGGCGACCGGGGCGGCGAACACCGGCGGGGCGGGCGGCGCGGCCGGCACCACCGCCAAGAGCGACAGGGCGAGCGGCAGGAGGAGGAGGGAACGCATGGGTAGGTCCGGTCGTGGTCTGCTCGCTCCGCGAGCGGTCTTCGATCCCGCTCGCGGAGCGAGCGGACCACTTTACTTCCGCTCGGCCAACTGCTCGAAGTACAGCTTGATCACCCGCGCGTAGTCGTCGCCGTACTTGGCCTTCAGCTCCTGGGTGATCTTCGACTTCACGTCGCCGGGCAGTTCGCCCCACGACTTGCCCAGGTTCTCCACCACGATGCTCGGCACCTCGCCGGACACGCCCCCGCCGCCGCCGGGGCTCTTGCCCCCCTTGCCGGGCTGCATGTCCTTCGACTCCCCTTCGCCTTGCCCCTCGCCCTGCTGGGCCTTCGCCATCTGGTCGGCGGCCTTCTTCAGGCCGTCCGCCGCCTTGCCGGCGGCGTCGGCCGCCTTCTGCCCGTCGCCCTTTTTCAGCCCGTCCTCGGCCTGCTGCATCTGCTTGGCAGCGTCCTTCACCGCGTCGTCGGTCGGCTTGGCGTTCGGGTCGGGCTTGGCGTTCGGGTCGGGCTGCTTGTTGCTCCCGCGGGCGGAGCGGGCGGCGTCCTCCAGTTTCCGCTCGGCCTCCTGACGGGCCTTGCCCGCCTCACCCGGCTGGCCGTTCTTGCCGCTGCGGTCGGCCCGGTCCATCTGCTTGGCGGCGTTGCGGGCGGCCTCGGCGGCGTCACCCAAGTTCTTCGCCGCAGGCGAATCCTTGCCCGCCTCCTTCGCGGCTTGGTCGGCCTTCTCGGCCAGCTTCTCGGCGTCGGCCTTCAGTTCGCCCTGGCGGTACTGCTGGCGGGCGGCGGCGGCGCTCGCGTCCGCCTCGCCGGCCTTCTGGTTCAGCCCCTCCTGCTGTTTCGCCAGGTCGTCGGCCTTCGCCTTCAACTCAGGGTTCTGGGCGGCTTTGGCGGCGTCACGCAACTTCTTGGCGGCGTCTTCGCCCGCCTTCTGGGCGTCGGCCGGGTCGCCCGACTTCAACTCGTTCGCGGCCTTGCCGGCAGCCTTCGCCCCTTCGCCGGCGGCGTCGCCGGACGGGTCGCCCTCGTTCTTCGCCCGCTCGGCCAACTCGCCCGCCTTCTTGGCCAGTTCGCCCTGCTCCTTCGCCAGATCGGCGAGCGGGTCGCCGGCCATCGGCTTCGGGGTGTCGCCCTTGTTCTGCTTCTCGGCGGCCTTGGCCACGTCGTCGCGGAGTTGTCGCTGCTGCTTGGCCAGTTCGCGGGCCTTCTCGGCGTCCTTCTCGGTGGGCAGTGCGTTGGCCGGGTCGTTCGCGTCGGCCGGGTCGGCGTCCTTCGGCTCGGGTAACTTGTCGGCGGCGGCGCGGTCGCCGTTCTTCTTGACCGCGTCGGCCAGCTTGCGGGCGGCGTCGGCGGCCTGCTTCTGGACCTCGGCGGCCTTGTCCGGCTCGGGCGTCTTGGCCAGCTTGTCGAGGGCGTCTTGCAGCTTCTTCTTCGCCCCCTGGGCGTCGCCGGTGCGGGTGTCGTTCAGGTCGGCGAGGTCCCGCTCGGCCTGCTTCTGGGCGTCGCGACTGCGGGTCAGGTCGGACCGCGTTCCGTCGGCCTGCTTCGCCTTCTCGGCCTCGGCCGCACGGTTCTTCGCCAGCCGCTCCACCTTCTGCTCGGGCGACTCCCCGCCCAGCCGCTCGGCCAGCTTGTCGAGCGCGTCGGCCGACTCCTGGCTCTTCTTCTTCAGTTCGTCCACGTCGGGCATCGGCTTCTGGGCGGCCTTGTCGGCGGCCTTCGCCGCGTCCTGCGCGTCACTCAGTGCGGCGGCGGCGTCCGGGGCCTTCAGCTTCTGCACCTCGCGGGACAGGTCCTGTTGCTGACGTTGCAGCCGCTGCACGTCCTCGGGCGTCTTGGCTTTCTCCAGGTTCTTCGACAGTTCGCGTTGTAGCCGGGCCAACTCGGACGCCTTCTCGTCGGCCGGGGTCTTGCCGTCCAGCGACTCGGCGAGGCGGTCCATCTGCCGCTTCGTTTGCTCCTGCGACGCGGGGATGTCTTGCGGCAGCCCGCCCTTCAGGTCGTCGGCCGCGTGGTCGCCGGTGGCGGCCGCCTTCTCGCGGCGGTGTTCGGCGCCGGGGGTGTCCAGGTCGCGGACCTTCTTGTTCAACTCCTCCTGCTTCTCGGCCTGCTCCTTCAGCTTCTTCGCCAGTTCCTCGCGGGTGGCGGGGGCGTCCGGGTTGCCCTTGGTGGCGTCGGCCGCCTTCTTCGCGTCGTCGGCCAGTTGCTCCTGCTCCTTGCGAAGTTTCTCCAACTCCTTCTTGGCGGCGTCGCGGCGCTGCTGGTTCGACGGCGTCTTCTGGGCCAGTTCGTCCAGCTTGTCGGCGGCCTTCTTCTGGGCGTCAGCGGCGTCGGCCGGCGACTTCTGCAACTGCTCGGACGCCGACCCGGCGGCGCTCTTGGCGTCCTCGCGGAGCTTCTCCAGGGAGTCCGACTTCGGCGGAAGTTTCAGCCGGTCGGTCGCCTTCTCGATGGCCTTCTGCTCGGCGGCCAGCTTGTCCTTCTCCGCCTGGGGCACGCCGTCCGGGTTGTTCTTGGCGGCCTCCGCACTGCGGCGGTTCAGGTCCTCCTGCCACCGCTTCAGTTGCTCGGCGGCGGCTTTCGCGTCGCCGCGGTCCTTCGCCCGCCTGCTCATCTCCTCGGCCAACCGGTCGAGTTCGCGGGCCGCCTTCTCCTGTTCGGTCATGGCGTCGGCCGGCTTCTGCTTCTCCAGCAGCCCCTCGGCGTTGTCGAACGGCTTCGGGTCGAGCGGGGTGTCGCCCGCCTTCTCGCCCAGCCTCTTCGCCTGCTCGTTCAGCTTCTGCTGCTCCTTCTTCAGCTCGCCCTGTTGGGCGCGGCGGGCGGCCTCCTCCCGCTTGCGGACGGCCTCGTCCAGTTCCCGCTGTCGCTCGGCCTGCGCGCTCGCCTCGCCGCCGATCTGGTCGCCCCGCTGCTGGTCCGCCTTTTCCCGCGCCTCCTTCAGCGCGTCGCTCTCCTCCCGCAACTGCTTCAACCGCTCGTTCAGCTCCCGCTGCTTCTCGGCCAACTCCTTCTGCTTCTCCTTGTCGGCGTCCTGCGCCTCCCGGCGGATCTTCTCCTGGTCCTCGGCCAGTTCTTCCAGCTTCGACCGATCGAGCCGGCCTTTGGCCAGGTCGTCGTTCTTTTTCTGAAGCTTCTTCAACTGCTCGGCGGCGGCGGCGAGCTGGCCCTGGGCGTTCTTCAAACTCTCGTCGCGGGCGTCGGGTTTGGGGTCGGTGCCGGCCTTGCGGAGTTCGTCCTCGGCGGACGCCAGCGGGTCGGACGCCACCTTGCGGGCACCCTCCGCCAGCGGGGCCAACTCCGGGGTGCGGCCGGCGTCGGACGCCAAATCTTCGAGCAGGCGGGCGGCCTTCTGGGCCTCCTCGCGGGCGGCGGCCACTTCGCCGGCCTGCGCGGGGGTGAGCATCGGCTTACCCTCGGCCGCCCGCTTCAGCTCGTCCGTCTTCCGCTTCGCCTCGTCCACCTTCGCGGCGGCCTCCTCCAACTTCTTCCGTAGCCCTTCCTGCTGCGCGGCGATGTCCTGTTCGGCGAGCGGGCGGGCGTTCTCCACCACCCGCACGTGGGCCCACTTGTTGTCACCGGCCGGGTAGGTGGCTTCGTTCGGCTTCAGCCCGAGTTCGGGGACGGAGCGGGTGTCGGTCGCCCGCAGGCGGATGCGGAGGGTGTCGCCGAGCGCCGCCTTGCCGGCCAGGCTCACCACCACCTTGCCGGACGCGGTCGGTTTGCCGCCCTGGATCTTCAGCAGTTCGGACTGGAACCCGGCGGGGGCGCTCGCCAGCGCGTAGTCGAAGAACACCTCGCCCACCGCCACGTCGTCGGTGACGGTCACGTCGAGCAGCAGTTGCGAATCCTTCTTCACCTCCCGCAGCCCGTCGGGCATGCCGACCGGGGCGGGGGTGAACCGCGGCGGCTGATCCGGGTCGGCCTCGACCGCCACCGGCACGTCCGTCCGCACCTTCTTCTCGGCGAACAGGGTGAACTTGACGGTGCCGTTCGCCGGGCACGGGGCGGACAGGTAAACCGTGCGGCGGTCGTCGCTGAACGTGAGGGCGTGGTTCAGGTTCACCCCGCCCTGATCGGCCTTGGGGTCGCCGGCTCGCCACTCGGCGTGGACGTCCGCCGCCACGCGGGAGAGCCGCAGCTCGAACTTCGCCGTGCTGTGTTGCAGCACCTTCAGTTGGCCCCACTTCAGTTCGGCGTCCGGCTGGGCGGCGTACTTCGGCAGCGTGACGGTGATCCTGCTGTTGGCCTCGTCCACCTCGACCGGATCGACCACCGCCACCCCGTACCACTCGCTCTTCAGTTCCCCGCACTCCACCCGGTACTCGAACTCGGTGTCCACCTTCGGCCGCGTGACGGTGAACGCCGCCTTGTCGTCCCCGCTCATCGGCAGTCGCCGCTCCTCGGTCTGCCCGACCACCTTGTACACCAGCGTGGCCTCGGTGGGCAGTTCGCCGTCCGGCTTGGTCCGCTCCAGGTACGCCGACAGCGTCACCGGTTCGCCCCGCTTGATGACCGGGTTCCCGCTGCTGACGGTCAGCTTGTACGGCACCTCGACCGGCGGGGTGTACCACGGGAGCATCAGCCGCCGCACCCGCTCGGTGGCCCCGCGGAAGGCGAACAGCGGGGTGAGTGCGAGCAGCCCGATCAGCACGGCGAACCCGGCCAGCCGCAGGCTGAAGCCGGTCGGGGCCACCTTCCCGAAGTCCATCTTCTTCGCCCGCTTCTCCGTCTCCTGGGCGAGCAGGCGGATCATCGCCCGCGACCCGTTGCCCGGCTCGGCCTGTTCGCTCAGTTCCACCAGCGTGCTCAGCCGCTCGGCCAGGTTGGGGAACTGCCGCTCGATGGCGGCGGCCAGCTCCCGCGGGGGGATGTCGCCCCGCATCCGGCGGACGATGAGCAGCCATCCGAGCAGTACCGACACCGCCACCCAGCCGACGAGCATCAGCCCGCGGGCGAGGCCGGACAGGTCGAACAGGACGTCGGCGAGGACGGCGAGGAGCGGAATGGCGAAGGTGACGGCGGCGAACCAGCTCGCCCCGCGGAGCACCCGCAGCCGACGCACTTCGGCGGCCACGTCGTCCAGCTTCTCTTCGAGCGCGACGGGCAGGGGAACGGCAGGCATGGCGAAGTCCGTTCGGGGCGGAGCAGCACCCTACCAGTGTAAACCACCCGGCGGGCGAAGTCTGCGCGGCGGTTACGAAGCTGTCACTCGTTCGCCCGACGCGCGAGCGGGCGGTTCCGTCCGCCAGCGCCCCGCGGCTCACCGCCAACCGCCTCACCCGAAGAACCCGCCGCCGAACAGCCCGCTGAACGGGTCGCTCGCCTTCAGCAGTTCCTCGATCTGCGGGAGCAGTTGCTTGTGCCGCTCCTCGGTGCTCGCCTCGGCCAGCGCCTTCGCCTTCCGCAGCGGCTCCGTCACCTTGTACCCGAACCGCCCCTTCGACTTACCCATCTCCGCCTGGGCCATCACCAGCGGGAAGAGGGGGTTCTTCGGGAACCGTTTCATCAGGGCCGTCGCCACCTTCAGCGCCGCCGCGTACTGCTTCTTGTTCTGCAACACCCCGGCCAGCAGTTCGAACTCCGCCTCGCCCCCCTCGGGCGACTCGGCCGCCCGCACGGCCACGTCCACCAGCTTCTTCTCCTGCGTCTTCTGGCCGGTGTACTTCAGCCCCTCGTGGACGTACATGTCGTACCCGCTCAGCAGGCTGCCGGCCTCGCCGGGCGTCGGCATCGGTTCGAGCGCGTCGGCCAGTTCCTTCGCCGCCGCCGCCTTCTCCTTCGGTTTCAGTTTGAGCAGCACCGCGTTGGCGTGCAGGTACAACCGGGCGACCAGTCGCGAGGCTTTTTGATTGCGGGCGGCTTCGGCCGCGGCGTCCGCCTCCGTCGGGCGTTTCGTCTTGCGGCAGATGGCCGACCGCAGGGCGAACGCGCTGGTCGGCATCACCGCTTCGAGCAACTGGCGGGTCTCGTCGAGCAGTTTCTCGGCGTCGGCCAGTTCGCCGTCGATGGCCAACCGGCGGGCGTGGGCGACGGTGGCGGAGGCGGCCGTGTGGCGGTTGTGCGGGTCGAGCGGGTTGGTGGCCAGCGCCCGCCGCCGCAACTCCAGCGCCTCGGCCGTCCGCCCCTGCATGGTCATGAGCAACGCCAACTCGGACAGCACCGGCACCGACTGCGGGTGGTGCTCCAGGAACCGGCGGGCGGCGGCCTCGGCGGCGGGCAGGTCGTCACGATCGACTGCGGCGGCGAACAGCGCCCGGGCGGCGGGCTCCCAGTCGGGGGCGAGGTCGGCCGCCCGCTTCAGGAATGTGGTCGGGTCGAGCGGCTTCCGCTTCGCCTTCGGCTTGCGGGCGGGCGCCCCGAAGAACCCGCCGAAGTCGTCGGCCGCCCGCGGGTCGGCGGCGTCCTCCTCGATGTCGGCGGCGATGCCGGCCATGCGGTTCAGCACCACCGCGCGGGCACGTTCGGCCAGCGGCTTGCTCCACCCGGCCGGCACCTCGGCCAGCCACCCCTCGAACGCCGCCCACCGGGCCAGCGACGTCTCCAGGTCGTCGACCTCCTCGAACACCATCGCTTCCAGCTTGTGGAACGCCGGGTCGGCCGGCGGCGGGCCGAACACCTTGCGGTACTTCGCCAAATCGGGCTGTTCGCCCCGCTTGATGATGGCGAAGTAGAACACGTCGGCCAGCTTCGGCACCAACTGCGGGGCACGCTTGGCCAGTTCCGGCAGCACCGCTTCCACCGCCTTGAACGCCGGGCCGAGGGTGCGGCTGCGGGCCAGTTCGGACCGCACCTTGTTCAGCTTGCCCACCAGCCCGACCGCCCGCAGCCGCTTGCCCTGTTCGGCGATCGCCGCCGTCGCCGCCGCAGGGGTGCCCTGCGTGTAGGTCGGGTCGCACTGCACCCGCACCGGGGCGGCGAGGCGGGCCGGGAACCGCATCGGGTTCAGCCGGCTGAAGTTCTCGACCGCCTTCGCGTCGTCGTTGGTGCTCCAGGCGATCAGCCCGCGGAGGAGCAACTTCCATTCGAGGAACGGCGACGATAACCCGACGGCGTTCAGCACCTCACGGGCCGCGTCGTCCTTGCCGTTGGAGTACATGGCGAAGGCGTCGAGCACGGCGTCGTACCCGGCCTTCCACTCCGCCGGCACCTCGGCGGCCGACCTGGTGCGAACCAGATAGTCGGCGAAGTGGAGGGTGTTGATCGGCTCGCGGTCGAGCGTTCCGGCTCGCTCCCGTAGCCCGGCCTTCGCCATGAACCCGATCATCCGAGACAGCCAGAGCAGGCCGTCGGCGTCCGGGGCGGTGCGGATGCTGTCCGGCAAGTCGTCCGCCAGCTTCACCACCCACCGCAGGGAATCCATCTCGCCGTGCAGTTCGTAGTGCTCGGCCGCCTTCAGCAAGGCGTCGCGGACGAGGGCGACGTCGGCGGGGGTGGTGGCCGTCTTGGCGAGCGTCTGAGCGATCAGTACGGCCTGGGCGAACTCGCGGCCGCGGACGTGAGCCACTAGCTTGTCGGCGGCGGACACCGGGGCGGACTTGGCGGGGCGCTTGCGGGCCACGGGGAGCTTCCGAGACCTCACCCCCGGCCCCCTCTCCGAGCGGAGAGGGGGTGTTCAAGGGGGAGGCGTGCCTGGTCTGCCGCGAGGCGGAGACGAACGAGCCGCGTGACCCGCTCGTCTCCGCCTCGCGGCAAACCATGTGGTTGTGGGGTTGAACACCCCCCTCTCCGCTCGGAGAGGGGGCCGGGGGGTGAGGTCATCAACTGAACCCCACCACCCGGACCCACGCAAATACTATATCCCCACCTCCCGCCACCGCACCGGCCCACATGAACCCCCGCGAAGCCGTCCTCCTCTCCCCGTACCGCCCGCCCACCTCGTACCCGGTCAGCCTGAACCCGGCCGAAGCGGAGGCGTGGCTGCTCGGGTACTTCGCCCTCTGGCACCCGGCCGTGCTGAGCGTCGTCGGCCGCCCGCCGCAGGCGGCCAGCACCTACGACCACGACGTGCCGAAGGAGGGGTTCCTTTACACCGTGCCGACCGGCCCGACCGTCTACCAACCCGACAATTGGGCCGAACTGGTGGCCACCGGCAAGGGGGTCAACTTCGTTTCCGCCGCCGATGTCACTGACACCAGGGTGTCACTGATGGCGGCTCTGGCCGAGTGGAACGACCGCAACCCCGGCGAGCGGATCCCGCAACACCTGCTCGACGCGTCGCCCGAAGTCGTCGGACTGTTCGAGGCCGTCGGGTTCGGCTACCTGCTCATCGAATCCCTGTTCGACGCCGCCAGCCACGACCACCTGCTGGATGTCGAAGGCTTCTGGAACGACGTGAAGGCGGCGGTGGAAGTGGCGACCGACCCGGCCGCCGTGCGGGAAAAACTCGCCCCGGCGATGGACAAGCTGGCCAACGCCCGGCAGGTGCTGAACACCAGCGGCGTTCAACTGGTGGACTTCGCCATCCCCAAGCCTGACACGCTCGCCGAGCCGTGGCCCCGCACCCTGCTCGCCGGCCTGCCCGCGGCGGTGATCGCGTCCGGCGAACTGCTGGAGAGGCTGTCCAAAGACCACCCGGAGCGGTTCGCCGAACTGAAAGCCAGAGCCGGCGAGGGCAGCCCGACGACCGACCTGTGCGTCGGCGCGTACGCGGACCGCGACGACGCTTTGCTGCCGCCCGAATCACAGTGGTGGAACCTGACGGCCGCCCGCAAGTGCGTGAAAGAGCTGTTCGGCGTCGAGCCGACCGTGTACGCCCGGACCCGCTCGGCGTTCCACCCGCACCTGCCCGGCTGGCTGCTGCACGCCGGGTTCACCCACGCGGTGATGGTGTCGTTCGACGGGGCGATGACCCCGGCCCGCAACGCGGTGGTGGTGAACTGGGCGTCGCCCGACGGCAAGGCGGTGAACGCCTTCGCCCGTGAGCCGCTCTCCGCCTCCGACCCGCTCACCTTCTTCAATTTGGTGTACCACCTGCACCAGGCGTTCAGCACCGACAGCAACCCGACGCTCGCTCTCAAGCACACCGGCACCGCCCCGGCCGTCGGGTACTCGCAACTGGTCACCCTCGCCACGCTGGGGGACGCCTGCGGGAAGTGGGTGTCGGTGGCCGAACTGCTCCGCGACCACCACTACGGCGAGTACCTCGGCTCGCCCGCCGCGGACGACTACTTCAACGACTACCTCGACGACAACGTGACGAACAAGAAGCTGCCGCACCCGGTGAGCGGGTTCGCCAATCACTGGCGGCTGCGGCGGAAGCTCGACTCGGCGTTCGCCCTGGCCGGCCTGCACCGCATGTTGGCGCCGGCCGGCGAGAAGGACGCCGAGTTGCTGAAGGAGTTGGAGGGGGTGGAAACCGAGGTCGAGGTTAGCCGCGAGCCAGCGGCGAGCGCGCTCGCCGCTGGCTCGCGGCTAACCGGGTTGGAGCAATCCTTCGCCCAACTGCTCGCCGACCGCATCCAGGTGAAGTCGGCCGCGAATCAACCCGGCGTGCTGGTGTTCAACCCGTGCAACTTCACCCGCCGGGTGGCGCTCGAGTTGCCCGAGTTCGGCGGGCCGATCCCGGTGGAAGGCCCGGTGAAGGCGGTCGAGTACGCCAACGGCCTCGCCCGGCTGGTGGTGGAGGTGCCGTCGCTCGGGTATTCCTGGATTCCCAGGGGCAACGCGTCCCACCCGTTGCCCAAGCCGCGGATCAAGACGGCCGAGAACGCCACCGTGCGGAACGAGTTTCTCGAAGCGGATTTCGACCCGCCGACCGGCAGCCTGAAGGCGGTCCGCGACCTCCGCACCCGCACCAACCGCCTGGGCATGCAGTTGGTGTTCAACCCCGGCAGCAAGACGAAGCCGCGGAGCGTGACGGTGACGAACAGCGGCACGGCGATGGGCGAGGTGGTGTGCGAGGGCGACATCGTCGATGAGCACGACAAGCTGCTCTGCCGGGTCCGCCAGCGGATGCGGGCGTGGGTCGGCCGGCCGGCGCTCGAACTGCGAATCGAACTCGACCCCGTTCACCCGCCGACCGGCTACCCGTGGCACGCCTATTACGGGGCACGGTTCGCGTGGCGGACGCCGTCGGCGGCCGTGTTCCGCGGGAGCAACGGGTCGAACGACCGCAGCACCTACACCCGCCCCGTGAGCGCCGACTACCTCGAACTGCGGATCGGGGCCGAGCGGACGTTCCTTTTCACCGGCGGGCTGCCGTTCATCCAGAAGCACGGCGACCGCATGGCGGACGTGATCCTGCTGCCGGAGGGCGAGCAGGCCCGCACGTTCGACCTGCTCGTCGCCTTCGACCGCGAGTACCCGATGCCCACCGCCGCCGGCTGGTTCGCCCCCGCCCCGGTGGTGTTCACCGCCAAAGGCCCGCCGCACATCGGCCCGACGGCGTGGCTCGCCCACGTCGACCTGCCGAGCGTGCTGATGACCAGCCTGCGGCCGGTGGAGGCGGGCGACGGCATGGGCAGGGCGGTGGCCATGCGGTGCATGGAAACGGCGGGGTTCGCCGGCAGCGCCGAGGTCAAGTTCGCCCGTGACCCGAACCGGGCCAGTTCGCTGAGCGGCGACGGCGTGCCCGGTGCCGAGATCGGGCTGAACAACGGCGGCGTGCCGGTCGATTTCTCGGCCAGCGAGACGTTCCGCATCAAGGCCGAGTGGAGTTGAGATTCAGGATTTCACCGCCGAGGGCACATGAGGGCACGAGAGAAGTAAGACAGGACTAACCACAGAGGCACAGGGACACAGAGAAAAGCGAAGTCAGTTCTGTGTTTTTGACCTCCCTCTTGTCTTCTCTGTGTCCCTGTGCCTCTGTGGTTAGTCTTGGCTTTGCTGCCTTCCTCTCGTGCCCTCATGTGCCCTCGGCGGTGAACCCTCTTCAATCCGAGACCATCACCATGTCCCACCGCTACCACCTGTCGAACGTCGCCGAGATCCCCTCGCCGGCGCTGGTGTTCTTCCCGGACGTCATCCGCGGGAACATCCGGGCCGTCATCAAGCAAGCGGGCGGAGCCGATCGCCTGCGTCCGCACGTCAAGACGCACAAGACCGCCGAGGTGGTGCAGATGCAGCTGCTCGCCGGCGTGACCAAGCATAAGTGCGCCACCATCGCCGAGGCCGAGATGCTGGCCGACGCCGGCGCCCCGGACGTGCTCATCTCGTACCCGCTGGTCGGGCCGAACGTCGGCCGGTTCGCCAAACTGCGGGCCAAGTTCCCCGGCACGCGGTTCAGCGCCGTCGTCGATCACCCGGCCACCCTCGCCCCACTGGCAACGATCGCGGGCGATCGGCCGGTCGAGTTGTTCGTGGACGTGAACATGGGCATGGACCGCACCGGCATCGCCATCGAGAAGGTGGCGGAGCTGTACCGGCAGATCGCCGGCACGCCGGGCCTGGCGGCGGTCGGGCTGCACTGCTACGACGGGCACGTCAACCAGGACAGCCACTCCGACCGCGAGGCCGCCGTGTGGGCGAAGCTGACGCCGGTGCTGGAGGTGCGGGCGGGCCTCGAGGCGTCCGGCCACTCGGTGCCGTCGCTGGTGTGCGGGGGCACGCCCGGCTTCCCGGTGTACGCCACCATCACCGACGTGCCCGGCCTGGAGTGCTCGCCCGGCACCTACGTGCTGCACGACAACAACTACGGATCGAAGTACTCGGACCTGCCCGGCGTCGAGCCGGCGGCGGTGCTCGTAACCCGCGTGGTCAGCCGGCCGACCGCCAACCGCGTCACGCTCGACTGCGGGAACAAGAGCGTGGCCGCAGACCCGCCGCTGGCCAAGCGGGTCCACCTGCTCGACTTCCCCCCGCACACGCCGGTCATGCACAGCGAGGAGCACTACGTCGTCGAGACCCCGCACGCCGAACGCTTCACCCCCGGCGACGTGGTGTACGCCGTCCCCGGCCACGTCTGCCCAACGGTGGCGCTCCACCGCGAGGCGCTCGTCGCCGAAGGCGGGCGGGCGGTCGGGGCGTGGAAAGTGACGGCCCGCGACCGCAAGCTGACGGTGTGAAGGCAGGACTAACCACAGAGGCACCGGGGGACAGAGAAGGCAGGAAGCAGAGTTCTGTTCTGAACCCTCCCTCTTGTCTTCTCTGTGCCCCTATGCCTCTGTGGTTAGCTCTTCGTTCTCTGCCGTTTTTCCTCTTCCCCTCCGCCCCGCCCCTCGCTATACCCGCGGCCGAATTCACTCAAGTTTTCGACACGGGGGGACGGGCCATGCGGAAGTGCCTGCTGGCGGGGGCGTGCGCGGTCGCCATCACCGGAACCGGGTTCGCCCAGTTCGCCTCCGACCGGCTGCCGGTGCCGCCCGCCTCCCCCACCACCCCCAAAGCCCCCACCCCCGGCGGGGTGCCGCAACTGCCCGGCGGGGTCGTCCCGGCGGGTGGCACCGCCCCGCGAACCACCCCCGGCCAACTCCCCGGCGGGTTCCAACTGCCCGACCCGACCCGCAAAGAAGCGGCCCGCGTGGTGCCCACGTCGATCGACGAGAAGGCGGCCCCGCCGAAGCACCTGGCGAAGGCGGCCGACGGGCGGTGGATGATCATGGTGAAGAGCTACGCCGGCCCGGACTCGCGGAAGAAGGCCGAAGCGCTGGTGGCCGACATCCGGGAGACGCACGGGGTGAACGCCCTGCTGTACGAGCGGAACGCGGAGGAGCGGAAGGAGGAGGAGGCGCGGGTGGCGGCGGTGCGGAAGCGGGAGAACGAGAAGGTGCAGCCGTTCAAGGAGGTGTTGAAGCAGGCCGAGCGGGAGGCGGCGGCGAACGGGTACCAGTTCTCCCCCACCGAGGTCACCGTCAAGGTGCCCCGCCCGTACCACGAGACGCCCGAGCAGTGGGTGGTGTTCATCGGCGGGTTCGAGACGATGGAGAAGGCGGCGGCCAGCCTGCCGGCGGTGAAGAAGTTGCCCCCCCCGAAGGATACGGCACTCATGGACGCCGGCCTGCACGGGGGCGAGCAGACCGACCCGCGGACGGGCGAGAAGGTGTTCAAGGCGTCGGCCAACTTCCTCAACCCGTACCCGTCGTCGATGGTGGTGCCCAACCCGGCGGCGAGTAAGGCGAACCTGGAGGAGAAGGCCAAGCTGGACCCGTTCGTGGTGAAGCTGAACGACGGGGTGGAGCACACCCTCCTGAAGGCGAAGAAGCCGTGGACGCTGGCGGTCAAGTCGTACACCATGCCGACCACCCGGGCGAGCACCGGCGGGGACGGGCGGACCGTGTTCGACGGGAAGAAGAAGGGGCCGACCGCCGCCGACCTGCTGATGGCCTCGGCCGGCGAGGCGGAGGCGCTGGTGAAGGCGCTGCGGGACCCGAAGATGAAGCCGCGGCCGTTCGAGGCGTTCGTCCTGCACCACACGCACGGGAGCATCGTCACCGTCGGCCAGTTCGACACCCCGGACGACCCCGACCTGCTGAAGACGCAGCAGGAGCTGCTGGGCATCACCTTCGAGCTGCTGGACAAGGACAAGAAACCGCTCGCCGGGCCGGACGGGCGGCCGACGGTGCAGCGGCTGTTCGACGGGGTGAGCCTGTTCCCGGTGCCGAAGTACTGATCGGCGGGCGGACCGGGGCGGCGGATTCGCCGGGAAACCGGGTTGACGCTCCCGCCGCACGCCCCTAAAAATCATTCGTCCTGGCACCGTCGGTGTTCGGCAACCGGCCCCGTCGTCTAGAGGCCTAGGACAACACCCTTTCAAGGTGTGGACCGGGGTTCGAATCCCCGCGGGGTCATTTGATCGTTCGGACGGGATAAAACCTGACCGGACAGAACGCGACGGAAGTCCTTCTCTGTAAGGGTTTCCGTCGCGTTTCTCTTTTCCAGTCCGATTCCCTCCGCCCCTGCCTGCGCTCGATTCTGCGCCGCCCGTGCGCCGCTTTCTGCGCCGCCTCCCGCGGCCAGGGCGAACAGGTGGTCCGGCACGCGGGCGTAGTGTTTGAGCGCCACCGCCGCCGAGTGTCCCAACCACTCGGTCACGGCGTTCATCGGGAACCCCTGTTCGAGCAGGTCGGTTTCCGCACTCGCCCGGAGGGTGTGGAACAGCCGCGGCCACGGTTCCAGCCCGGCCCGTTTGATGAGCTTGAGGAAGGCGGTGCGGGTGTTGGCGTCGTTGCTCCCGTTCGGACCGTCCATCTTCGCCCGGATGTTGTCCGCCATGGAACCGCTCACGACGTACACCGTTCCCGGTTCGGCCAGTTCGTGGGCGTCTTCCAGGTGCGGGCGGAGGGGGGTGAAGATCGGACACACCCGATACTCCTTCCCGGTCTGCCCGGCCGTCTTCACGTTCGGAATCGTCATCCGGCCGGTGGCGAAGTTCACGTCGGACCACTTCAGGCGGAATACCTCGGACGGGCACCGCAGCCCGGCGAACCGGCATAGCGAGACGATGGTCCGCCACACAGGAGAGGCGGCGTTCAGCAACCGCTCGGCGTCCGCGGTCGTGACGTAGGCTTTACGGTCTTCGGGCAGAGATGCCGGCGTCTTCAGATCGGCGAACGGGTTGGAGGGGATCAACTTCGCCTTCACCGCGAAGGCGAAGATGGATCGCACCCGGCGAACCCGGCGAGCGACGGTGTACGGGGCGAGCTTCCGCACTCGCAGGTGTTCGACGAACCGCTTCGCGTCGGCCTCGGTGAGCGCCCGGGGGTCGATGGTCGGCTTGAAGAACCCGGTGAGGTCGTTGGTGATGGTGCGGTGATTCGTCCGCGTGCCCGCCTTGTTCCCCGCTTCCTTCTCGGTGGCGTACAGGTCGAGCAATCCGGCGAGCGTCACCGCCTTCGGCCGCTCGGGGATCAGCCCGACGGCGGCCAGTTTGGCGGCCAGCTCGTCACCGATGCCGGCCACCCACCGGGCGGTATCGGGGTCGAGGGGGGATTTGGTCACGGTCGCGTTGTGCAGGTGTTCCACCTTCAACTTCACTGCTTCCGCATTCTTCTGGTTCATCTTGCCGAGCCGTATTGCGCGGCGTTTCTTGTCCCCGCCCACGAACAAGACGCGGACGTTACCGTTGCTGTCTTTACTGATGCTGGCCATGTGTCAGGTTCCGTTGAGGTCGGTTGAGGGTACGGGGTAACGGCGGGCGGATCAATCATGGTGTCGCACTTCTCCGGTGCCGGGTGTCGTGTGAACACCCAGCACTGGACGGCGTCAGGTTCCGCTCGCCTTGCGTTTCGACTTCGCCTTCTTCGCCTTCGCCGTCGGCTTCTTCACCTCGCTCGGTTGCTCAACCTCCGTGTCAAACAGTGTCGGCTCCGGTGGCCGGGGCGGAGGATCGGGTGGGGTGGGATACAGGTCGCGGTTCGTGCCCGCGGGCAACTCCCACTCCCACCCACCATCGGGGAGTTGCTTGGGCTGGATGTGCAACACCTTGACGTACTTGGTGAACGCCCCGACCCCGGCCGCCTTCGCCGTCTTGTCAAGTTCGGCCTTCGACTTCGGCCCGTGCCAGAGTTGATGCACCAGCCACGTCTCGACCACGTCGGGCGTGCGGGGGCGTTCCGGCGGGGCGTCCGTGCTCGCGCAGCTTTTTCCGATGACGGGTTCGGCCGATGCGGGAGATGCGGGAAAAGGGGGCGTGAACGGGGTGTTCAGGTCTGCCGGGGGGCTTATCCCGCTTCTCCCGCACGGTTCGGACAGGCTTCGGGCATATCGCATCAGGTCGGAGACGCCACCGTTTTTCGGTTCGCGTGCGCGCCACTTCTCCGCATGTCGCCCGTCGCCCGTCACCTTCTCCGAGGTCGCACGATCCGCGGAGGCGAGCACCGATAAGGCGCGGGTGAGGTCTTCACCAGTGACGTGCTTCCCCAGCCTCTCCGCGATGGCGTTGCGGGTCAGCCCGTCCGGCTCGGCTCGCAGCAGGTCGGAGATACGATCCGCTACGGGGTCGCCGATGCGGTCGCCGAAGATGTACGCCACACTCCGGCGGCAGTAGTCCACGCAAGCGAGGGCGGCCATGTAGTGGGCCGCGCGGATCGTGGCGGAGTGATCCAGCACGGCGTAGATGATGGCCAGCCGCAGGGCATGCCCGGCACACCTCGCGGTGAGGTCACGGAACAAGCCGTAAGTCTTCACCTCGGGTTTCGGGCCGAAGTAGCGGTGGTACACCCCGTCCCGCACGGCCTTCGCGTCCACCCCCCACGTCATCGCCCCGGTGCGCTGGCCGTACCCGCACGCATGCACCAGCCGTTCTTTCAGGGCGGCCGGGACGACATCTTCGCGGCCGCCGTCGGGCAGGTTCTTCGACGCCCGCACGCACGGGAACAGGATGCGGTTGGCGAACCCGTTGGCCTGTTCCTCCAGCGTCAGGTTCATCAGCAGGCTGGTGGGCGTGATGTGGCCCAACAGCGAGACGTGCGGGTCCGTCACCTTGCGGCGGTTCTCGCGGCTGGCGTTCATGGTGCCGATCGTGGGCGGCGAGTCCCACAGGTTGCACGCCGTCCCCGCCACGGTACTGCCCGGCTTGGAAGCCACCTTCAGGGCGTTGGCGAACTCCGTCTCGAGGATCACCAGCCGCTTGTCGGGTTCGCCCGTGTCGTCCTCCAAAATCGGGTTCTTGTCACGGATGAGGTCGATGTACCCTTCGCCCGACACGGTGCCGCTCCGGACGCGGTCCGCGGCCCATTCGGGGTCGAGGGGCATGATCGGCGACAGCACGCGGTTCAGGGACACCCCCTTGCGGGCCGATCCGCTCTCCCCCACCAAGACCACGAACTCGTTCGTGTGGTGGGTGTCGTCTCCCACCTTCATGTACGGGTTGCGGCCAATGATGTTGCCGCACAACACCAGGAACTGAAACAGAAGGGCGGCGGGGTCGGCCTCCGTCTCCGGGGCGATGGCCCGCACGATGTCCCCCGCGAGGCCGTAGAACGCTTCCGCGGCGATGGGGTCGGGCCACTCGGGGCGGACCGGCGGGGGGCCGCTCGGGCGGATCGGTTCGGCGTTCGCTTCCAAGTGTCGCCGCAGTTCCGCACCGCGGTCGGGCCAGTTCGATTCCGCACGGTCGGGGTGGGTCAGCCATTGCCGCACGTCCTTCACCCCGTCGGGCGGCAGCGCCACCCGCACCGCCCGGCGGAGCTTGGCGGCGAGCGACCGCCCCACCCCCTCCGCCCCGGCCCGCCCCGGCCAGTCCCCGCTCGGTTTCTCGTCGTTCTCCCCCACGACCACGATGCCGCAGTCCTTCGGCCAGTCCGCCAGCAGCTCGGCCAACTGGTCCGCCCCACCCGAATTGCTCGGGCGACCGACACAACACAACCCGGCGTGCGCCATGGCGACGGTGTCGGTCGGCCCTTCCACGACGAACACCGCGCCGGTTCGGTCCTTCCAGCCCGCCGGCAGGGTCAGCCCGCGGTTGCTCCCGGCCTGCATCTTCTTCTTGCCGTCGCGGAACCGGCGGGCGATGCCGACGGTCCGGCCGGTGCCATCGCACTCCGGGAACGTCCACGCGCCGCCGTCCCAGCCGACCCGCAGCGCCAGCAGCGCGGCGAGGGGCAGGGTGAGCAGTTCCGCCAGTTCCTTGCCCAGAGCCTCGGTGAGCGCGGCTACGAACCGCTCGGCCTTCCCGGCCCAGTCCGTCGGCGGGGTGAACGTCGCCCGCGGGTCCGGGCGGTGGTGGCGGTCCTCCGCGCGGCGGAAGTGCCGGAACCCGGCGTTGTCCGGTTCGCCCTTGCTCACGTCGATCCAGGCGGGCGGGTCGGCCGGCTCGCCCCGGCAGAAGTGCAGCCCGTCGGCGGTGACACTACACCCCTTCGACCCGGTGCCGCACACCGGGCAGGGGTTCCCGGCGTTGAACCGGGTGGTGATGTCGGATACCTTCACGGTGGTGTCTCGGAGTGACAGCCCGGTGTCACGCGTTGCCGGCCGATCCGTGGGGGATCGGCCGGCGGTGCATCCGGGCGGTCGGGGTGGGGAGTTAGTGGGTGGCGGTCAGCTTCGACTTGATCCAGGCTTCCAACACGCTTCGAACGAACAGCACCCGCCGGCCGATCTTCACCCGGCCAACGGGTTCACCCGCCAGGGCGTGCCGTTCGAGCGTCTTGTACGACAGGTTGGTGATCCGCTCGGCTTCGAGTTGGTCGACGGTGATGCGGTCGAGGGCTTCGCCCTTCTCGCTCGCGGTGGTGAGGGTGGACACGGTTCACGTTCTCCCGGAGTGCGGCGGTGTGCCGCGGACGGGAGATGATGTGCTCACTGATTGAATTACATCCGGTGGGTGGGGCGTTGTAGCGGCTTGTAGTGCCTGAGTGGACGGGGGTGCCCCAGTGATTCCAGAGCGAAACGCGAGCAAACATTTCCCCACTACACTGCGGTTGTAGTGCCCGGTTGTAGCTACGGGTCGGTTCAATCGTAGCCGCCCGGCGTGCGTGATAGGGCGGGCTGTCGTGCGTAGAAACGGAGGTTGCAGCAAGTCTGTCGAAAGTGGTCGAACGGCTCGAAGTGCAGGCCGGGAGTGATCCCGGTCCGCGGCAGGTGGTTCACCTTCCGATCGTGGCAGAAGGCATTGATGGCCTGAGACCTTCCGGTGAAGTGGTGTCTTGTGGGGTGAGTGAGTCTGGGGCTTTCCTTCGCCCGTAGGAACCCCGTGATGGCCGTGCCTGAGCCTCGTCTCGTGGAACGCCGGCGAACGACCTTCGCCATGCCGCTTTCAGCGTTGCCGTTCACCACCACCCGCACGATACTACCCACGGCGTTCAGGCGCCTCGTCCGCCCGCCCGCACATCACACCCACACACCCCGCCTGAACCCACCCCCACCGGAGAACACCATGCTCGCTCGGCGTCTCGTGGTTGCCGGCCTCGCGCTGGCCGTGTGCCTCACCGCCTCGGCACAGGAGCCGAAGGACAACCCCGCGGCGAAGCCGCTCAACCGCGACAACGCCCGCCACAAGCAGTTTCTCAAGGTCGTCGAGAAGGGCGAGGGCGAGGTGATCTTCCTCGGGGACTCCATCACGCAGGGGTGGGAGGGTCAGAAGAAGACCTGGGACGAGGCGTTCGGCGCGTTCAAGCCGGTGAACCTGGGCATCAGCGGCGACCAGACCGGGCACGTGCTGTGGCGCATCACCGAAGGCAAGGAACTGGACCCGCTCAAGCCGAAGCTCGCGGTTATCATGATCGGCACGAACAACACCGGCGGGCACACCGCCGAGCAGATCGCGGGCGGCGTGAAGGCGATCGTCGAGACGCTCCAGAAGGCGAAGCCGGACATGAAGATCCTGGTGCTCGGCGTGTTCCCGCGGGCCGGCGGGATCGGGAAGGACGAGGCCGTCGCCCCGAAGGAGAAGCTCAACCCGAAGATCAAGGCGATCAACGACATCATCGCGAAGCTCGCGGACGACAAGAAGGTCTTCTACAAGGACATCGGCGAGAAGTTCCTGAACAAGGACGGCGGCCTGGAGCGGAAGGTCATGCCCGACCTGCTGCACCTGAGCGCGGACGGGTACAAGATCTGGGCCGACGCGATCAAGGACGACATCGCCAAGCTGGTGAAGTGACACCTGTCGCAAAGGTGAGCGGCGCGGCGGAAGCATCTCGGGTGGTGAACGGCCACCTCCCGGCTTCCGCCACACCGCTCCCGCCGTTACCCGACGACCCAAGGCGTCTATTCACCGGACAGGTAGTTCAATCGACTTGCTTCGAGGTGTAGATGGCACGCAGGGCGGCCGCCACCACATCAGCGGGCGCCCTTGCCCGGCGAGGTTTGGTGCGTGTATTCGGGCGCTGGTCCAGTTCCCAACGAACCTCTGCCAACAGGTCTTTGCCTGCTGGAGTGTCGAGGTGGGCGAGGATGCCCGCCTCCGTCATCCCTTCCTGCTTCAGTTGGCGAATGCTCTCGTACAGCATCCGCTTCCTTCTTTCGTCCTTCGACTCCGCACGGGGCGGTTGTGGCGGCTTGCTCCCCGCCGGTGGCGGCGACGAACGCGCATCGCTCGCCGCGAACATCCGCCCGGCACGCCACCGCTCCCACAGTTCGGGCGTACTGCGGATGTACGGCACTGGTGGGCGGGGGGTGGCTACCCCCGGCAGGTATTCACCGTTTGCGTCCCGAAGAGGACGCCCGTCCCGCTTGTGTGTCTGGATCACCGAATGCCGGACGGATGGCGGGGGGGTGATCAGTTCGACCGTCAACAACCGTGCGTCAATCATCCGCCGCACCGCCCACAGATACCCGTTGGGGTCCACACCCGGAACCGCTTGCTGCCGACTGGGGAAACCTGCCAAGGCGGACAGGGGGAGTGACCGCTGGTCGTTCGAGGTCAGCGCGGCGGTACTCAGCACATCAGCCACGAACAGAGCGGCGGCGTCTAGTCGCCCTGTCGGCGGCTCGGGCGGGCGAGGACGAACGAGTGCATCCAGGTCGTCGGCCGGTAGTGCGGGGGCAGGTTTCGTTCCGCCGACGTTGTGCCCGGGAACCATCATCGCTGTGGGGAGTTCCAACAGGTCATTGATGGGCGCCGATTGGGCCGTATCGAGGCTAACCCCGTTGCGGACGGCGAGTTCCGATGCCCACCGGCGGACCAGCGCCGGGGTTATCTCTTCACCTTGCCGCCATGCAAGTGCTTGCAGGCGGTCGAATCCACTCCACGCGGAGGGGTCGGGACCCGAGTAGCGGGTGATGGCTTGGGCAAAGGCCGCCCGTTGGAAGTGGTCGAGTGCGGCGGTTGGGAATCGGAAGCCGTTCGGAAGTGGGGCGTCGGGTGGGGGAAACTTCGTGCCGGAATGGATGTGGATGCCGAGCTTGATGTACTCGGTTGTCGGCAGTCTGACGACGTTGGCGGCGAACTCGCTCACCTCCACCCACCGCAACAGGTCGCGGATCGACAAATAGGTTGGACCCACGGCCGAAGGCCGCGGGGATTCGCCCGTGGACATGCGGTTGTAGCCTCAAGTCGGGTCGGGCGGTCGGAGGTGGTGAGGCTACTGCACCACTCCCGACCGCCCGGTTTCATGCCGCCGACCCGTCGGCCGACGACAACCCAAACCGATTGTCGCATGTACACCAACACCGGCGGAAGGGCGGTTTCCGCCGGTCTGCAAGTTAGAGTGACAAAAAAGGGACACGTCGGCACCCCGATCCCGCCCCGCGGCCCATGAAAACCAGGGCGCTGAATTTGTTCAGTCCGGGTTGCCAAGTTAGACGGTAAAAAGGGAATCGAGCCGGACGCGGTGCCCGCACTTGAAGCAACTGAACGACAGGCGGGAGGCGGCCCAGATGGTCGGCCCCTTGCACTTCAGGCACGCCCACGGCGCCGGCGGTCGCCAGCACGCCCACCCGCACCCGCGGCGGCAGAACCAGAACCGCGACAGGAAACCGCCACCCGACCGCACACCCACGGCATCGAACTTACGGCACTTCGGGCAACGGGCGGATGTGGGAACCTTCGGCTTCGACCGCGGCACCCGGCCGAACGGACAGCGGATGCGGACCACGGCGGTATCCTCGGGGGCGGTTCGCCCTCACCCGCGGGTGAACCGCAAGGTGCGGGCGTGTTTGGTGCGGTGGGACTGTACCACGAACCCCTGCCCCCGGATGAACCCTTGCTCGGCGGCGATGACCCGACCCATGCCCGACCCGAACGGGATGTAGGTCGGCACCGGGTCACGACGGGCAATCGCCCACAACGCTTCCCCCAGTTCGCCAACACCGCCCTCCCACCCGTCGGCCGGCAGCTTGGCCAGCCACCGCACCAGCACCTTACGGAAGGCGTTCACGTTGGCTTCGCGGTAGCGGCGATGAGTGACAGCGGACATGGAAGGCGCTCCGAGCGGGTGACAGAACTATGTCTCTCCCCACTCTCACCTGTTCCGCGTGGGGGCAGACGCATTCTTCCCCCGGAAGGACCCGCGGACGGCGTACCCTATACGGATTGCCGCTGATGTCCGCACAGGGCTGATCAGGTCCGGTGGCCACGAGGCGAGCACGGGCTCCGCTCAACACCCGCCGGATGAACTGCGGTGGGAGAGCCAAACTGAGTTGAGTTGACGTTGAACGATGAAGCTCACCTGCACCGCCCCCTCCCAGGGAGCGATGCGTCCCGGACC
>CAYMHO010000078.1:0-23635 GCA_964390195.1 uncultured Fimbriiglobus sp. | reverse complement strand
GCCGACGCCAGCATGTGCGGCAACTGGTCGAGCGAGGTGGCCGAGTAGCGGTTGCGGGTGCCGAGCGCGTCCAGCAGCGGGTGCAGGAACAGCAGGGTGCCATAGTTGTGAACGTTCGGGTTCCCCAGGTACACCCCGACGGTGTCGCGGCCGTGCCGCCGCTGCACGTCTTTCAGCCGCGCCGCCGTCTCGTCGAACGCCCGCCGCCAACTGATCCGCTCCCACCCGGTGCGGGTGCGGCGGAGCGGGTGCCGCAGGCGATCCGGGTCGGTGTGAACGTCCTGGATGGCCACCGCCTTCGGGCAAATGTGCCCGCGGCCGAGGGGGTCGGCCGGGTCGCCGCGGATGGCTTCGACCGCCTCCCCCCGCGTGGTGATGTGCAGCCCGCAGATGGCCTCGCACAGGTGGCACGCGCGGTAGTGGTCGCGGGCGGGTTCGGGCTGGCTCACGGCGGCCTCCGGGCGGGGGCTAAGACTTACGGGGGAACCACGGCACGAACCGGTTCACCTCGGCCTGATAGCGGCGGTACGGCTCCCCGCGGCGGTCGAGTGACGCCCGCTCGGTGAGCGGGATGCCGGTGTAGTAGACCAGGAACCAGTACGCCGACACCGGCACCACCAGGAGCACGACCCAGTCGATCCACCCGCCGGCCGACTCCCACGCGAACACGGTGTATGCCACCCACAGCACGAACTCGAAGAAGTAGTTCGGGTGCCGGGAGTACCCCCACAGCCCGACCCGACAGACCCCGTCGCTCCCGGTGCGGCGGAAGTGCTCCAGTTGGAAGTCGGCCACGTTCTCCAGCACGAACCCGACCGCCCACACTCCCATCCCCGCCCACTCGAGCGGGCGAAAGCCGACTGTCGGGTCGTGCGCGGGGAGGGCGAGCACCGCGGCGATGAACAAGAGGGTGAAGGTCGATTGGGCGTGGTAGAAGAGGAAGAAGTTAGCCTCGAGCGACCGCAGGCCGAGCGGCCCGTTCCCGGCCTGCCAGTGCCGCCGCCAGTATTCCCACCGCCGGTCTTCACCGTGCCGCGCGGTCCGCACCCCCCAGCCGAGCAGGAACCGCAGCCCGCACGCCCCGACCAGCCCGCACGCCACCGCCCGGCGGGGTAGCCACCCGTCGCCGGTGGCGAAGAAGAACACGGCCAGTGTCACCAACCCGGCGGGCCAGCCGAAGTCCACCAGTCCGGCATTCCGCACCGGTCGCCGCAGCCACCAGAGGAAGGTCATGAACGCGAGGTAGGCGGCGGCCATGATCAGGTACGGCCCGCTCGTCAGCATCGCCAGCCAGCGTGACGGGGTGTCCATCATCGACCTCATTCTGCTCGGGGCCCACCAACCACAGCGAACGGGCCGGCTTTTTCTTACGGAGGATTTTCGCCGATCCGAGAGCCGTCACCCGCCCGCACGCCGACCGTCACTTCCTTGGTGAACGCCCAGTACCACATGACGGCGGCGATGCCGACGCCACATTAGAGCGGGGCGACGTCCGGCCAACCCGCCGGCCGTGACCGACGGCAACCCGATGCTTCAATTCGGCCACGGCTGATCGCCGTGGAGTGACCCACGCCTGCTCGACGTTCATGTACCCCATCAGCAGGCTTCAATTCGGCCACGGCTGATCGCCGTGGAGTGACAGAACGACGCCCCGATCTGCGGCGTACCCGACGCCGGGCTTCAATTCGGCCACGGCTGATCGCCGTGGAGTGACCGCCGCCGCCAGGCACGTCACCCACGCGGGGTGCCGGCTTCAATTCGGCCACGGCTGATCGCCGTGGAGTGACCGGCCGAGCAGGACCGCAAGGTGGCCGAGCGGCAGGGGCTTCAATTCGGCCACGGCTGATCGCCGTGGAGTGACGCTGAACACCAGCCCGGCCACGCCGCGCGGGTGGATTCAATTCGGCCACGGCTGATCGCCGTGGAGTGACCGTGGGCAAGCAGATGGTGCAACAGCAGAAGAAGGGGCTTCAATTCGGCCACGGCTGATCGCCGTGGAAATGCGGCACCCGCAACGCCACGCTCCCGATCGAGGTCGTGCTTCAATTCGGCCACGGCTGATCGCCGTGGAAATGCGCGTTCATCCGCATGGCAGCGGATCACCCGCAAGGCGCTTCAATTCGGCCACGGCTGATCGCCGTGGAAATGCGACCGGATCACCCGCGAGGTGGTGGACGCGCTGACGCTTCAATTCGGCCACGGCTGATCGCCGTGGAAATGCCCGGCACCGACGCCGGCCGCGGCACCGACGCCAGGCTTCAATTCGGCCACGGCTGATCGCCGTGGAAATGCCTGAAGACGATCGCGGCCCTGACGCCGAACCCGTTCGAGCTTCAATTCGGCCACGGCTGATCGCCGTGGAAATGCGTATGGCAGCGTGAGCAGACCGGCGTTCACCCCGAGGCTTCAATTCGGCCACGGCTGATCGCCGTGGAAATGCGCTCGCCAAAATCTACGGGCCGACGTGGGAGAAGCAGCTTCAATTCGGCCACGGCTGATCGCCGTGGAAATGCTTGACTGGATGGCGCTCGTCACACTGGCAATCAGTTTGCTTCAATTCGGCCACGGCTGATCGCCGTGGAAATGCGTTGGTTGCCCTGGCCCTGTCGCAGTCGGACAAACTGCTTCAATTCGGCCACGGCTGATCGCCGTGGAAATGCATGGTCGATCGCATCTGCCGGGTATCGCTATGGGCGCTTCAATTCGGCCACGGCTGATCGCCGTGGAAATGCTCGGGTTGTGGCGGAGGAACTGCACCGTCTTCGGGTCGCTTCAATTCGGCCACGGCTGATCGCCGTGGAAATGCGCTGTCCTTGAGGGCATGTTGCGGCGGTTCCTGGCCGCTTCAATTCGGCCACGGCTGATCGCCGTGGAAATGCATTGATGGCCACGTTCAGCCGCCGCACCAAGAAAGAGCTTCAATTCGGCCACGGCTGATCGCCGTGGAAATGCCCCAACCCGTCGTGGAGGCCACCGTGCCCGCGCACAAGCTTCAATTCGGCCACGGCTGATCGCCGTGGAAATGCGTTCGCGGGCGAGGCACCGGCGACCATCACCGGGTAGCTTCAATTCGGCCACGGCTGATCGCCGTGGAAATGCGCGGGATACCCGGTTGCTTCATCCCGCTCGACAGCGGCTTCAATTCGGCCACGGCTGATCGCCGTGGAAATGCTGCGAGGGCGACCCGGCGGTCGACGCGACGGCGTAGCTTCAATTCGGCCACGGCTGATCGCCGTGGAAATGCCTGGTGCGGACGGCCCGGTTGAACCCGCCCTGCAGGCTTCAATTCGGCCACGGCTGATCGCCGTGGAAATGCTTGTTCCAGTTTGGCGACGTACACGCGGACGCAGACGGCTTCAATTCGGCCACGGCTGATCGCCGTGGAAATGCTTGTGGGCCGTCCTCCGCCAAGACCCGCCCACCCCGGGCTTCAATTCGGCCACGGCTGATCGCCGTGGAAATGCGATGGGGAGATAAGCGATCTCAAGCATCCGCTGACGGCTTCAATTCGGCCACGGCTGATCGCCGTGGAAATGCCACCACGGCACGGGCGAGCACGGACGGCGTCGGCCTGCTTCAATTCGGCCACGGCTGATCGCCGTGGAAATGCGCGACCCAGGACCATCTACCTGTCCAAGATGGCCCTCGCTTCAATTCGGCCACGGCTGATCGCCGTGGAAATGCTCCACCCCGGCCGGCAGGACTCGCACTTCGTGCGAAGCTTCAATTCGGCCACGGCTGATCGCCGTGGAAATGCGACCATCGCGTTCCTGACCACCAACTGCTCCTGCCTGCTTCAATTCGGCCACGGCTGATCGCCGTGGAAATGCTACCCGACTAAGATTGTGACTCTCGCGCCGGGCGGGGCTTCAATTCGGCCACGGCTGATCGCCGTGGAAATGCAAAACACGCAACCGCCGAACCTGTCGGCGGTTGCGTAGCTTCAATTCGGCCACGGCTGATCGCCGTGGAAATGCGTCGGACGCCGTCGCCGCGGAGGGACCGCATGAGCAGTGCCCGCTGGTTGGTCAGCTTCGCCCGCACCACCTCCTTGGCCAAACCCAGGCAGGCGGCCGGGTCGGCGAACCGCTTGAACTGGGCCTCGCGGAGGTGGACGTTCTTCTTCGGCGGCGGCTGGAACCCGCCGATGAACTTGCCGTGGCCGGTGAGCATGGTGACGGGGATCTCGTTCTCGATGAGCGTTTGCAGGGCCTGCGTGCTCACCTGCACGTTGCCGAACAGCACCACCTGGCGGACGGCGTGCATCGGCACCTTGGTGATCTCCTTGCCGTCCTTCTTCACGGTCAGGTGCTCGCTCCGCTTGCCGACGTAGCTACCCGGCTCGTTCACGTACAGCACCGCCCCGTCGTCCGAGCCGGGGATGACGCGGACCAAGGCGGGCGACGACACCTCCTCCGCCTCCTCCGGCGGGTTCAGTTGGAACAGCGTCTCTTCCGGCAGGCACACCGGGGCGAGCGAGCAGCCGAAGCAGCGGTGCCGAAGCTCGGCCGGCAGCGGTGACGGCGGGGTGTCACTGGCGGACAGTTGCCGGCACAGGGTGATGGTGTCGAGCGTCTTGCGGCGCAGCTCTGGGGTGAACTCCACCGCCACCCGCTCCCGCGTGCCGGCGTAGAACTGGAACCCGCGGTGTACCGCCGCCCCGCTCTGCTCCTCCAGCAGCATCGCCTGGGCGCACAGTTGCACCGCGTCGTTGTCCCAGGTGGTCGGGTTGCCGTCGCTGTCCCGCGGGGCGGTGCCGTGCTTCGTCTCCACCGGGTAGCGTTCGCCCGCCCGCTCCTCGATCTGGTCCAGCACCCCGCTGATGCCGAGCTTCTCCGAACTGACCGGCACCCCGCGGGTGCGGACCGCCTCGCCCTCGGTGCGGGCCTTCAGCTTCAGGTCGGGGTCGTCCACCCGGCGGTGGTCGAACAGCCCGCCCTCCACATGCTCGTTCGTCGGCATCACGCAGTCGACGTACTGCAGGTAGTAGAGCCGCGGGCAGTAGGTGGCCTGGTTCAGCGCGCGGACGGGGATGAGTTCGGCGGTGGCGGACACGGCGGCTCCTCCGGGCTGGTGTCATCCGTTCCGGAGGTGCTGGTGAAGTTCGACGGAAAACCCGGCTCCGGCAGCCCGGTCAGCGACGGATCGAGCGAGACCACGAGGAAGGAGCCGATCGCCGGCCAGCGGGCGCGGATCCGGTCGCCGTGCACCGCCCCGCGGCCCGAGTGGTACGGGGGCGGCAACCCGCCGAGGATGACGTGCGGGCGGGCGGCCTCGGCCAGCAGCCGGTCGCCGCCCGCCTCCCACGAAGAGAAGTGACACGTCACCCCGTCGACGAACCCGCGGCGGATTCGGACAAGGCCGATTCCGGCCGACGGGCGGGTGGACCCCGGCCGACCCGTCGTGACCGGTTCCAACCCGCCCAACTCACACCGCCGGCCGATCACGAACCGCCCCCGCAGCGACCGCTTCACCAGCTCGCGGCACCGCCGCTCCAGTTCGCACGCCCGGCACCCGGCCCGGCCGCCGGCGTGCCGGTGCCTCTGCCGGGCCGCCCCCACCTGCACGCGGACGAACTCGGCCCGGTCCGGCTCGCCCCGCTCGTCCAGCCAGTCGGCCGCCACCAGCCGGGGCAGGTCGTCGTCCGGGGCGGCCCGGACGGCGGCCAGCAGCGCGACCCACTCGGGCCGGCCGTGGTAGGCGGGCGGCGGTTCGTCCGCATCGTCCTCGGTCGGGAACAGGTCGGGGGTCCGTGTCATCGCCCAGGCTCGCTCGTGGGTTTGGGGGGGCCGTCGTCGTACAGCGGCCGGCGGAGGAGCGGGTTGACCTCCGCCGGCGGGTCGTCGATCGGGTGCCAGGGGGTGGCCCGCAGGTCCAGCCCCCAGGAGTGCAGCAGCACCGCCACGAGGAACCGGTTCATCGGCGTGCGCGATCCGAACTTGAACCACATGTCCGTCAGGCTGACGAACCACTCCGAGCCGGGCTCGCCGACGGACGGGGCGCACGGGTGGATGTAGGCGACGAGCACGCCCGCGGGCAACTTCAGAAACGCCCCCCACGCCCCCCCCTCCCACACCTCGCCGGGGATCAGGTCGGCGACCCGGTCCAGGTCGACCGGGCCGCCCGGGTGGTCGTCCCAGTCGCGGAGGGCGGTGACCGGGTTGCCGGCGGTGCGGTGCCGCTCCACCACCTCCCGTAGGGCGGTCGGCGGGTGGGCGGCGGCCAGCACCTCCGCCCGGTGGGCCGGCGACAGGCCGGCGGCGGTGATGGCGGCGTCCTGGTCGAGGACGCCGGCCGTCAGGGCCTCGGCGACCTCGGGCGCCCGCTCGCGGATGTGGTCGAGCGTGGCCCGCCACATCCGCTTGTATTCCGCGAGGTCGATCGGCTCGTCGTCGGCGGCGACGGCCACCCGGAAGCTGAGCGGCAGGGACAGCGCCCGCTCGAACTCGGCCGGCGAGAGTTTCCGCCGCAGGGTGGCGTCGAGCAACCCCGGGTCGGCCTGCAGGCGGTCCAGCAGCAACCGGTGGTGGTGGAACTCCAGGGTCTCGATCGCCTCCTTCGCCGGGTCGTCCGAGGCGAGGATGCGGTCCACCGTGGCCGCCGTCAGTTCGGCCAGTTCGGCCCCCAGCTTGGCACTCACCTTTCCGGCGGTAATGGCCGCCAGCAGGGCCGGGTGGCGGGCCGCCTTCTTCACCCGCTGGACGGTCTTGCGGGACACCCCGGCCCGTTTCGCGATCTCCCCGGCGGTCACCACGGGTGGGACCCGGGTCCCACCCTCCGGGTCTCCGCCGGCGGTGTGCTGGTTCGCCCCCACCCCGGCCAGGCGGTGCAACACCCCGTCCAGGGCCAACTCCGCCGCCACCCGCTAGGCGGCGGTCAGGTTCCGCCGCTGCAGGTCTTCCCGCCGCACCCAGGCGACCACCTCCTCGTCCGTCCAGTCCACGTTCCGGTACGCCGGCTCCACCCCGGCCACCCGGCACGCCAGCTCCCGCCGCCGCCCGCCGATCACCCGCCCGGTGCGGGCGCACCGGACGACCGGCCGGTCCGGGTCGAACCCGCGGGTCCGGACGGACTCCACCAGCTCGGTGAACTCGTCGGTGTCCAGGTGCCACGGCAGGGCGTCGGCCGCCGGGTGGGCGTCCGACACGGTGTAGGTTTGGCCCCGGTAAAGAATCGTCCGCATGATCGCCCCACGGCCGGGTGGTCGATTCCGCGGGCGGCCCCGGCCGAGCCTGCCCGCGACGGGGTGAGTCACTTCCCACCCGTGCTCCCCGGCCGAATCGCGTGACCGGGACGGGCGATCGTACCGCAGGCGGAAACTCCTCCGGGAAGGTCGGGAAAAATTTCGGTCCCGACGCGGGACGGGGGCAGTCGCACCCGTGGGACGCCACAACCTCATGTCAGACAATTGCTTCGGTCACGTCGCCTGGTGCAACCGCCCCACGGCCGGCGGCAACCCCCGGCGCGAGGGCCCACCACCCGGACCCTGATCCCCGACCGCCGGGATTCTTCCGCCCGTTCGCTTGCGCGGCACCGTCCCCCCGTGGCACAACTCCCTCCACCGGGTGACGCACGTGGCGTCAGGGCACACCCGCCACGCCCGGTGACGCCGGGCGCGTTACGGGAACCCGGCACCATCCGGGAACACCGCTCACGAATTCGCGGTGACGGTGACGGCGAACGGGGCATGCCCACACGGAGAACTGCGATGAGCGACACGGGGTTGATCGGACGGGGGGAGGAGTTGATCAGTTTGGGGCAGGCGGCCGGCCGGTTGCCCGGCAGCCGGGGGGCGCGGCGGACGCACCCGGCGACGCTCACCCGGTGGATCCGGAAGGGGGTGCGGGCGGCGTCCGGGGTGACGGTGCGGCTGGAGGGGGTGCGGCTGGGCACCCGGTGGCTGACCACCGAGCCGGCCCTCGCCCGGTTCGCCGCCGCCCTGACCGACCCGGCCGCCCCGCCCCCGGCCCCGCGTCCGCCGTCCGCCCGGGAGCGGGCGGCGGAGCGGGCCGGGGAGGAATTGGCCCGGCGGGGGGCGTGACGCCGAAGGTGACGGGCAGGTGGTGATGGTGACGGTGGGCGGAACTGGCGAGATGGGGGCGTGGCGGCCGAGCAGGTGTCAGGGCGGCCGAGGTGACGGCCCGGCGTAATGGGCGGACGACTTTTCTCAACCGGAGGTACAGCGATGGCGGAAGGACGACTGGTGAAGCGGTTCGACCTGGACGACCTGGTGGTGGACGAGGCGTTCCAGCCGCGGGAGGGGCCGCTGAACGAGGAGCACGTGGCCGACATGGCGGAGGCGCTGCGGCAGGACCGTGAGCTGCAGTTGCCACCGGTGGTGGCGTGCGTGTGGGGCGGGCGGCACCACTTGACGCAGGGGTTCCACCGCGTGGCGGCGTACCGACAGGCGGGCCGGGAGACGGTGCCTTGTCGGGTGATCCAGGTGGCCGGCCGGGCCGACGCGGTGGTGAACGCCATGTGCAGCAACCGGGAGCACCGGGGCTTGCGGCGGTCGAACGCGGACAAGCGGCGGGCGGCGGCCGAGGTGCTGCGGGTACAGCCGGGGTGGGCGGACGGCAAGGTGGCCAAGGAGGTGGGGGTGGACCCGAAGACGGTGGCCGCCGAGCGGGCCAGGCTGAGGGCAACCCGGGAAATTCCCGAGTCGGCGACCCGGGTCGGGTGCGACGGGCGGGCGCGGCCGGTCCGGCCTGCGGCCCAGCGGACGTTCGAAGATCTCGCCGGCGAAGCGGTTCGGCAGGACAAGACGCCCGACCACTGCCCGGCGGCGGCCGACGGGCCGGTGGCGGCGGAACAAGGTGCGACCGGCGCACCTTCCGGCGGCGGGCGACCGGCGGCGGACGCGGCGGTGCGGAAGGCGGGCGAGTACCCGCCGGACGGGCGGTTCATGCCGCACGCCGACGACGCGGCGAAGGTGGTGGCGGTGATGGCCGGGGTGAAGCAGCGGCTGGAGAAGGTGCGGGCGGACATGCGGTCGCTGTTCAAAGACCCCAGGCACCCGGTCGCCGCCCGGATGCACTACCACGCCTCGTTCGACGCCAGCCTGACGGCCATGCTGGACGACCTGGCGACCAACTCGCCCACCCACACCTGCCCGCACTGCGCCGGGACCGGCGAGGCCGACGGCGAGCCGTGCCGCACGTGCGACGGGTACGGGCTGATCGACGGCGGGAGCGCCGGCCGGCTGAAGGCGGCGTGGAAGGCGACGGGCGACAAGTACGACGACCTTTGCAAGATGGCCGACCTGTCGGAGGTGGAGGCGTGACCGCGACGAGTTCCAACAAGCACCCGGCCACCGGCCGAGAGTTGCCCCCTGACCCCCATTCGCACCACGGAGAGAGCGTCTTGGACAATCTTTCACATCACGCCACGCCCGCCCGGCCGGACGGCCGCCCCCAACCCCCCGCCGGACCGGTGGTCTGCGGGGTGGACCTGCACGCGGAGTTCCTGCAAGTGTGCGTGCTCAACTCCGCCGGCGGGGAGCTGCTGAACCGGCGGGTGGCGGCCGACGGCCAGGCGTTCCTGGCGTTCATCGGGCCGTTCCTGCCGGCCATCGAGGTGGCGGCGGAGGGCACCACCGGGTGGTACTGGCTGGCCGACCTGTGTGAGGGCGAAGGCATCCCGTTCCACCTGTTCGACGCCCGCCGGGCGATGGCGGGGCGGGGCGGGCGAAAGTCCGACCGGAACGACGCCAGGCACCTGGCCGACCTGCTCATGAGGCCGAACCCGCCGGAGGTGTACGCCTGCCCGCGACACCTGCGGGGGCCGCGGGACTTGGCCCGCGGGTGGCACGCGGCGAGAACCGATCGCACGCGGGCGGTGAACCGGCTGAAGGCGGTGTTCCGCCAGTACGCCATCGTTCTGCCGAAGGGCGGGCTGGCGGAGGCGGTGCTGGAGCGGTTGACCCTGCTCCCCGACGCCGCCGCCCGGTGGCTGGCGGAGCGACACCTCGATGCCGCCCTCCTCGGCGACCGCCAACTGAAGGTGTACCGGCGAGACGTCCTCCGGGCGGCGGGGCAGACCCACGCGGCCGCCGTCCGCCTGCTCGGTACTCTGCCGGGAATCGGGCCGGACCTGTCGGCGGCCATCGCCTGCGAGGTGTGCGACGTCAGCCGGTTCGCCGGGGCGGAGAACCTCGTCGGGTACGCCGGCCTGGCCACCGGGCCGAACGAGAGCGGCGGTCGCAAGTATGGGACGAAGGCCAAGCGTGAGGGGAACGGCCTGCTCCGGTGGGCGTTCAACCTCGCCGCCGGCCAGATGCTCCGGCGGTTCGCACCGGCCCAGTCCTGGGCGGCGACCCGGGCCTGGGAGCCGGAGAAGAAGAGGAGGGCCACCCTGGCGGCGAGGATCGCCCGCACCGTGTACGCGATGCTCAAGGGCGGCCGGCCGTTCGACGCCGTACGGTTCGCCGCCAGCCTGGGCCGGAAGGGTCAACCCGTTCACCACCTTCAGCCCGCCACCCACCTCGGAGGTGTCTCGCCCGCGATCTGACCCCTGCCCCACCCGCGGGCGGACCGCGGGGGAGTGATGCCACCCATCGGCCGAGCCATGCCCACCGACTGGACCGCCGCCCGCCGCCACCCACCGACCACCCCGCCGGGACCGACTCCGGCCGGGGTGAGGGTGGCCGCGGGCCTTGCCCGCCCGGGGCGAGTCCGCCTTCACGCGCTAGCCGAGACCGGTGGAACGGGAACGCCCCTGGCCCGCGGCGGCTCGCCCGCCCGAGGCCGTAGAACTGTCTGTCCACCCGCCGGCGGGTTCGCCCGCAGGTCCGGGTGAGAACGCCCCGCGTCCCGGCGTCGCATCGCCCCTCCCGCACCGCCCGCCTTGCCACCCGCTCCGTCCGGTCCGCCGGCGGCCGTGGGTGTTTTCCCCGGAAGTGGTACTGCCTCAGAACTGTCGGTGGAAACCCGCCAGCCGCCTCTTCCACCCGCTCCAAAAATTCCTGAGACTGATTCCGACGACTTTCCGCCGAACGGGGAAAGCCCCGGAGGTGCCCGCCGTGTCGCCCGACCCCGCCCGCGTGAAAGCCCTGTTCGTCGCCGCCCTCGACCTGCCGCCGGGCGAGCGGGCCGCCTTCCTCGCCCGCGAGTGCGGGGCCGACCCCGCCCTCCGCGCCCGCCTCGACGAACTGCTCGCCGCCCACGACGCGTCCGCCACCGTCGACGCCTCGCCTGCCACCGCCACCGCCGACGCCCCTCACGCCACCGCCACCCGCGACCCGGCCGGGACCAACTCCTGGCACACCCCGGCCGGCAACGCCGGGGCGGTCATCGCCGGGCGGTACAAGCTGCTCCAGCGGATCGGCGAGGGGGGCATGGGGGAGGTGTGGATGGCCGAGCAGACGGAGCCGGTGAAGCGGCGGGTGGCGGTCAAGCTGATCCGAGCCGAGCGGGGCACGTCCAAGCAGGTGCTCGCCCGGTTCGAGGCCGAGCGGCAGGCCATCGCCCTGATGGACCACCCGCACGTGGCCCGCCTGTTCGACGCCGGCACCACCGCCGACGGCACCCCGTTCTTCGTGATGGAACTGGTGCGGGGCGTCCCGCTCACCCAGTTCTGCGACGAGCACAGGCTGAGCGTCCCCGACCGGCTGACGTTGTTCACCCAGATCTGCGGGGCCGTGCAGCACGCCCACCAGAAGGGGGTCATTCACCGCGACCTGAAGCCGGGCAACATCCTGGTCGAATCGCACGGCGGCAAGCCTGTCCCCCGAGTGATCGACTTCGGGCTGGCCAAGGCGGCCGGCGGGGTGCGGCTGACCGAGCACACCCTGTTCACCGGGTTCGGTACGGTGCTCGGGACCCCGCTGTACATGGCACCGGAGCAGGCCACCTTCGACGCCGTGGACGTGGACACGCGGGCCGACGTGTACGCCCTCGGCGTCATCCTGTACGAGCTGCTCACCGGCACCACCCCCATCACCCGCGAGGCGGTCAAGAAGGCGGCGCTCGATCAGGTGCTCAAGCTGGTGCGGGAGCAGGAGCCGCCGACGCCGAGCAGTCGGCTCAGTTCGAGCGAGTCGGCCCCGACCGCGGCCGCCAACCGGCAAACCGAGCCGGCCAGGCTGGGGCGGTTCGTGAAGGGCGAACTCGACTGGATCGTGCTGAAGGCGTTGGCGAAGGAGCGGGAGCGGCGGTACGAGTCGGCGACCGGGTTCGCCGCCGACGTGGAGCGGTTCCTGAACCACGAGCCGGTGACGGCCGGCCCGCCGACGGCCGGTTACCGGCTGAAGAAGTTCGTGCGGCGGAACCGCGGGGCGGTGATCGCCTCGGCGGTGGTGGCGGCGGCCGTCCTGCTCGGGTTCGCCGGTACCGGCGCCGGGCTGTTGGAAGCCCAGCGGCAAGCGGACCGGGCCGAACAGGCGGCCCACAAGGAGAGGCAACAGCGGCAGCTGGTGGAGGAGAAGCAGGGGGAGCTGGCCGAGGCGAACGGCACGCTCGAAAAGACGAACGGCGAGCTGAACCGGGTGAACGGCGACCTGGGGAAAGCCAACACCGAACTCGGCAACGTGAACGCCGACCTGGGCAAGGCCAACGGCGACCTCACCGCCGCCCGCCGGAAACTGGAGATCTCCCTCGCCCGGTCGCTCCTCATGCCGTTCCGCGACAAACCGGACCCGCCGACTTATCGCCCGGAGGACGTCCGCGACGAGATGACGGCGACCGAGGCGCTGGGCGTGTGGCGGGTGTCCGAGAGCGTGGACGACCGCCTGGCCGAACTGCTCGTGTCGGAGGCGCTGAAGGAGACGGTCGCGACCCGTCAACTCGGCTACCGCGCGCCGTACCTGCTCCAGGCGGCGGTCGGCCTCCACCCGGACCGCCGTCAGCGGATCGAGACCCTGCTGGCGGGCGAACTGGAAAAGCCGGACTTGCCGGCCGATCGCACCCGCGGGGTCGTCTCGGCCCTGGCCGCCCTGGACGGCCTCTCCCCGGAAACCGCCCGCAAGGCGGTCGCCGCGTATCACCCCCTCGTGCTCTCCACCGACGACCTGGGGAGCAACCCGCAGGACTCGGCCTGGCGGGAACTGCACCGGCACCTCGCCCCGGCCGACGTGCGGGCGGCGGCCGACCGGTACGTGACCGGGTTCCGACAGACCCGGCTCACCCGGAACAAGCTGCAAGCCCTGTTCGACCTGCTCGCCCGCCTGCCGGCGGTGGACGCGGCCAAGCTGTACCTGCAGGTGGTCCGCACGTCGCGGCAGGACATCGTGCCCCACACGAACACCTACGTGCCCGCCCTGCTCGACCGGCTGGACGTGTCCGACCCGGCGTTCGCCGCGGTGATCGAGACGATGGGGGTGAATCAGATCGAGCCGCGTCAACTCACCCGTGTCGCTCGACAATTGGCCGCGAAGCCGGGGGAGTCCTCCCGGACCTGGGCGAAAGCAGCCCTCGAGCGTGCGGTCAACGAGGCGCTCGGCCCGGGCGGCGACGGCGACTCGGTGTTGTTCCTCCTCCGTCCGCTCACCCCGCTACTCTCCCCGGGCGAGCTGACCGAGTTCGCCCGCCGTGCGGTTCCGCTTCTCCAGCAGCACCGGGCGAAACACTCTGACGGCGACGGGGTCAACCGGCTCTTCTACTCCGGTCAGTTCGCGCTCGCCGCCGCTTACCTGCCGGCCGCGGAGGGGGAGAAACTCCGCCGGGACGAGGCGGACGTGATCGCGGCGATGCTCGAGTCGTCGGACGTGCTGTGGCCCGGGTTCGACGAGCGCGGGTTCTTCCAGCAGGCGTTTGTCACGGAGGTGCGGCATTTCTGTGTCGCCGTCGCCCCGTACGGGCAGGACGACCTGTGGGTGCGGTTCAGCGAGGCCGCCCTCCGCGGTGCCGCCTCGGGGAGCAAAGTCCTGACGGCCACGCCCCCCGAGACCCCTGCGGAGGAGGTGATAAAAAGACAACAGCGGGTAATCGAACGGCTGTCACTCGCCACGCGATTCGCCACCCACGTCGGCTCCCCGAAGGGGAACGAACTGCGGGCGAAGGTGTGGGCGGCCATGGCGGACTCCCGCACCAAGAGCCTGAGAGGGGTCTCCGCCAACGCGTACACGATCGCCTACCAGCTCGCGCGGGAGGTCCTCGACCCGGTCGATCAACTCCAGGTGTTGACCGAGCGGTTGACTGACGACCTGGCCCTGGACGACCTGACGACGCTGGCCAGGGAGGTGAGCCAGATCCTCCCGCGGGCGTCGGTCGAGGTGCGGGAGAAGACGAGCGCGGCGCTCGTGACCCGGTTGACGAAGGGGATGGCCGGGAAGCCGGACCGCGGCCTCACCCTGTACCAGCCCAGGCTCGTCACGCTCTCCCTGACCCGGTTCATGCCCCCGGAGGACGGGTTGGCTGTTGGCCGCGCCCTCTTCGCCCGCTCCCCGTCTCGCACCTTCGCCACCATCAGCACGTGGGCCGAATCGCTGGCCGAAATCGCCGGCCGAATGCCCCTGAATCAGACACCCAAGGATTGCCAGGAGTGGTTCCGCGTCATCCGCAAGGAGGCGGGGGTGATCGCACTGCCCGACGCCCTCGGCTACCTCTCCCGAGGACTGGCCGCCCTCGCCCCGTTCGTCGAGCCGGCCGAACGGGAGGCGTCGGCGGGCGAGGTCATCAGTCAGCTCCTGAAAGTGATGGAGGCGAGTGCCAGCCACGGGCCCTACCTGCTCGCGTCGCTGAACAAGGTGCTGCCCCTCCTGCCGCCCGCCCGCCAACAGGAAGCGCTGGGACGGGCCGAGAAGGTCCTCACCCGCACCCTGGCTGGAGCGACCGATCCGCGGGCGCGGGTGACGGCGGTACGGGCCGTGTCCGAACTGGCCAAGCAGAAGGCGGTGTCGCCGGCGGTGGTACTCGAACCGCTGGCGCGATCCGGTGGCATCGGAGCACCGACGCCGACCACGTTCGAGAACGACATCACGAACTTTCGGGTGGTCGAGCAGACATTCCGCCAACTCCTCAACCCGTGGACAGAGGGGGACGAGAAGGCGAAACTCCGGTGGCTTGTGGCGGGGGTCGGGGACGGCGGAACGTCCGCCGGCGGCCTGTCGGCTGTGGCACTGATGGGGTTCCAACTCCCTCCGTGCAAACTGAGCGACCAGGAGTTGGTGGACCTGCTGAAGCACCCGTTCTGCGTCGGCGGGGCGCGGCGGGCGGTGCTGGACGTACTGCAGGAGCGGTTCCGAACCCCGTTCGCGGACCAGTGGGCGTTCGTCAAGTACACAACCGAGAAGAGACTGCCGCTCGATCTGACCACCCCGGTGAAGCGGTCCGCCGAGTGATCCGGAGCCGTCATGCGCTCGCCCGCCGACCTGTCGAGCACCGTGTACGACCACCTGCGGCGGGTGGCGGCGGCGAAGCTTCGGGACGAGCCGGCCGGGCACACCCTGGACGCCACCGCTCTGGTGCACGAGGCGTACCTGAAGTTGGCGGCCGAGGCGTTCGCGTCGAAGGGCGAGTACCTGCGGGCGGCGGCGGTGGCCATGCAGCGGGTGCTGGTCGATCACGCCCGAGCGAAGCGGGCGGACAAGCGGGGCGGGGGCGGGGGCGGGAGGCGGTTTGAACTGGCCGAGGGCGACCGCGTTGAGGTGCCCGACCCGGACACCGTGTTGGCGGTGGACGAGGCACTGGCCAAACTGGCCGCTGAGGACCCGACCGCCGCCGAGGTGGCGCGGCTGCGGGTGTTCGCCGGGTTGACCGTGGACGAAGCCGCCGGGGCGGTGGGGGTGTCACGGGCGACCGCCTTCCGAGAGTGGGCGTACGCCCGCGCCTGGCTGGCCACCGCCCTGCGGGACGGCTGACGAATCGGGTCACGGCCCGATTCGCCGGTGGGCAATTCGATCGGAATGCCTTCACCACTTCGGTTGCCCGCCGGTCGAGCGGACCGGCGGGCAGCGGCTGACATGTTCGGCCGAGTTTCGCAGGCAGAGTGCCCTTCGCCTCAGCCCAACTCGAGGCTCACCTTCGCGGCGAGCGTCTGATCCCGCTCGGCGTACACCTGCGTCACGTCCGCCTTGCTGTGGCCGAGCGCCACCTGCGCCGCCTCCAGCCCGAACCGCTCCCGCACCTCGGTGGCGTGGGCGTGCCGGAGTCGGTTCGGGTGCCAGTGGTGCCCCTTCCGCCACGCCTCCACCTGCCCCTTCTGCTCCCCCGTCAGCCGCTCCCACCACCCCGCATCCGTTTCGCCGTCGCGGCGGGCGAGCGAGACCGGGAGGGGGAACGCCTTCTCACACGCCCGCCACACCGCCCGGCCGTAACTCGTCACCGTGTACTTGCTCGCCGGCGCACGCTCCGGCTTCGCCCTCCTCTTGTTGACGTTCCGCGCCATATGCGAACCGTACCGCGGGGTCTTGCGGTTCGCCCCCCGCTCGGCGTGCAGGTCGGCCACCACCCGCCGCGGGGAGAAGTAGTAGTCGGCCCGGTCGGCCGGGGTGAAGGCGGCCAGTTCGGCCTGCGCCTTCGGCCCGAGGGTGACCACCCGCTTCTTGCCCCGGTGCTTGGTCTTGTACTGCGGCGGGGTGAACCGCCACACCGGGCCGTCGGTGTCCAGGTCGCACGGCCGCAGTTGGCACACCTCCCCCGGCCGCATGCCGGTCAGCCGCTGCACCCGCACCATCGCCCGCACCGCCGGGCGGAGGAACGGCAGGGTGGCGTCCACCACCGCGTCCGCCACCGGCGCCACCGGGGCGGTCTCGCGGGCCGTCGTCCGCCCCTCTTGCAACCCCCGCACGGCGGCGAGCGCGTGCAGCACCACCGGCGAGACGAGTTCGTTCTCCACCCCCCACCGGAACGCCCGGCGGATGCGGCCGACCCGCTGGTTGATCAGCTTCCGCGCCCACCCGGCTTCGATCATCCTCTCCCGGACGGCCTTGAGCGCCAGCGGGCCGAACTCGCCGGCCGGGGTGTGGCCGTACAGGGAGCGGACGAGGCGGAACGTCTGGGCGAACTGCGGCAGCTCGTTGGTGGGGGTGCCGTCCGCCCGGCGGTAGTGCGTCTCGGCGAACTGCCAGAAGCCGAGCAGCAGCTCGTTGACGCTGATGTCCTTCGCCCGGACGCACACCGGGCCTACGGCGGCGGGGATCGGCGCGACGGCGAGTTCAGCCAGGAGACGGGCGTACTCGGCCCGGCTCTCCGGCGAGTTGTACCTGCCGAGGGTCACCCACCCGCCGTTCACCCAGCAGCGGGCGGTGTTGGACGGCTTGTGCAGGCGGTAGGTGGGGACGGAATTCTTCGGACGGGCCATTGCGGGAACGCTCCGGAAGAGTTTCCGGGGAGTTACCCGGAAACCGCCTTCTTCCGACCGCGCTCCGGACCACCCGGAGGTAAGCGAAAAGTGCTTCAGTCGATGGGTTTTCGTCGAGTGGGCAGTCCCGGGGTTGAACCGGGGACCTAGCGATTTTCAGTCGCTCGCTCTACCAACTGAGCTAACTGCCCCTACCAACAGACTCCGTTTTATAGGCCTGCCCTTCCGGCCCGTCAACGCTTCCGTCACGTTTCTTCCCACCCGCTATCATGACGCCGTCACGCCCCGCGGAGGTTCACCCATGGCGATGATGGCCCACAACATCTTCCTCAAGATCCTCGGCAAACAGATCCCCGCCAAGATCGCGCACGAGGATGACCTGTGCCTCGCCTTCCACGACGTCAACCCGCAAGCCCCCACGCACGTCCTCATCATCCCCAAGAAGGTGATCCGTACCCACGCCGACCTCACCCCCGACGACGCCGCCGTCATGGGACACATTCATCTGGTGGCCGTGAAACTGGCCAAGCAACTCGGCCTCGACGCCGGTTACCGACTGGTCCTCAACTGCGACGAACTGGCCGGGCAGACGGTGCCGCACCTGCACCTGCACCTGCTCGGCGGGCGGGCGATGGGCTGGCCGCCGGGCTGACGCGAATAAAAAAGTCGAGTCGCCGCGGTCTTTCGCCCGTTCGCCGGTGTTTCTACAATCGTGTCGTCGGACTGTCCCACCTTCCCCCTCGAACGTCGGAGTCGCACATGCCCGCCCGCTGGATGCCCGTCGCCGCCGCCGTGTTCGCGTTCGCCGCCGCCGGGTTCGCCCAAGCCCCCGCCAAGCCGGCCGACCCGAAGAAGGAAGACCCGAAGACGGTCAAGGGTCAACTGCCGCCGAACTGGAAGTTACTCGGCCTGACCGACAAGCAGGTGCAGGAGATCTACAAGATCCAGGGAAAGTACAACGAGGAGATCGACACCCTGGAGGCGAAGATCAAGGAACTGAAGGAGAAGATGAGCAAGGAGCGGGCGGTCGTCCTGACCGCCGAGCAGAAGAAGCGGCTGGAAGAAATCCTGAAGGAGAAATCGGGCACCGACGACAAGCCGAAGGACAAGTGACGCCGCACGGCGGACGTCGGCGTGACGAGCCGAGCCGGACCTTCGGTCGCCCGATCGTGGCGTCGAGGGGCCGCTCGGCTCGCGGTGTTTTCGGCACGAGGGGGCGAACCGACATGACCGACGACGAACTGCGAATCGAGTTGGCGGAGCGGGTGGGGGGGGTGCGGGACCGCATCGCGGCGGCGTGCGGCCGCGTCGGGCGGGATGTGGCCGGCGTCACGCTGGTGGCGGTGACGAAGACCGTCACCCCTCGGGTGGCGGCGGTGTTGCCGGCAGTCGGCGTAACCGACATGGGCGAGAGCCGGCCGCAGGAGGTCTGGAAGAAGGCGGCGGCCGTTCCCTCCGCCCGCTGGCACCTGATCGGCCACCTGCAGCGGAACAAACTCGACAGGACGGTCCCACTCTGCTCGCTCTTGCACTCCGTCGATTCGGAGCGCCTGCTGGCGGCGGTCAACGAGTTCGGGGTGAAGCGGGGGGTGCCGGTGCCGGTGCTGCTGGAAGTGAACTGCTCCCGCGAGGCGGCTAAGGGCGGGTTCGCCCCGGAGGTGCTTCCCGCTCTCGCTGACACCCTGGTGTCACTGGCCGGGGCGGGCGTCCTCGGGCTGATGACGATGGCCGCGTACTCCGACGACCCGCAGGCCGCACGCCCCACCTTCGCCGAACTGCGAACCCTCCGCGACGACCTGCGTGCCCGCACCGGACTGCCTCTGCCGCACCTGAGCATGGGCATGAGCGGGGACTTCGAGGTGGCGGTGGAAGAGGGGTCAACGCACGTGCGGGTGGGCACCACCCTATTCGAGGGGCTGGGAGCGGAGTAGTGGCGGTCAGGTTTTCCCCAGCACGCCATCGACCACCCAACAGCCGCGGGCGTGCGGGCCGGGGCCACGGCAGTGAGTCAGCAAGTCGAGGTGGTCGCACCCGGCCTCTTCGAGCGCGTCGGCCAGGATCGGCAAACGGTCGAAGGCGCGTTCTTCATAGATGCCGTTAGCCAGGGAGACGGCCGTTTCGGTCCGCCACGAGTCGGCGAACGCGACCGAGCGGAACGGGTTGCCGAAGATGCAGTGGAAGGCTTCACGAAGCCATTCTCGCTCTCTTCGCTCAGCACCGCCCCCGCTGTTGTAGCGGTCCAATTCTTCGCCGACGCGCACGACAAAATTGGCGACCGTGGCCGTGCGCCATTGCAGTGGTCTCATTCCCGTACCATTCGCCTCGTGCTCCATAGCGTGGAGTACCACCATATCCGCGAGCCACTCAAGTTCAGCTTGAACTGGAGTTCGATGCGGAGTCCTGTCCGGATCATCGAGGTCAACATCCAATAGGGCCGACTCTGCAGCGACCAAATCATCTGCGTCTGTAAACCCGTCGGCATACCGTTCGAGGACATCCACTGCGGCCTGCTGACGGGGGTCGAAGAACAAGTATTCCATGCGGCGGCAGCACCATGCGGCGAACAAATGGAGCTTTCGCTCGCTCGTCTCACGTGGAGTGTTCAGGATTTCCAAAAGCGCCAACGCGTCGTCTGTGCTCAGCCACCACTCTTCCGTCATGTCACCCCTCCCGTCGGTCGCTCGTTGATGATACACTCCGCCAGCCATGAGCACCGCCCCCGACCCGCTGGCTGACGACGAGTTGCCGGACGCGGCACCGCCCCCGCCGTGGGAGGAGTTCGCGGCCGCCCCGCTGGTGCCGCTGGTCGTCGCCGTCACCCTCGGGCTGGTGGTCGATCGGTTCGTCGGGGTGGCCAGTGTCATCGGGCTGTCAGTGGCAGTCGGCGGGGTGGTCGGGTGGATCATCTTCCGCAAGCAACCGTGGGCGCTGGCGTGGCTGTGGGTCAGTTGCGGCGGGCTGGCCGCGTTTTACCACCACGCCCACCGGAACGAGTTCCCGCCGACCGACGTGGCCCGGTTCGCCCGCCCGGAGCCGGTCATCTTGAAGGTGCGGGGCACGCTGGCCGACGACCCGTTCACCCGCCGGGCGAACACCACCGACCCGCTCGCCCCCGCCCGACGCGGTGACGTGGACGTAACCACCCTCGACCTCACCGAAGTGGATACCACGGCCGGGTGGGAAGCGTGTACGGGGCGGGTGCGGCTGTATGTGGACCGCGATGACCCGTCGTCACCCCCGCTGAACGGCCTGCGAGTCGGCGACGGTGTACAGGCGGTCGGTCGGTTTCATGTGCCTGAATCTCCAGGCAATCCGGGCGAGCGCGACCAACGAAGCGACTACCTCGACCGCGGCTGGCGGGGCGACCTGCGGGTGAGCGACACCTCCGCCGCGGTGGTGCGACTCGACGCCGGCGGGTGGGGGGTGCAGCAAACCCTCGGGTGGATTCGGAACCGCTCGTCGGCCGCCATCGACAGTTCGCTCGGCCCGTCCCAGGCCCCGGTCGGCAAAGCTCTGTTGCTCGGCGACTCCAACGCCCTCGATCGCTCTGAGTGGGACTCTTACACCCGCACCGGCGTGCTGCACGTGCTCGCCATCTCCGGGCAACACCTGGTGCTGCTCGCCGGGTTCGTGTGGCTGGTGTTGCACGCGGTCGGCCTCCGCCGCCCGCACGCGGCCTGGGTGGTGGCGGCGGTGGTGTTCGGGTACGCCCTGCTCACCGGGCTGCGGCCGTCGGCACTGCGGGCGGCGGTGATGGTGGCGGCGGTGTGCGGGGCAATCGTCCTGCGGCGGCCGGTGAACACCGCGAACAGCTTCGCTCTGGCGTGGCTGGCGGTGGTGGGCGTGAACCCGACGTGGGCGTTCGACCTGGGCGGGCGGCTCAGCTTTGTCAGCGTGTTCGTGCTGGTGTGGGGCGTCGGCCGGTGGCTGAAACCGCGGAAGCGGACGCCGCTCGAAAAGCTGATCGACGAGTCGAGGAGTTGGCCGGAGAAGGTGCTGCGTCGGGCCGTGCGGGTGGTGCTTGCGGCCTACGCGGTGAACGCCGCCCTGTTCGTCCTGAACGCCCCACTGCTGGCCGAACACAACATCGCTTCCCCCGTGTCCTTGCTCATCGGCCCGCCGATGGTGTTGCTCACTTCCGTCGCACTTGTGTGCGGGTTCCTGTTGATGCTCGTCGCCGGGGTGCCGGTGCTGGCGGACGTGTTCGGGGTGCTCACCCGCTGGTCGCTCGCCGCAGCCGAGTGGTGCGTTCACACCGCCGACCAACTGCCGCTCGGGTCGGCGTACCTGCCGACTTTGCCCGGCTGGTGGCTGGTCGGGTTCTACGGACTGGTGGGCGTGGTCGTGCTGTGGGGATGGCGGCGGGCGAAGTGGTTCGTGCTGGCGGTGCCGGGGTGGGTGCTGGTGGCGGCGCTGTTGCCCGGACCGAGCAAGCCGGCGGACGAGTTGCGGGCGACGTTCCTGAGCGTCGGTCACGGCGGGTGCGTGGTGATGGAAACGCCCGACGGCCGCTGCCTGATCTACGACTGCGGGACGACCAGTGGCCCGGACGCGGTGCGGCGGGTGATCGCCCCGTACTTATGGAGCCGCGGCATTCGCCGGGTCGATGAGCTGTTCGTGTCGCACGCCGACGCCGACCACTTCAACGGTATCGGCGAACTGGTGCGGCGGTTCCCGGTCGGTCGGGTGACGTTCACCCCGAGCTTCGTGGAAAAGCCGGCGGCGGACGTGGCCGAGGTGGTGGCGATCTTGAACCGGGCGAACGTGCCGATCCGGACGGTGAGTGCCGGCCAGCGGTTCGACGCCGGCGACGTGAGCTTCGAGGTGCTGCACCCACCGCCGGTCGGCCCGCCAGGAGTCGAGAACGAACGGAGCCTGGTGCTGGTGGTGCGACACGCCGGGCACACGCTCCTGCTGACCGGGGATTTGGAGAAGGCGGGGGGTGACAGGGTGTTGTCACTGCCATCGACGCCGTGCGACGTGCTGATGGCCCCACACCACGGCAGCCAGGGGGCATTCCCGCCGGCCCTGCGAACGTGGGCGTCGCCCAAGTGCGTGCTGATCAGCCGAGGCAACCTGTACTCCAATTTCGTGACCGAGCGACACACCGGCGTGCCGACGTGGGACACATACACCCACGGTGCACTGACCGTGCAGAGCAACCCGACCGGGCTGGTGGTGGAGGGGCACAAGACCGGGCTGCGGGAGGTGGTGCGGGGACGGTAGATCGAGCTGTAAGTTGACGAACAACAACGGAGCAGAGATCATGGCAATCTCAGAACTGACCGCGATCGTTCCGCCACCGGCCAAGCCAGTGGAAACTGGGAATAAGAAACTGTGGGCACAACTCGAAAAACAAATCGGGCCTCTGCCACAGGATTACAAGGACTACATCACACTTTACGGGTCAGGGTCTCTCGGTGAATTCGTCCGCGTGTACAACCCCTTCGCGCAGGATGAATACGTCGATTTGATGTGTGCCATCGTGCGATTTGGAGAAATCAACACTCACATCAAGCAACTTGCCGGCATGCACTTTCCCTATCCGGACTATCCCGAGCCCGGGGCGATTTTGCCTTGGGCGAGGGATGACAACGGGAACGTCTATTACTGGAAGACCGGGGCGGATAATCCAGACGATTGGCCTGTCGTCGTACAGGCGAGTCGAGCGAGCCGTCCTGAACACTGGCAAGAAGTCGCGTCGCCGATGACCACCTTTCTGGCCAAGGCGTACACCAGGCGAGTAAATTGCAAGTTCTGGCCAAAAGATTTCCCAGATCGGACCAGGCCCGAGACCTTCGAATTCAAGCAATTCAAGCGGAAGCGGAAGTGACCAATACGGCAAATTCGACTTTCGAGAGGAGGTGCGCTCTCGGTAGCCGCGACCCGGAGGGGAGCGCGTCGGAGGCCGAACGCGCTCCCCTCCGGGTCGCGGCGACGCAGTACAGTAACCGCATGAAACCGCTGCCGCTGGTGTACGCCGCCCTGTTTGCCGTCGCCCACACCCAGTCGCACCTCTACTACTCGAACCAGAACCAGTACTTCCTGAAGGGCGTGGCCGCCGGCACTGACACGCCCTTGTCGCACGACTGGCTGGTCGGCACCGCTGACCCCGTGGCGCTGTTCTCCGGGTTCGTATCGCTCTGCGTGCGGTTCGTCGGCGAGTGGCCGTTCCAGGTGGTCTTCTTCCTCGCCCTGGTCGGCTACTTCCTGGCGGCGTGGCGGTTGGTGGAGAAACTGCGTCCACTGTCGTCGCTGGGCGGCGTGGTGTTCGCGTTCGCCTTCACCGCCGTTCACTCCGGGCTGTTGCGGTGGGCATCCACCGCCGTGTTCGGGGAAGACTACCTCTGGTTCTTCCAGTGCGGGCTGGCGAACCAGTACCTGCTCGGGCCGGGGT
>CAYMHO010000077.1:0-23713 GCA_964390195.1 uncultured Fimbriiglobus sp. | reverse complement strand
CAAGGACAAGAACGTCACCTTCCGCAACCTCGGCTGGAGCGGGGATACGGTGTGGAGTGAATCCCGCGGCAGCTTCGACGGGCCGAAGAGGGGGTTCGAGCGGACGGTGGAGCTGGTGAAGGAGCTGAAGCCGACGGTGATCGTAATCTGTTACGGGCACGTCGAGAGCTTCGACGGCAAGGACGGGGTGGCGAAGTTCACGGACGGGCTGGAAAAGCTCATCGACGCCGTGAGCGTGACCAAGGCCCGCGTGGTGCTGATGAGTCCGACCAGTTTCCATTACGGGAAACCAAAAGACAGCACGGCGAAGAACGACAACCTGAAGCTCTATGTGAAGGCCATGGAGGAAGTGGCGGAGAAGCGGAAGTTGGCCACGGTTGACCTGTTCATCAGGGCCTGGCAGTATTCCGACACCCTGACCGACAATGGGATGCACCTTCACGAGACGGGGTACTGGACCACCGCCGAGTGGTTGGCGCCGAACGACATCTCGCTCGTCCTCACCGACTCGCAGAAGGCACTCCGCGCCGCCATCATCGCCAAGAACGAACTCTTCTTCCACCGCTGGCGGCCGCAGAACCTCACTTACCTGACCGGCTTCCGCAAGCACGAGCAGGGGCAGAACGCGAAAGAGATCGTGCAATTCGACCCGCTGGTGGAGAAAGCCGAGAAGGAGATCACCGAATTACGGAAGAAGGTGAAGTGACACCCACAGCTGGAACTGGTGAACCGGCGGCGGGGGGGGGCGGGGGGCCCCCCCCCCCCCCCGGCCCCCCCCCCCGCCGGTTCACCGGGAGGTTGCCAATGCCCGACGAACCCGAGGTGCTCGAACCCGACCCGGAGCCAGACCCGCCGCGCGCGAAGCGGTCTCGCCGCCGGCGGGACGATGACGAGGACGACTGGGATGACCGCGACGACCGCTACCACCCGCGGCGGAATGTGAAATACGACGAGGACGGGGAGGAGATCACCTCCGAACACACCAACTGGGCCGTGTTCGCCCACCTGGGGGTGTTGGTCGGGTACTTCGTGGCCGGGCTACTCGCGTTCCTCCCCCCGGTCATCATCTGGATGACGTACAAGGACCGCTCGCCGTTCGTCGTCCGCCACGCGAAGGAGGCGCTCAACCACTTCGTCTCGTTCCTCCTGTGGTACTTCCTCACCCTGGCGGTGGCGGCGGGCATCGGCTTCGCCGTGTACGGCTTGTTCGCGTCGGAGGTGGGCGGGTTCGTCACCGGGTACGCGGTCATGCTGGTCTGCTACATCACCCTGGGGGTCATCGCCCTGGTGTCCACCGTCCGCGCGAGCTCCGCCGCTTCCAAAGGCCGGGAGTACCGCTACCCGTTCACCCTCCGCCTGTTCGGCTGACACCCCGGAGCCGCCCCATGCCCGCCGACGACTACGACCGCGACGACCGCGACGAAGAGTACGACCGCCGCCGGTCGCCCCGCAAGTACGACGAAGAGGGGACCGAGATCACCTCCGACGACACCATGTGGGGCATGTTCGCCCACCTGGGGTTGTTCCTGCTCGGCTTCCTCGCCCCGCTCATCATCTTCTTCATCTACAAGGACAAGTCGCCGTTCGTCACCCGCCACGCGAAGGCGGCGCTCAACCACACCATAACGTTCATCCTGTTCGTGTTCGGGTGGATGCTGGTCGCCGTCCTGATCGGGTTCGCGGTGTACGGGGTCTCACAGGAGCCGATCGCCGGAGGGGTCGTCGGGTACATCTTGTTCCTGCTCGGGATGATCACGCTGTCCATCTGCCAGATCGTGTTCATTATCTTGGCCACCGTCGCCGCCTCGAAGGGGCAGTACTATCGCTACCCGATGAGCATCTCGTTCATCGGCTGACCACCCCGCGGAGCCGGACATGCCGACCGAAGACGCCGACCGACCCGAGCCGGACGACGAGTTCGACGACCGCCCGTACCGCCCCCCGCGGAGGTACGAGGAGGACGGTGCGGAGGTCACCCAGGAGCACGCGACGTGGGCCATGTTCGCCCACCTGGGCCAGTTGTTCTTCTGGTTCCTCGCCCCGGTGGTCATCTGGGTCGCCTTCGGCCAGCGGTCCCCGTACGTCGTCCGCCACGCCAGGGAGTCGATCAACTTCTGCATCAGCGTGGGGCTGCACACCATGCTCCTGCTGGTGGTCGGAACGCTGGGCGGGTTCGTCGCGTACGTCATCTGGGGGACGCTGCTGGCGGGCTACCTCGGGTTCCTGGTGGTGTTCGCCCCGCTCGGCCTGGCGTACACCACCTGGGAGGTGGTGTTCATCATCAAGGCGGCCATCGCCGCGTACAAATACCGCGACTTCCGCTACCCGCTCACCGTCCGACTGATCGGCTGACCTCACCCCCGGAACCCCTCCCCATGCCCCGCCTGCTTCTCCTGACCGCTTGCTCCTTGCTGCTTGCCACTCCGGTGCAAGCGCAGCGGAACGCCAAGATCCCCGACCCCGACCCGGAGCTGGAACGCAAGACGTTCGTGCTGCCCGACGGGTTCGAGGTGAGCCTGTACGCCGCCGACCCGCTGCTGGCCAAGCCGATCCAGATGAACTTCGACAGCAAGGGGCGGCTGTGGGTCGCGGCGAGCGAGATCTACCCGCAGATCAAGCCGGGCGAGAAGGCGAACGACAAGGTGCTGATCCTCGAAGACACCGACGGCGACGGCAAGGCCGACAAGACCACCGTGTTCGCCGACGGACTGCTCATCCCCACGGCGGTGGAACCCGACCAATTCGGCGGGGCGTGGGTGGCCGACAGCACCGACATGGTTCACTTCTCCGAGCCGGGGAAGGACGGCAAGGCGACCAAGCGGCGGATCGTACTGAGCGGGTTCGGCACCGAGGACACGCACCACATCCTGCACACCTTCCGCACCGGCCCGGACTGCCGGCTGTACATGAGCCAGAGCATCTACATCCACAGCCACATCGAGACCCCGCACGGGGTGCGGCGGCTGAACGCCGGCGGCATCTGGCAGTTCCAACCGCAGTCCGAGAAGCTGGAAATCTTCGCCCGCGGGTGGGTGAACACCTGGGGCACGGCGTGGACGAAGACTGGAACCACGTTCGCCACCGACGGGGCCGGCGGGGATGGGATCAACTATGTCGTCCCCGGTGCGGCGTATGTGACCGCCCGTGACGTCGCTCGGATTCTCCCCGGCCTGAACCCCGGCTCGCCGAAGTATTGCGGCCTCGAAGTGGTGAGCGGGCGGCACCTGCCCGACGAGTGGCAGCAGAACCTGATCACGAACGACTTCCGCGGGCACCGGGTGTGCCGGTACGTCCTTCAGGAAGACGGTTCGGGGTTCGTGGCGAAGGAGCAGAAGGAACTCATCAAGAGCGACCACCCGGCGTTCCGGCCGATTGATGTGAAGATGGGGCCTGACGGGGCGATCTACATCGCCGACTGGTACAACCCGATCATCCAGCACGGCGAGGTGGACTTCCGCGACGAGCGCCGCGACAAGACCCACGGCCGCATCTGGCGGATCACCGCGAAGGGCCGCGACCTGGTGAAGAAACCGACCATCAGCGGGGCGAAGGTGGAGGAACTGCTGGAGTTGCTGAAGTCGCCGGAAGACTGGACCCGCAGCCACGCCCGACGGGAGTTGGCGACACGGAAGATGGATGACGTGCTGTTGAAGCTGAGAGACTGGGTGAGCGCACAGAAGGACGACACCGCCGCGCTCGAAGCCCTGTGGGTGCGGCAAGCGCTGGGGGCGGTGGACATCGACCTGCTCGACAAGTGCCTCCGTTCCGTGTCGGCTGACGTTCGCGCCTCCGCCTGCCGGGTCGCCGGTGACTGGGCCCCCCTTCACACCAACATCCCGACGCGGCTGGTGACGGCGGCGAAGGACTCGCATCCGCGAGTGCGGCTCGAAGCGGTGCGGGCCCTCGCAAACGCCCCCAAGTTCGACGAGCGGCCCGCGCCGGTGGAGGGCATTGCCGTCGCCCTCGACAAGCCTACCGACCGCTGGCTCGACTACGCCATCTGGCTGAGCCTCCGCGAGACGAAAGACCAGTGGCTGCCGCAGGTGAAGGGCGGTACGTTCGACTTCGGCGGCGACCCGAAGAAACTGGTGTTCGCCCTGCAGGCGGCCGGCGAGGGGGACGTGGGCAAAACCCTTCGCGGACTACTGGCGAAGAAGACAATCACCCCCGCCCAGCGGACGGAAACGCTCGTCGCACTCGCCCGCCTGGGCAACTCGGAGGACCTCGGGTTGGTGCTGGTGGACATCGGTCAGCGGGTCAACAGCCCTGGCATCGACGCCGAGGCGGGGGTCGTCCTCCCGGTGATGGAGGCGGCCGTGCGGGCGCGGAAGGTTCCCCCGCCGCCGACTCGCGACGGGTTCTCGTGGGGCGGCGGCCTGGCCGACTGCACCCACAACGACCCCGGTCCGGCCCGCCAGTCGGCCCTGCGGCTGATGGGCCTGTGGAAGCAGGAACAATCGCTGCTCGCGTTCGAGAAGGGGTTCGTTCGGCAGAAGCAGGCGTCGGCCGAGGACGTGGTGGCGCTGTACGACGGGCTGGCCTTGGCCGGCGGGGAGAAGACGACGGCGCTCGTCCGTCAGGTGGCGGCCGACGCCACCTCGCCGCACCGCCGGCTGGCCGTCGCCGCCCTCGCCCGGATTGACACGTCGGCCGCCGCCGAAGCCGCCGCCGACGTGTTGCAGGCCGAGAAGAACCCCGCCGATGCCGAACCCGTGTTCGCCGCGTTCCTCGGCCGCAAGGGCGGGCCGGCGGAACTGGCGAAGATGCTGGACGGCACCACGCTGTCTGCGGACGTGGCCCGCACCGGCGTGCGGCTCGCCCGGGGTACCGCCCAGCCGGACCAAAAGCTGATCGACGTCCTGACGAAAGCCGGCAAGCTGACCGAGACGAAGCGGGTTTCGACCGCCCAACTGCTCGCCGACGTGAAGGCGAAGGGGGACGTCGCCCGCGGGGAGTTGGTGTACCGCCGGGCGGACATGAACTGCCTGAAGTGCCACGCCGTCGCCGGGGCCGGCGGGCGGGTCGGGCCGGACATGACCAGCATCGGGGCGAGCGCCCAGGTGGACTACCTGATTGAGTCGCTGCTCAACCCGAACGCGAAAGTGAAGGAGGGGTACAACTCGCTGGTGGTGGAGACCGGCGACGGGCAGACGCTCAGCGGGGTGAAGGTGCGGGAGAACCAGCAGGAGTTGGTCATCCGCGACGCCGAGGACCGCGAGATTTCCATCCGGAAGGCCGACAAGCCGGACGTGAAGAACGGCAAGTCGCTCATGCCCGAGGGACTGACGGATTCGCTGACGGAGCAGGAGTTCATCGACCTGGTGCGGTTCCTCTCGGAGTTGGGCAAGGGCGAGTACCTCGCCCAGCCGGGCAAGGTGGTGCGGCGGTGGGAGGCGGTGTTGCCGGTGCAACCGCTGTTCACCGTCGTCACGCGGGATCGGCTGGCGGCGGTCGCGACGAGCAAGGAACTGCAGTGGGCGCCGGCGTACAGCACGGTGAAGGGCGAGCTGCCGACCGACGCGATGCCCAAGTGGAAGATCGGCCAAGGGGCGGAACAAGCGGTCGTGCGGTTCCAACTGGATGTGACGACCGCGGGCAAGGCGAAGCTGCTGGTGCCCGACACGACCGGCCTTCAACTGTGGCTCGACGGCACCCCGCTGACCGCCGACAAGGAGATCCCGCTCGACCTGACTGCCGGCGTGCGGACCGTCACCGTTCACGTCAAGCTGGACCAGCGGAAGACGCCGCTGCGGGTGGAACTGGCCGAGGTGAAGGACAGTGCGGCGCGGGTGCAGATCGTGGGTGGGAAGTAGCGAGCGCGGAACGCGGAGCGGGGAGTGCGGAGTGGAAGACAGTTGCTGACTGTCTTCCACTCCGCACTCCCCGCTCGAATTACCCCACACTCAGCCCGCCGCGGAACTTCGGAAGCACCGCCGGGAACGCCCGCTCCACCTGGCCGCTGGCGGCGTCGATCACCTTCACCCCGACGGGCGTGTTCGGCCCGCTGCCGGCGATGATCTCCGCCTTCCCGTCGCCGTCGGTGTCCCGCACGGCCACGCTCACCCCGCCGTTGCCGGCGAAGGCGGTGTGGCTGGCCTTCAGCCCGCCGGTCCCGCCGTACACCCGCACGGTGGACTTGTTCAGCGCCGCTGACCCGGTGACGATCTCGGCCTTGCCGTCGCCGTCCACGTCACCGATAGCCACAGTCGCCCCGCTGGTGCTGGCGGTGCTGGCCAGGGTCATCATCAGCTTCCCGCTCGCCCCGCCGAACACCACCACGTCCGCCGCGCCCCGTTGCCGGCCGACCGCGATTTCGGCCTTGCCGTCGCCGTCCACGTCGCCGGCGGCCACGTTCACCCCGCCGCGGAAGCCGTCGGTGAAGGCCACGAAGTTCCGCACCGCCACCGCCGCCCCCATTCGGGTCGCCGTCGGCAGCAGTTGCCGGCCGTCGAACACCTTCACCTGCGACAGGCTGCCGAGGCCGGCCCCGGTGACGACGTCCGCCCGCCCGTCGCCGGTCACGTCGCCCACCGCCACCGTCAGCCCGCCCTTGAACGTCGCCGAGTAGGCGTCGAACGAGGCCACCTCGCGGAGCGTCGCCCCGTCGAACACTTTCACCGTCGGCTGACGCCCTTGCCCGGCCCCGACCACGATGTCGGCGATGCCGTCGCCGGTCACGTCGCCGGTGGCCACGCTCACCGCCCCGCGGTAGTTGTGGCCGAACGGGTTGACGATGCCGAGCATGGCCCCGGTGCGGGCGTCGTACACGTTCACCTGGGCCGTGCCGCCGCCGTTCGTGCCGACGGCATACCGCCCCCGCACCTGCTGCAGCAGCGGCGCCTTCACCGTCGGGGCCGGCGGCTGGACGTCGATCGGGTACTGGCTGCCCATACCCGGCAGGGTGGGCATGGAGTGGACGTCCTCGCCGGCCACCGCACTCGGGGTGTCGCGGGGTTCGAGCCATTCGGCCCACAAGCGTGTGCGGGCGAACAGGCCGGCGGTGGCGGAAGTCGGGGCCGCAGGAAGGGTGTTGCGACGAACCATGTCGCGCCTCCGATTCGCATCCGTGCGGCGGGTCGGCTGGGGAGTCGGCCCGTCGGGAGTGATCTGGGTTATCTGGGCTTGCGTTCCGACGGGGGAACGTCGCTGCCCCCCGCCTCTTGCGCCGATTTCGGGGCGGTTGGCGTCGAAAACTCCCGCCGACGTGCTACCTTAACTCTTTCCCCCCGGAGCCGCGGGTTCGCCCCGTTGGCTGACCTTCCAACGGAGACACGGCAATGGGCAACCCGGCCGGCATGAAGCGGAAGAAGAAGGAAAAGCGGCGGGCCAAGTTCGAGGCCCGGTTGGGCGGGCCGCTGGCGTACATCCCGAAGGACGCTCGCGAGGAGGCGTTCAAGGCGATCGCCGCCGAGGAGCAGAAACTGGCCGCCGCGGAGAAGGCCAAGAAGAAGTGACGCGGCCGACGCGCGAAGCCGACAGCCGCCCCGCACCCGCGGGGCGGTTCGCGTTTGGGACCGAAGTGGTGGCGCCCCCACTCCCGGCTCGCCCGCTCCGCGGCGAGCCACCCTCTCCCTCAGGGGGAGAGGGTTTTCCAGGCCGACGCTTCCCAGTGTCCGATCGCGTCGGCGGGGCGTGTCACAAACCCTCTCCCCCTGAGGGAGAGGGTCGGACGGGGCATTCGCCCCGGACGGGGAGAGGGGTCGCCACCCGCTCTTGGCCCCCAGCCGAATGGTCGCACTCGCAGGTGCGAACGCCGGCTGGCTGGTGTGGCGCCACGAACGTGAACGTGTGTCCTGAAACGTCGCGAGCGAACGAGCAGCACCCCGACGGTGCTCTCGCTCGCTCGCGGCGATGAGGTGCCCAAATCACTCGGTCACTCCCCGCCCTTCGCTTCCGGTGAGGTCCCCGTCGGAGTGCTGGTGGGGGTCGGCAGGAATCGCGTCTGCGCCCGCCGGATGGCGGCGTCCGCTTCCGTCTTGCTCAGCTCGACGATCTGCTTCAGGCTGTCGCCCGACTTCCAGCGGTAGAACTTCTCCGCCCGCGGGGCGAACACCACCGGCCCGCCGATGAGCGCCGCCTTCGGGTCGGGCGGGGGAAGGGTCGGCTTGGCCGGCGGTTGCGGGCGGCCGCCACCCCCGCCGACGGCCGGCTTCTTCTCCTCCTTGGCCGGTTCCGGCAGGGTCGGCCGCTCGCCGATGATGAGCGACCCGTCGGTGTCCACCCCGTACACGGTGAAGTTGTTCTTGTTGCTCATGGTGAACTTCGAGATGTCCAGGGTCGGCTCGTTCATGTACTCCTTCTTCTTCCGGTCGGCCGGGTTCGTCTTGAAGTTGTCGAAGTAGAACTTCGTCACCTTCGCCACCACCTTCTCCCCGATCTGGGTGACGACCACCTGGTACTCGTCCTGGTTGATCTTGTCCTTGATGACGATCTCGACGGAGTGCTCGTTCCCCACCTGCGAGTGGATGCTGGTGGTGAACACGATGAACTCGCGGAGGTCCGGCTTGGCCGGGGGTGGCGGGGGTGGCGGCGCGGGACCCTTGTCGACGAAGTCCGGGTACGGCTTGATGGAGCCGTGGAACGGGTCCTTGGCGGGCAGGAGAGCGTAATCCCGTGGTTTGACGGCCAGGATCGGCTCAGACGGGGGCGGCGGCAACTTCCGCGACAGGCTTGTGCTCTGCTGGTACGGCACCGCCCCGATGCCGGCGACCAGTCCGATGAGCGGGGACGGCGCCGGGGAGAGCGACCGCCGCCGCTCCGCACCGTTGATGATGATCGCCCGCGTGGTGATCTCCACCTTCAGGTCGGCCCGCTCCTTCGCCGGCCGCTCGTCCTGGCCCAGTTCGTTGGCCGTCGTCTGGCGGATGCTCAGGTGGGTGATCTGGTGCAACAGGTCGAGCGAGTAGTACCGGCGGAGCACGTCGCCGATGGTGCCCAGGTCGGTCTTCGGGATCTCCACCTTGTACACGATCTGGGTGTACGTCAGGTACTCGGCCGGGTCGCTGGCGTTGTTCGGCTTGTAGTTCGTGTCCATCTGCGGGATGCCGGCCTTGTTGTTCGACTCGCCGTCGATGAAGTTGACGGTGGCGTTGCGGGCGCCGGCGTCCTTCAGGATCTTGGTCAGGGCCGTCTCGTACTCCTGCTTGGCCACCTCGGCGTACTCCCGCTTGGACCGCTTCGGGTCGTCCGGGTAGTTCACCCCAGCCGGCAGCCCCCGCTTCTCCAGCGGCTTCAGCTTGCGGGCCTGGGTCTGCAGGTCGGTCAGGTCGTCGTCCACCCGGCGGGCGTCGGCCTCGGCCTTCTCGACCGCCTTCACGCGGGCCAGGTACGGCTCGGCCAGCAGGAAGTAGCCGGCCGCCAACAGGCCGCCCACCGCCAAGACACCGACGACGAGGAGGATGAGTCGCATGTTGCGTTTCACGGCTGGTTCCCCTCGTCGATGAAGATCGGGTCCGCCGGCGGCGGCTCGACCGGCGGCAGCGGCTGTTTGCGTTCCGGGAATTTGGCGTTCAGCTTCCAGTTGTACGTGTCCGGCTTGCGGGGCAGCAGGTCCACCCGCACCACCGCCTGCCGCTTGCCGCCGGCAGTCGGCGGGTGGTCCACGTCCGGCTTGGCGAAGTAGGTGCTCTGCGACTGGAACAGTTCTTCCACCAGCTTCGCCACCAGCGGGTCCTCGGCGTCACTCGCCGACACCAGTTCCAGCCGCAGTTCGGCGACCGGCTCGATGGCCTTCGACTTGGCCGGCGTCCCGGCCCCCGGCTTCGCCCCGCCGGCGGCCGTCGCCGCACCCGGCTGGCGGGTGGAGACGACCACCGCCGAACTCGACTTCGCCTCCTGCTTCGGCGTCTTAAACTTGCCGTCGAACTCCTTCAGCCGCACCTTGTCCACGTCCGGGGAGGCGGACACGTAGTCGTAAAACAGGTCGAGCCAGACGACGTCGCGGGTGCGGAACTCCTCCACCGCCTTCAGTTTGTTCACCTCCTTCTCGGCCTCTTTGATGCCCTCCTCGGCGTCCTTCTTCTTCTTGTTGGCGGTCGCGAACCGGCGGTCGAGCGAGCTGTGGAGGTAGTACACCCCGCCGGCGATGCCGCCCGCCACCAGGATGAACAGGAGCAGGCCGACCAGCACCCAGGCGCGGCCCTTGCTCGGCTCCGCCCGCGGCTGGCGGGGGGTGACGAAGTTGATCGGCAGCGGGCCGTGCCCGCGGGCGGCCAGCAGGCCGACGGCGGAGAGGAACCGGCCGCGGAGGTCGGTCCGAACGCCGGCCTCGGCCGGCTGGCCGGCGAGCGGGTCGAACGGGTGGACGGGCAGGGGGAGCGACTGCTGCAACCGGGCGGCCCAACTGCCGCCGGCGGTGTGCCCCTCGCACAGGTACAGGCAGTCCAGCCGCTCGCGGCCGGCCTGGGAGGCGAACGCGGCCAGGCTCCGCTTGGCCTCGCCGACCAGTGCCGATTCGCTCTGCAGGGCCATGCCCGACACGTTCCGGCTGAACGCCAGGTGCTCGCCGTGGTACACCACGAACTCGCCCCCGCCGTCCCACAGGCTGAGCACGGCGACCGGGGCGGACGGGTTCTCGGGCGGGGTGGCGGTGCCGGCGGCCACCGCCTGGCGGATGGCGGCGGCGGTGGCGTACGGCCGCGGGGTGAACCCGGCCAGTTTCAGCCCGGCGGCCTCGCACATGGTGCGGGCGGCGTTGAACAGGTCCTTCTTGACGAACACCGCCGTCGCCCGTTTCTCGGCCGCGTTCGGCGGGGAGGGCAGGGGGACGTAGTCCAGGTGCAGGGTGTCCGGCGGCTCGGCCAGGTCCCGCTGGGCCTGGAACCGCACCACCGCCGGCTCCTCGGCCGGGGCCGTCTTCGGGTGGCGGATGTCCTTCAGCACCACCCGGTCGCGGCCGACGCAAACGAGCACCGGGGCGGCGGCCACGCGGGCGGCACCGAGCGCCTCCTTCAGCCGCTTGCCCAGGTCGGCGGCGGCGTTCGGGGTGAGCGGCAGGGGGTCGTCGGTGAGCGGCACGGCCTGCTCGACGCGGACCGCGGTCCCCCGGGCGGACCCGGCGACGACGAACAGCCCGGCGGCGTCCACGTCGATGGCAATGTAGCGTGACACGAGGCACTCCTGGTGAACCCCGGCAGTCGTGCCGGGGATTCTGCAGTAGACCAACTCCCCCGGCGAAACAGCCGACAGGCGAACCCGGCCCGCGAGGGCCGCGGTGGGGTGTGCAAGCACCTCGCCTCGCCACTCACCCACCCACATTGTGGTCGGGGTTCGCCCGAACCAGCCCGAACAACTTACCGCGGCAGGTCGGTGAACACGCGGCCCAGGTCGGTGGTGTCGCGGAAGTGGACGATCCGCGGGCGGGCGACCGCCCCCGTGCCGTCGGCGTCTTCCACCACCACCTCGATGACCGCTTCCACACTCGCCGTCGGCCCGCCGGTGGTGCCGAAGTAGCCGACCGACCGCACCCGGTACGCCCCGCTCCGCCCGCACACGAACCGCTCGACGTTCTTGAACTTGCTCAGGTCCAGGCCGGCGGTCGTCACCAGCCAGGCGGCCGTCGGGTCGGTGGTGGAGGTCGGGCGGTTGGACAGAATCTTCTCGACGTCCTCGTCGGTCAGGCCGGGCAGGCAGGCGATCACCTCCCGCGGGGCGGTGTTCACGTTCACCCGCGGGACCAGTTCGTAGTCGTCGTTGGCGGTCAGTTTGTCGAGCATCACCGTGGCGAGGGTGGTGAGCGTCTTCTGGTCGTTCAGCGGGCACGGGACGACCACCACCGGCGGGGCCGGCTGGCCGGGCGGGGCGGCGGTCGCGGGGAGCGGGATCTGGGTGTTCAGGACGGTGAACGCCGAGGTGAGCCGCCGCCGCGGGAGGGCGGTGCCGCTCTGCAGGGCGTTGTCCACCAGGGTCCGCAGGTCGGCGGCGGTGCCGAGCACCCGGTTGGCCGGCAGGGTGGCCTGCACCGCCTCCCCGCGGCCGCTCAGCCGGTAGTACAGGATGTAGTCGGCCACCTCGCGGGTCATCCCCTCCAGGCTCATCAGCTGCTCGTCCAGCAGCACCAGGTCGTCGGTGTTCAGGTTGAGCCGCGGGATGCCGGCGGCGTCGGCGTTGATCTCCCGCCCGTAGCAGGTGAGGTACTCGCTCCACCCGCGGCTGAACTGGCCGGACGCCGTCTCGTCGGGGTCCTGCACGCCGTTGCGGTTGCGGTCCGCCCCGAACAGCAAGTCGGGCGTCACCCCTTTGACCAGCAGCAACTCCTCGACGCTGTTGATCGGCCCGTTCTTGCAGTGGTAGGCCGGGTCGAGGCCCATGTAGAACTCGTCCTCGGCCCCGCCGCTCGGGTACTCGTTCGGGTCGGAGTCGAGCCAGTCCACGATCGCCCCGGCCACCTCGGGGGTCATGTTCGGCAGCTTCATCAGCGCCTCGTACAGGACCGCCCCGGTCGGGTCGAGCAGGATGAGCGCGTTCACGTTCAGCTTGCGGCACTCGTCCTCCAGCCCGTACCGCAGCAGCCCGTCCGGGTAGCTGCCGTCGGTGCTCCCCACCTTGTCGGACAGGTTGATCAGGCTGACCAGGCCGCCCCCCCGCCGCTTGTTCACGTCCCCCTGCCAGCGGGCGGTGTTCTGGTCGCTCTCGACGTTCGCCGTGCCGACCGGGACGGCCCGGAACAGGCCCGGGTCGTCGTCCAGGTTGTACGTGTAGTAGCTCGGGTCGGTGAGCATGGCGGCGGCGACGTACACGCCCGACACGGCGTTCGCCTTCGCCTGCTCCAGCTCGTGCGCGCGGGTGGCGGCGGCCGCCTCCGACGCCATCGCGTCGGAGTACTGGTAGGCCACCAGGGTGAGCACCACCACCACCACCAGCACGATGTACAGGACGTACCCCTTGCGGGCGGGCGGGGTGAGCGACCGGCGGATCACGGGCTGCCTCCGGTCGTTGGGGTGGCGCCGCCGGTGGACGAGGCGGTCGAGTTCGGGCCGGCGTTGGCGAAACTGCCGGTGCCGACGGCCGAGCGGAGGGGGTACACGTGGGTCACGTCCTTCGTCGTCGTCGTCCCGTCCTTCAGGATGAACTCGAGGGTGAGGGTCATCCGCACGGCCCGCGGCGGCCCCTGGCAGGCGGCCCCGGTGGCGTCGGGGGTGGACCCGTCCCAGTTGCTCGTGTACCCGGACCCGCTCGCGTACTCGAACTGCACGTTCACCACCTCGGGGGCGATCCGCTCGCCGTCCTCGTTGGTGCGGTCCGGGGCGGTCGAGTTCCACACCCCCTCGCCCGTCACCCACGGCTCCTCTTTTCGGCACAGCCCCTTCCCGCTCGAGTGCAGGTAGTACGTCACCTTCACCAGGTCCGGGGTGATGGCGGCGGTCGCGTTCAGCGAGGTCCGCTTGCGGAGGTAGTCCGGGGAGCGGCTGAGGTAGATGATGAGCTGGTCCCCGGTGCCGACGACGCCCGCCTGGAACGGGATGTTCGTGCCGGTCGTCACCGGGCTGGTGCCGGCCGTGCTGCTGGTGTCGGTGCTGGTCGTGGTGGTGGCGGTGGTGCCGGTCGAGCTGCTGTCGGTGGACGCCGACCCGCCGCCGCTGGCCGCCGGGTCCCCGCCCGACTTCGGCCCGAGCACCCCGACGGGCGAACCCAGGTCGATGCCCACCCGGTTGATGATGCCGCGGGACAGGCTGCTCTCGGCGGTCAGGTCGCGGCCGACGGACACGTCCGTAATGATGATGCTGAACGCCGTGTACAGGGCGGCCATGAGCAGCAGCCCGAGGACGCTGGCGACGAGGATCTCGAGGAGGGTGTACCCGGGGCGGGTCGGCCGGCGGATCACGGGTCGGTCCCGGTGGTGGGGGGTGGGGGCGGTTGCAGGGGGGCGGCGTTGTTCATCAGGTACGGGTCGAGCACGATCTGGGAGACGCTCACCTCGACCGGCCGCGAGCCGACCTCGTTCCACACCCGCACGGTCACGTCGTAGGCGTTCGGCACGCTGGTCGGGACGCAGATCACCTCCCACTGGTAGTTCGGGCGGTCGGCGAACGTGCCGCTCCCGCCGTCGGGCACCGTCACCTCGCCCACCCCGGCCTCGAGTTCGGCCATCTTGGCGCGGGCCATCTGGCTGCACAGGTTGGTGCGGCTGGCCTCCAGGGCGGCGTCGCTCCCGGCCCGCAGCAGCACCCCGATGGCGGACAGGGACATGAGGAAGATGGCGGTGGCCAGCAGCACCTCGATGAGCGAGACGCCGGGGCGGGCGGTGCGGGTGTATCCCGGCCGTCGGGCGATCACGGCTGTGCCCCCATGGTCATGCCGCCGGTCCCGGTCGGGTCGGCGGCGGTGGCCGGGTTGATCGTCCACACCCCGGTCAGCCCGCGGACCCGCACGACCAGCGCGGTCTCGCCCGGTTCGGCCAGTTCGAACTCGCTGCGGTCCTCCCGGCAGGTGCCGTCCGGCAGGAAGGTGACGAGCGTCACCCACCCGTCGGCGTCCGGGAGGGATTCCGTTCCCGTGTACGTCGGCGTCAGCACCACCCCTTTCGGCAGGGTTTCTTGCTGCCACATCGGGCGAAGGGAGGGGTCGGTGGAGGGCTGTGCCGCGCCTTCCGATTCGTCCGGGCTGACGCGGATCATCCGCCCGTCCGGGGAGGCGGACAGTCGGTACGGGATGCCCTGACTGATGGCCGCCCCGCGGGCGTCGGCCAACCGCCCGCCCACCGCGTCGGCAGCCGCCTTGGTGCGGTTGTTCGACCAGAAGCCGATGAGCGACGGGCCGACGATGGCGGCAAGGATGAGGATGATAACCAGGACGACCATCAGTTCGAGGATGGTGTAACCGGCGCGAGGTTTTGGGCGGCGGGTCACGTCATCCTCGGAGTGGGTGATCCAGTGAGCGGCCGGAATTGTCGCCACCCCGCTCCGCGGGGTGGATTCAGACCGCCCGCGGAGCGGGGCGGCGACTGTAGATCACTGGCCGGCCGGTTCCATGTCCTTCGGCGACCCGTACTCGTACACCTGCCCGTTGCGGCCCTGGTACTGGGTGTAGATGTACAACCGCTCGCGGCCGGTGATCGGGTCCACCCGCCACTCGGCCTGGTACTTGCCGCCCCACGGGTCGAACAGGGCCCGCTCCCCTTCCTCGGCGTACTGGGCGAGCAGGTCGATGTTCTGGCTGGTGATCGGCTGGTTGTCGTTTTTCACCATCCAGGTCTTGGCATAAGTCTGCAGGTTGTCGGCCTTGGCGCGGGCGGCATCGACTTTCGCGTCTTCGAGGAACTTGAAGGTCGCCAGCGTGCCGATGCTGGCCAGGATCACCACGATCGCCACCACCACCAGCACTTCGACCAGCGTGAACGCAGCCCGGCGGGTGTTGTTCGAGCGGGCCAACCGAGCGGACGCGAGCATGACTCTTCTCCAGGGGATTTGCTGGGCGGGGTGGGTGGCGGGACAAGGGTACTATAGCCGGCCGCCCTTTAACGGATTATGAGAACGGAACAGTTATCCGGGTAGGGGGTTAGGCGATATTACCCGGGTAACGAAGGCGACCCTCGACCGCCTCAAAAACGCTACCCACTCTGAAGCATTCCCGTGTTTCTGTCCGGAAATCGGTCGGCCATGGGGGTTCCAGGGCCGCTCCGACAAGAGTGATGTTGCAAACCGTAGGGTGGGGGATAAGGGAATCCGAGCAACCCCGTAAGCAGCGTCATTCATCCACACTTCCCACCTGCCACCAGTTCACCGACTTCTCTCCCTTCTGCATTCGCGGCCGGCCGCTTGAGTCGATTCCCAACGGCGATCGAAAAAGTGTCACGTTCTGCGTCGATTCTTCCGATTCTTCCGGCAACGGTACTCTCCGCTCGCAAGCCGGCGGGTGAGCTCCGCGACTCACGGCTCTTCCATCGGGACGGGGGACAGCTATGGCAGAACGAATGCCGACCGCGACCCAACGGCACCGCTTCTGGCGGCGGACGGCCTCCCTCGCGGCCGTCCTCGGCCTGGCATGGGTGGGGGGCAGTTCCGCGCAAGTGACCACCGGCGGGGCGGGACCGAAGGCGTCGATCGGGCCGCGGGCGATGTCCGTGGCGACGGCGGCGAAGCCGGAGGCCGAACCGAAACCGCTGCCGCCGGCCGTGACGGCGAAGGCCGAGCCGGTGCAACCGGCCGAGCCGCGGGCGGTGGACCGCACGCAGTTCGTTCAACCGCCGCTGAAGGCACCCCAGGTGCCGGCGGCGAGTGCCCCCGAACTGGTCGCTGGGCCGACCCTGGACACCATTCCGGAGCCGCCGCCGCTCACCCCGGCGCTCAAGCCGCCGGCGATGCCGGCCATGCCGAACCCGTCGGTGCCGGTGTCGGTCATCCCGCCGGTGATGCCCGGTCCGCTGTCGCCGGTGCCCGGCCCCGCGCTGGTGGCCCAGGTGCCGATGGTGCAGCCGAAGCCGGATGAGAAGGCGCCTCAGGTGCCGATGGTGCAGCCCAAGCCGGACGACCCGAAGGGCACCCCGCTGCCGCAGCCGAAGCCGCTGTTCGGTGACGACAAGGTGCGGCTGCCGCTGCTCGGCGGGCCGGTCGGCACCACCCCGGTGCCGACCGAGGAAGACCTGAAGCGGTTCTCCCAGTTCATCGAAGGGATCGAAGACCCGAAGAACACCCTGGACGTGATCGACGGGCGGGCGCGGCTGCTCATGCTGAAAGAGGTGCCGACTCAGTTCCAACTGGTCGACCCGACGGTCGTCTCTGCCAACCAGTTGAACGACCCGAAGCAGTTCAGCGTGCTCGGCCGCAAGCCCGGCACCACCGTGCTCAACCTGTGGTTCAAGGACCCGAAGGACCCGAAGAAGGAAGTGATCCTCAGCTACCTGGTGCGGGTGCTGCCCGACCCGGAGGCGAAGGCGCGGCTGGAGCGGGTGTACAAGGCGCTCGAGGCGGAGATCAACAAGGCGTTCCCGAAGAGCCGGGTGCGGCTGACCCTGGTCGGCGACAAGCTGATGGTGGACGGGCAGGCGCACGACATCTACGACGCGTACGAGATCATGCGGGTGCTGCGGGCGAACGCCCCCGGCGGCGGGGACGACCGGAACCGGGTGCCCAAGCCGCCGGTGAACACCGTCGGCGCGCAGGCCGGGAACCCGCTCGACCCGACCAACCCGACCGGCACGCCGGGGCAGTCCAGCTACATCCTGGAGAGCACCGGGAACATCGTCAACAACATGCGGATCGTCGGCGAGCACCAGGTGCTCCTGCGGGTGACGGTGGCCGAGGTGAACCGGGCGGCCGCCCGCAGCATCGGGGTGAACTTCTCGGTCATCAACAACGCCGGCACGACGGTCTTCCAGAACTCCACCGGCAACCTGCTCGGGGCGGGCGGCAACCTGCTGGTCAACCTGGACAACGGGCAGGTGCCCCTGGCCATCAGCGCCCTCCGCACCCTCAACTACGCCCGCTCGCTGGCCGAGCCGAACCTGACCGCCCTGAACGGCCAGCCGGCCTTCTTCCTGGCCGGCGGGCAGTTCCCGGTGCCGGTCCTCGGCGGGATCGGGCAGACGGGCGGCGGCCTCGGCGGGGTCGGCAACGGGCTTCAAGGGGTGCAGTTCGTGCCGTTCGGGGTGCAGCTCACCTTCACCCCGTTCATCACCGACCGCGACCGCATCCGGCTGAACATGTTCGCCACCGTGTCCACGCGGGACAACAACGCCGGGGCGAACATCGCCGGGGCGGCCGTGCCGGGGTTGAACGCCCGCACCTTCTCCACCACCGTGGAGATGCGGGAGGGGCAGACGATGGCGGTGGCCGGGCTGATCCAGAACAACATCGCGGCCGAGTCCAGCCGGGTCCCGTTCCTCGGCGACCTGCCGTACCTCGGCCGGCTGCTGTCACTCGACCGCACCCAGGCGGGCGAGCAGGAGCTGGTGGTGCTGGTGACGCCGGAGTTGGTCCACCCGCTCAACCAGAACGAACTGCTCCCGCTGCCGGGGTCGGACCTGTTCGAGCCGGGCGACCTGGAGTTCTACCTGCGGGGCCGGCTGGAGAGCCGCCGGGCGGAGGACTACCGCAGCCCGGTCCGCACCGACTGGGAGCGGATGATGAGCTACCGCCGGTGCGAGAAGCTTTACATCACCGGCCCGACCGGGCACGTGGAAGGGGTGTTCAACCGCCCGCTCACCGCCCCGACCATCGGCAAGTGACCCACGGCGAGCCGAGCGGCGTGAGCCGCCGGTTCCGCGACCGGCTCCTGACGGAGCACGGCTCGCCCTCCACCCGCACACTACCGCCGGCGGACTAGCCGCCGGCAGAGGACCCCGACCATGTTCCGGTTCCTGCTCACCCACCGCCGCTGGGGGCTGCGGCTGGCCGCCGGCCTGGTGGTGGCCGTCACCACCACCGGCGTCGGCTGCATCCGCTGCCACACGTGCAACAGCAAGGGGGCGGTACTTAGCCGGCTGAACCCCAAGGCGTGCCTGGACAAGCACGTGGACAACTGTGCCGAGATCCCGTGCGGGGCCATCCCCGTCACCCCCGGCACGTACACCAACGCGTGGCTGAACAAGCAGGCCGACAAGGCCGAGGTGGACGACTTCGTCCTGTACTACAACGAGTGGAAGGACGGCACCCCCGAACTCGGGCCGTTCGGCCGCCCGCACATGGCCCAGATCATCGCCCGCCTGCCGACCGTCCCGTTCCCGGTCATCATCCAGCCGGAGGACGACCGCGAGAAGCCGGCCGCCGAACTGAAGCAGTTGGACGAACTGCGGCGGGCGGCGGTGGTGGAGATGCTGGTCAAGGCGAACATCCCCGACGCCGCCAACCGCGTGGTGATCGGCCACCCGACCGCCGAAGGGCTGTTCGGCGACGAGGGGGAGCGGATCTACCCGCAGTACTTCCGCCCGCAGTTCGGCGGGTTCGGCGCCCTCGGCGGGTTCGGCGGGTTCGGTGGCCTGGGCGGCGGGCTTGGCGGTGGCCTGGGTGGCGGGTTCGGGGGCGGATTCGGCGGGCTGGGTGGCGGGTTCGGTGGCGGGTTCGGCGGCGGGTTCCGCTGATTCACCCCCAGTACACGGTTGACACCTCCATCCCCCGTCGGTATCAGCCTGGCGGGGGATGGTCGTTTCTCGGTGCCGCTCACGGATGGGGGGAGTGATGGCCCGCTTCGCGCTCGCGCTGGTGCTCGCCGCCGCGCTCACGTCCACCGGCTGCCTCGGCCTGTTCGGGAACAAGGACCAGCCGCCCGCCCCCCAGACCGCGACCGGCGGCACACCGGCCGGGCTGCTCATCGGCCCGGAACATGCCGCCAAGGCGCCGGCCACCGAACTGCCCCCCAAGCAGGCGGCCGTCGCCTGCCTGGCCGCCGCCGACGAACTGGCCCAGAAGGGGAAGGGGCCGGACGCCGTCAAGCAGGCCATCTCCCTTTACGAGAAGGCCCGTACCCTCGACGCCGCCACCGCCAACTCGGCCGGGGTCGGTCGCCGGCTGGCCGTCCTGTACGACACGGTCGGCGAGTTCAGCAAGGCCCAGGCCGAGTACGACCCGCTTCTGAAGGCCACCCCGAACGACCCGAAGCTGCTCAACGACATCGGGTACAGCTACTACTGTCGCGGCGACCTGCCGACCGCCGAGCAGTTCCTGCGGAAGGCGGTGCAGCTCGACCCCGCGCTCAAGCCGGCGTGGCTGAACCTGGGGCTGGCGGTCGGGGCGACGGGGCGCGCCGAGGAGGCGTTCGCCGCGTTCCAGAAGGGGGGCACCGAGGGCGAGGCTCACGCGAACATGGGGTTCGTGCTGGCCGCCTCGGGCAAGATGGCCGACGCGAAGGCGGAGTACCGCAAGGCGCTGACCATCGAACCGGGGCTGTCCTCCGCCCGCACGGCGCTCGAACGGCTGGAGAACCCGCCGAAGGTGGACCCGAACGTGGTGCAGACCGGCGGCGGCGGGACCGGGAAGGCGAAGCGGATGACCGCCGCCGACGTGCCGAACATCCACGAGCTGGAGCAGCGGATGCAGCAGGCGGAAGGGCAGAAGTAGCTGACAGGAGAGGGGGGAGACACGGAACTCTCGTGTCTCCCCCTCTCGCCTACTTGAAGTCATCCGGATCGACGTCGTCGCCGCTGTTGATGGTGATGATGGCGGCCAGCTTCTCGCCGGTGTACTTCTTCACGTCGAGCGTCCGCACCGCCCCGTCGAGCATCACCACCCCCGCCTTGCCCGTCCTCGGGTTGCCGATCTTGGCCAGCTTCTTCGGGTCGAACAGCGGGTCGCCCGGTTTCATCCAGTTGGTCGCGTCCTCCATCTCGAAGACGGCCGCCGAGGTGCTGGGGCCGTCGGCCACCTCGGCGCTCGTCACGTTGTGCGTGTCCACCTGCCACGGGTCGTCCTTACCCACCCAGTTGACCGTGCGGAACGCCTGGAAGTAGGTCTCGTGCTTCTCCTTGGTGACGCGGGCGGGCACCTTGAACACGTCCGGCATCTCGTCCCACAGCTTCTTGTTCGCCGGGTCGTCCCACGCCTTCGTGCGGTCGATCTTCTGGTACAGGTCATTCCCTTCCAGGTACGGCAGCAACTCCACCCGCCAGCTCAGCAGCACCTTCCCCTCGCCGTCGGTCACGTCCCGCGGGAAGTGTCCGTTGGACGATTCGTAGTTCTGGAAGGCGAGGCCGAGTTGCCGCAGGTTGTTGGCCATCCGCATGCGGTCGGCGGCGTCCTGGATCTTGGTCGGCAGGACGGCGAAGGCGGCCTTCAGCGGGTCGGTGATGTCGGCGGCGGCGGTGGCCGACAGGGTCTTGCCGTCCAGGCTCACCTTGGCCGACTTCAGCCCGGCGAGGGCGAAGTCGAACAGCGGCAGCCAGTCCTTCTCGCCCGCGTCCTCGGCGGTCGCCTTGCGGAGGTCGCCGACCGCGTCGGTCAGTTGGCCGAACGCCTTCTTCGCCACCGGCTCGGCCTTCTTCGCCGCCTCGGCGGTCGGGTAGTGGGCGGTGACGGTCAGCTTGCAGGTGGGGCCGAAGTCGAAGGCGACGACCGCCCGGTCGAGTTCGGCCAGCGGTTCGAACGGGGTGAACTCGTCCTCCGGCTTGCCGTCCGGGCCGACCGGCTTCTCGACCGGCGGGGGCGGCACCTTGCAGTCAAGCAGCAGGGGGACCACCTCCGAGTACCCTTCGCGGTAGTTCTTGATCTGCTGGCGGATCCCCTTCCCGGTCACGCCCAGAACCACGTCGTGCTTGCCGGCCAGGGCGAGCACCTCGGCCAGTGGGCCGTCCCCCTTCTTCCGCAACAGGCCGGCGACGAACGTCGGGGTGGTGGCGGCCGTCGGCAGGACGACCACGGTGGTGTCGTCGATCGGGATGAGGACCGTCTCGTCGTAGCTGCCGCAGTAGTACAACGGGGCGTTCAGGTCGAGCGGTTTCGGCTTCTCGTCCGCCGCCTTCGGGGCGGCCGGGACGGCGGGAAAACACGGCACCGGGATGGCTCGCCCGAACGCCGCGCCGCCTGCGATACCGAACTGACGGCCCAGGTTGCCGAACCCGCCGAACCCGAACTGACCGAACTGGTTCGGGTTCTTCGGTTCCGGGCTGCACCGCCACGTCTTCAGGAACTTCTCCTTGTCGATCGGCTTGCGGGTGGTGACGAACACGGCGGCCGTCTCCGGCCCCGGCGTGTACCCCGGCTCCGGCCAGAAGAAGGTGAGCCGGTCCACCTGGTCCAACGTCAGGCCGTAGTCGGACTCGATCCGCTTGAGCAGGGCTTTGTCCCCCTTCTCCAGGGCGTCGCGGATCGGCTTGGCGGCTCCGGCGTCATGCACCTTGGCCACGTTCACCGACAGGACGGCGTACCCCTCGACGGGCACCAGTTCGGTGCCGGGGGCCTTCTTGGCCGGCTGGGCGGCGAGCGGCCGGTCCGGGCCGGTCAGCCCGACGGCCGTGAAAGCGGCCAGCACCACGACGACCCCGAGCGACCAACGGACGATCGACCGCATGTGACGGCTCCGCGGGGGGAGACCCGACCGGAGGTGTCGGATCGGAATGGCTGGGCGTCATCATATCAGCGACACCGGACCTTACAGCACGACACGGCGGGGGATGTGACGTTTGCGATTTTTCGTCCCTCCGACATTTTGACGGAACCGTGTCGCGTTTGCGGAGTCGGCTCGCCGGGTAGCTGAAGGCCTTTCCACCCGCCGAGTGAACCCGCCACGGGATGCCACCGGTTCGTACACCGGGCGTCCGCCGTCCGCGCCGCTCGGCACCCGAGGACATTCGGATGACCCAGACCCAGAACACCGTCGGCGTCGTGGGCTGCGCGCTGCTGGCCGTGGCCGTCCTACTGGCCGTCAGCGTTGTGTTCTTCGAGAAGGCGATCGCCGCCGCGGGCATCCCCTACCACTTCATGGTGTACTCCCTCGTGGCGTCGGCGCTCAGCGTGGCCGCGGCCGCCTTCGGGTTCCTCGGGCGGCGGACGACGGCCGGGAAGGTGGCCATGTTCGGGGGGGCGACGGTCGGGGTGTCGTTCGTGGGGTTTGTCCTGCTGGTTCTGACGGCGTTCAGCGCCGGGGGGTGAGCTGCGAGAAAGGTAACACCCCGCCGAAGTTCAGGGGGTGTGGCTCCGGCCCGTCGGCACACCCTGCTGTCCCGGCGGTTTGACACACCTCGGCCGGGCGATTAGCATCTGCGGATGGTTGTACGGTCGGTCCCCACAGTATCCCCTCAGGGGTTCCTACGATGCACAAGCCCCGCTACTTCCTGTTGCTCGCGGTCGCCGTGCTGGGTCTGGGCTGCTTCCTGGCCATCGCACCCTCCGCCACCCAGCCGGACGAGTGGCGGATGTACCTGGGGATGACGTGCATCATTCTGTCGCTCTGCGTGGCGGCGTTGATCGAAGCGATCCAGGCCCAGAGCAAGCGGATCGGGGAGTTGGAGCGGAAGTTGGCCGACCGGCCGGCACCGCCCACCTCGCCGGGCGAGCGTTAACCTCGGCACGACCGGCCGCCCTTGCCCACGCCGTCAGGTCGAATTTCCGGTCCCCCGCTTGTCGTTGTCGTGGGAACTGCTAATGTGGTCCAATCCAATACAGTGGAAACGTCTTCACACTGACATGGTGCGACGCGGCGGAGACGCCGCCCCACGACCGGCCCGGAGGAGTGTCCTCTAGGCGGCTCGCGAGTCCCGACGACACAGGAACACTACCGGCATGGCCACCACGAAGGAACAGAAGGCAGGGCTGATCGGCCAGTTCAAACGGGCGGAGAAGGACACGGGTTCGCCCGAGGTGCAAATCGCACTGCTCACCAGTCGGATCAACTACCTGACCGAGCACATGCGGACGCACAAGAAGGACTTCTCCAGCCGCCGTGGGCTGCTGAAGCTGGTCAGCCAGCGGACCGGCCTGCTGCACTACCTGCGGCAGACCGACCGCGCCAAGTATCTGGAAGTGATCGCCAAACTGGGCCTGCGGAAGTGACCTGCTTGGAGCCGTCAGTTTTCAGCCGTCAGCTCTCAGCCAGCACCAGAGACATCGGGTTTTCCCTGCTGGCTGACCGCTGACCGCTGACCGCTGACCGCTGGGAAGAAGAAGTCGCACCCTGTCGCAACCACCGCGAAAGGGTCGCACAGTGCCTTACACCCGCGTCGAACGCCCGTTCGGGTCGTCGAACCTCGTCCTCGAAACCGGCAAGCTGGCCAAGCAAGCCCACGGGGCCGTCGTCGTCTCCCTCGGGGGGACGTCCGTCCTCACCGCCGCCACCGGCGGCAACCCCA